>CALXOT010000020.1 GCA_944390085.1 uncultured Succinivibrionaceae bacterium
CATCAGGTCGGAGCAAAAAAGCCCGTTCCTGAATTCTTAGAGAGTTTTGTACATGATCAAAATGTGCGACACCAGCCGCTTTCATCCCCAGGCTCACGCAAGGGGAATTACGCGGCATTAGTTAAAAAAGCAGCCCCGCGAACCCCAGAAGAATCGCCGTGCACGGCCTTGCGCAGCGGGGTATCAAACTCACCGCCAAAAACATAATTCAGGATCCGGGCAGGCAAAGCTTGATAAAGCCCATCAAAATTGGACATGCCACCGCCGAGCACTATTACATCCGGATCAAGGAAGTTGACGCAACAGGCAATGCTGCGCGCCAGTCGGTCCAGATACAGATCAAAGGTACGCAGGGCGGCCACTTCACCTGCTGCAAGCCTTTGTGCAATCTGCTGTCCGTTAAGCTGCCGACCGCTTTGTCGCTGATATTCCGCCTCAAAGCCGGTGCCTGAGACAAAGGTCTCAATACAGCCCTGCCGGCCACAGAAACATGGCTGGATCCGGCTTAACTCCTGCTCATATGCATCCATCCAGGGCAAGGGATTATGCCCCCACTCTCCACTTAAGGAATTGAGACCTTCCAGCACCTTGCCCTCCTGTATGATCCCGGTGCCCGATCCGGTTCCTAAGATCAGCCCCCACACTACCGCCTTCCCCTGCCCGGCTCCATCCATGGCCTCAGAGAGGGCAAAGCAATTGGCATCGTTCTCCAGGAGAACAGGACAGCGCAGGGTACGCTGCAGATCATTGAGCAAATCCTGACCGTTAAGCCAGCTGGAATTGGCGTTCTTGATGCGCCCGCTCTTTTTGGAGATGGTGCCGGGTATGGCAACTCCCACCGCCTGCGCCCTGCAGGCACAGGCCAGCTCTGCCTGCGCCACCAGAGCCCTGATGGTACTTAAGGTATCAGCATAGCTGCCCTTTACCGTAGGCACCCGGCTGCGGAACCTTTCATGTCCGTCCTTTGGATCAAGCACCACCACTTCAGTCTTGGTACCACCAAGATCAATACCAAACAGCATGAATTGTCTCCCCTTGCTTTCAGTGTGGCCCGCTGAAGATCACCTGCCAGATCTTTTCCACCGCTGCACATTCAGGCGGGCGATCCTCAATGGCCACAATACGCGGCAGATTGGCCAGGGACACCCGGTGATAATAACCGCGGATAGAAAGATAAGCGTCCTTGAGCACCTTCACATCATGGGCGGTCAGGATATTCAAGCGCTCACATTCATCCAGGATGCGCACATTGTCAGACCACAGCACCATGCCCGGGAACTTGGAGGCATAGCGCAACAACAGGTATTGCGAGATAAACTCAATGTCCACCATGGCTCCGCGCCCCTGTTTTAAATCAAAGAGCCTGGCTGATGAACGATCAAGATGCTGGCGCATCTTATTGCGCATGGCCAGCACATCATCCTTAAGCTTATGCTCATCACGCGGCATGCGCAGCACTTCATCGCGGATGCGGTTGAACTCATCCATCACGCTCTTGGAGCCGGCCAAGGGGCGCGCCCGCACCAGAGCCTGATGTTCCCAGGTCCAGGCCCGGTTTTTCTGATAATCCTCAAAGCCTGCGGTATCGGCCACCAGCATGCCCGAGTCCCCGTCCGGGCGCAGGCGCATATCCAGATCGTACAGCACCCCGCCTGTCATGCGGGTTACCGACAGATGTAACAGCCGCTGTACCAGTTTCTGATAGAACAGGGCGCAGGGCACGCTCTTTTCTCCCTCGGTCATGCCATCATTGATCTCACGGATAAACACCATGTCAAGATCTGACTTATAGCCAAGTTCAATGCCGCCAAGTTTGCCGTAACCGATAATGGCCAGTCCCGGATCCTGTGCCGAACGTCCCGGCGGGCAACCAAAGCGCTGCTCAGTCTGCTGCCAGGCCAGCACCAGCATCTGCCGGATCAAGGCTTCGGCAAGCCAGGTCAGGCTGTCGCTAATCTTCATCAAGGGCAGGCTTTCTGAGCGGTCGGACATGGCAATGCGCAGCACGTTTATCTTTTTAAACAGGCGCAGGGCCTCCATCTGTTCTTCCAGATCGTCAGGATCAATGCGCATCAGGCTTTCACGCAGCAAGGCCAGATATTCCTCAGGCTTGGGCGGGCTCTTTAAGTATTGCGGCGCAATCAGCTCATCGAGCAGGATCGGATGGGCAGAAATCAGGGCAGCAGCAAAAGCATTTTCATTTAGCAAGGTGATGAGACGGATTAAGGCAGGCTCATTTTCAGTCAGTAGCTGAAGATAAGTGGTACGCAGTGCCACCTGCTCAATCAGGCCCGCCGCCTTTACAAACAGTTCAGCCCCATTGTCATACTGGGCACAACGACGGATCACCTTGGGCATCAGTCGGCGCAGGGTATCGCGGCCATTAGGCCCCACCGGCTGATGCGACAGCCGGTGCTGCAATGAAACGATGGCCTGGGCAAAAGACTGAGCCTGGCTTTCGTCCTTAAGCAAGGGGCGCACCAGATCTGCCACTTCAGCGGTACTAGGGCTGATCTCCCACAGATCCATGTCCGCATGTTCCGGGCTTAGCGGGCTGTTCTCATCTTCAGGGGCATTGATGACCTTGCAAAATTCCTCATGCACCTCCGCCATCACGGTACTCAGTTCTGCAGTAAGTTCTGCATAACTGTCCTTGTTCATGGCCAGGGCTAGGCGCAGTTGATCCCGTTCCCGCTCCGGCAGGGTCTGGGTCTGCTGATCGGCAAGCTCCTGCAGCGAGTTCTCAAGACGCCTTAAATAGATATAGTCCTCATCAAGCTTGGCGCACACCTCCGCCGGCAATAACTTGAAGCCTGCCAGAAAACGCAGGGTTTTGCGCAACGAGCGCTCCTGCAGCTCCAGATAGCGTCCACCGCGCATCAATTCAAAGACCTGCGCAATAAATTCCACTTCCCGGATACCGCCTGAGCCCAGCTTAAAATTATTGTCAAGCTTGCGCCGGCGCACCTCTGAGGCTATGACATGCTTTAGTTTGCGCAATGACTCAATTGCGCTGAAATCGATGTAACGCCGGTAAACAAAGGGACGGAGCATATCGATAAGTTCATCCCCGTAAGGCTGCCAGAGATGGAAGTCACCCAAAAGCTTGGCCTTGACCAGGGCATAGCGCTCCCAGGTGCGCCCCTGCGTCTCGTAATATACTGCCAACGCATCAAAGCTGCTGACCAGGGAGCCGGCATCACCAAAGGGCCGCAAACGCAGATCCATGCGGTAACACCAGCCGTCAGCCGTATTGTCAGAGAGCAGATTGGAAAAACGCTGCACCAGGCGTGAGAAAAATTCCTGATGGGTCAGGCTGCGGCTGCCGCCTGTGGTCTGTCCGTCATAAGGATAACAGCAGATAAGATCGATATCTGAGGAAAAATTAAGCTCACCGCCACCCAATTTGCCCATGCCCAGTACCAGAAGGGGCATCGGTTTGCCCTCCCGGGTCAGGGCATCGCCAAAGGCCGGCACCATCGAGGCGCGCACCACCTCAATCAGGCGCATCACGATTTCCTCAGCTAGGTTTGACAGCGCCACGAATATTTCTTCAATATCTGCCCTGCCGGTCAGATCACGCCAGGCAATCGGCACCATGCGGGTTCGACGCAGCACCCGCAGCCGTTTTTTAAGTTCAGCCTCAGGCAAATTAAACTCAATAGCCTCCTGCACTGCCTGCCTGTGCTCAAGCAGCATGCCGTCTGAGCTCAGCGCACCGCCGGCAATAAGCTCAGCACATTGCCTGGGATATTGAATCAGGGTTTTGGCGATGAAATCTGACATCCCCAGCACATAATCATAGTCCGGGGCATTTTCAAAAACGGCGCGGCACTCCTCCGGCACCCGCTCGAGCCTGGCACGGTATTTTTCAGCCTCCCCGGCCAGCAGGGGAGGCAAGCTTCTTAATTGCTGAGGGTTGGGTATGATGTTATAGCGTAAGTGATGCTCCATGTCATGCCTTCTGATTTACCTGCTGCACACTGTCAAGCCTTAATAATAAGGCGCGCAAGTGCAGCGGTAAACAGTAGGCCTGTAATTTTGAGATCCGGCGGCGCAGCTTCTGGGCAGCTTCTGACAGATCCGGATCTGCCCCGGTAAGCAGCAGCGGCATCACTTCATTCTGTTCACGGCGCAGGAATTTGCCCAGCTGCTTTAAGGTACGCTTGATTTTGCGCCCTTCCTTTTTCAGCTCCCTGAAGCTTTGTGAATCATTGACATTGTCATCCCGCGCTGCCTCATCAAGCAGGAAATCATAGGCACGGCGCAGGCACTTTAAGGTATAGGCCATGTAGCCAAGATAGACCGGGTTAAGCTTGACCAGATACAGTCCCAGCAGGGTCTCAAAGGTCTTTAAATTCACGGCAATGTAAGCGCCGATATTGCCGGCAGGGTTTTCAGGCAGAGCCATGGTGTTCCGATCCTGTACCCCCATCAGCATGGCAGCCCGGTGCATCTTGGAAAAAGGCTCCAGAGTCAGCGGCACCCCGGCTTTGGCCAGGGCGCGGACCAGTTCATCAAACAGGGAAACCAGCTCCACCTTGTCATCTGCAGCTTGCTTGAGCTCAATTTCCAGCTCTAAAATCGGAGCTTTGAGGTCCTTGGCCAGGATAAAGCCGTTATCGACAGAAATTTCAAACACACAGCCCTTATACTCAAGATCATAGCTCTCACGGCGGAAATTAATATGGCATTGCTCCACCAGCCCCTGCTGCAGGGCATCAAGATCAGTACCTTCAGGAAAAGCCTGGGCCGGGAACAGCTTTAAATCAGGTTTTTTCTGATCAGCCTTCAGATCCACGTTATATTCATTGCGGCTGTGTACGCCCCCTAAGGTAGATCCCCTGACCTTCAGGGTCTGCTCATGGCATTTGCGCCCCTTACGCACCCGCAGGCCAGCCTTTAGGTCATATAAAGCCCGATCCTTAGTGTCATAGTAGATATTTTCTAAATCATCGGTACGCTTGGTGCTGATCCCGCCGATGGTCAGCAGCACTTCATTCAGTTTGTCAAAAGGTTCAAGCAAGCCTAACTTAAGTTCAATTTCGCGGTTATCAGCAGCGCTCATAATGTTCTCCACTAAACAAAGACATGTCCGGTCCCGGCCATGTCATCCTTACGACCTTAACACCATTACGTAAATTTCCTGTTAATTTTACAAATTATTAACAAAATTTTTTACGCACCTGCTGCTACGGACCTCAGCCCTACTGCCGCCTGTACTGTAAAAATGATAAGATAGCGGCCGTTTCATAATGCTGTGAAGCTTTTCTTTATCAGGATTTTTGTATGCGCAACTTAATTACCGCCCTGCTGCTTTTAACCTGCGGACTTAGTACTGCCGCTGCCGCTGACGCTGACGGCGCTGCACAGCAGGCAACAGCCACTAATCAGGACAGCCTCACCACGGTGCAACAGACTGCGACTGCAACAGCTGCAAGCAGCGCCAACAGTACTAGCGACCCAGCCACTGTCAGTGAGCCGCAGCGCGATGAAAACGGTTTTTACATCGGGGGGCCGGTCTATGTATCTGATCAAAATCCGGTCTGGACCCGTTCCGGCCCTGGTACTAATTACCGCATCACCGGCAGCCGTATCCCCGGAACAAAACTTACCCTGCTCGCCTACAGCCGCGATGGCAGCTTTGCCCAGTTGCAGGACGATGAGGGTAATACCGTGTGGATGGGCACCAAGACCTTACAGGCACAGAACTGCGGTACTGCCCGCGCTGAGGAACTTTTAGCGCAAATTGAAAGGCTTGAAGATGAACTTGCCAATTATGATAGCAAGTTAAAGCGCCAGGTTACTGCCCTGGAGCAAAAGAACGCCCGCCTGGAAAAGGAAAACAGCGGCATGAAGGCAGCAATTGACCAAAAAGATCAGACCATTGAAAATCTTGATGAGCTGCGCCGCGACTATGAGGACCGCCTGCAGACCCGTGAACTTGACATGCAGATGCGCTGGTGGATGCAGGGAGCCATCATCGCCTTCTGTGGCGCGGTAGCCGGCATTATCTTCATCTACCTGCCCCGGCCGAAAAGACGCAGCAAGCGCGATCGTTTTTAGTCAACACTTTGCTCCGGAGGATCCGCATCCCGGGACACAAAGCGCAGTTGCCGTACTCCATCCGGCAGGACGCGGTACTGCGCCTTTACCCTTACCTCCATCCCCTCACTAAGCTCTGCTTTTGCAGCTGCCAGCCCGCTAAAATTCCCTGATCCGGCAAGCTTCCCCTGCGCTGCAGCAGGCAGCCTAAGCTCAGTGCTAAGAGGACGTACAGCCTTTATATATGCACTGACCGCCTGCCGGCGTTCACTTAGCTGCACCTGATTGAAGCTTTTTAAATAATACAGACCCTGCTGCTGTGCCTGCTGCAGATCATGTGCAAACTTAAACTGCAGGGCACAGAAGAGCAACATGAAAACCGCCAGCAAAAAGGATAGTACCGGTACAAAGATCCGTACGGAAAAAGGCATGCTCAGTCTCCCTTTGCAACTTTCGGGCTGTGCCCTGCTATAGCACTGCTTACGGACTCTGCCTGTGGCCTCAGGTGATAAGGCCTGTCCATACCGGCGTCTTTGGCCAGGCGCAGGTAAAGATCAGCATCAAACCGGGTAAGCCCGGCGTGAGCTGCATAATTGAAGAGCCCGGAGGACAAATTATAGACCTGCGAAAAATCACACATCCCCCAGCTGCCACGTTCACAGGCACGGGTAAGCCTTTCCCGTAAAAAAGCCCGTCCCTGCGGGCTTAATTTACGCAACAACTCCAGCAGTTCTCCCTCCCCTGCAGCAAAGGAAAAGCCCACAAGCTCCCTGGCATCGGCTTCAGGTGGTTGGACAAAAAGCACGGTGCTTGGATAAAAATCCTCACGCCTTAAATAATCCGCCCTTACCTTAAAAATCAGATCGCCCACTATCAGATCAGCACTGTCCGCACTAAGGTGCAGCAAGATTGCATAAAATGGAGTTAGGTTATCATCATAAAGCCGCAGCAGGGCCGGATAATTGAGCTCTGCAAGCTCAGCAAGGCTGCGATCCTTTACGGCACAGCCCAACGCATAAGACGGCAGAGTAGCGCATGACAGAGCAGTCCCCTCCGCTGTCTGCACCCCCTCCAGCGCACTGAGGGTAGTAAGGGCATCGGAATAAAAGAGGGCAGAAGAGACTGCACTGACAAAATGAGCCTGCAGACGGCTTTGCTCTGTTCTTCCGGGAAGCAAGGCCGGCAGGGCCTGTTCTATCTGTGCAGCAATTGCTGGCTCTGAGCGCAGCGCATAGTCAAAGCTATGCAGGGGCAGGTAAGGACGCAACAAGAACAGCAAGCCCGCACACAGGGCACAGGCTGCCAGTGCTGCCGTAGCTGTTGAAACGATATTTACCGGTGTCACACAGCGCCGCAACGCCCGCCAGCAATGCAGCAGCGGGCGGCGGCGTGCCCGCAGTCCGGCCTGGGCTGAAAAAAAAGCTTTTTTGACCAAGGCTGCTGACACCTGACGCCGCTCACGCGCGGCTGCAAGCTTCAGGCAGAGATCAGCACTGGCATTGATAAGCCGCGGCAAGCCCCCGCATAAACGGCATAGCTTAAGCACAGCCTTATCGGTAAATACCGGATCATGGCAGCCTGCCTGCTGTAACCTGAAACTTAAATATGCCGCTGTTTCCTCCCTGTTAAAGCGCTGCAGGCTGATCTGCAAGCGGATCCTGCCTGCCAGCATACGGTGACGGGATGTATTAAGGCGGGCTGTCAAATCCTCCTGCCCGACCAGCAGGAAATTGATCATGCGCCCATATTGTCCCTCCAGATTAGATATCAGGCGCAGCTGCTCTAACACCTCATCATCAAGCCCCTGAGCCTCATCAATAATCACCGTACTCAGCTGCTTGTGCTTGGACTGCTCTTCCAGCAATACCCGTAACTTATAAGTAAGTTCAGCCACTGATTCAAGGGAAGTTGCCAACACCCCTGAAGCGCGCAAAATAGTGGCCAGCAGCATCTGGGCTGACAGGCGCGGATCATCGATGGTGATAAGACGCATCCGTTCAGGCAAGCGTCGCATCAGCATCCTTACCAGGGCGGTCTTACCACTGCCGGATGGACCGCTTAAAACACAGATGGCACCGGCGCTGGACAAAGCTCCGCTCAGTCCCTGCATGGCCTCATGCTGGGCTCTGCCTACATAATAAAAGCGCTCGCTTACGGATGGCTCAAAAGGAGCCTCATCCAATGCAAAAAATTTAAGGTATGCTGCCACGGCTATTGTTATCTCCTGCCCCTTACTCTAAACATGGCAGGCTGGCTTTGCAAGCCACAGCCGCAATCAGCTTATCCTGTTTTGCCTAAAAGGTAGGTTGCACCGGCTGCAGGAGAGCAGACTTTCAGGACCGAGATTTGCCCCGATAAGGCCTTTACTTACTATTGACTGCATGGGAGTTTGCCCTGAACACTGCCCCAAGATGGCAGCTGCCCTGAGGCAAAGGCTGTAATAATTTATGGAAGAATGTACAGTAACCGGGCTTACATCAGTGCTTTGGGTAAGCTGCGCCTCACTGTCCAAAATAATAAACGGCAGCGCAGCCGTCAGCCCGGAAATGGCTCGCCGGCTGAAAAAAGCTTTCGCGAGCACTCCTGCCAAAATGTAGCTTGAGTGGCAGGCCAGCTATGATCGGCATGCTACAATGCGCAAATTTTCCGGATAAAGGCTATAAAGAAGAGCTGGAGCTGCACTATGCAGATATATTTGGTAGGTGGGGCGGTACGTGACCGCCTGTTGGGACTTGAGGCCAAGGACAGGGATTATGTGGTGACCGGAGCGGTACCTGCAGATCTGATTGCTCTGGGTTACAAGCAGGTAGGTCGCGGCTTTCCGGTATTTTTACATCCCCAAACCCATGAAGAATATGCCCTGGCCCGTACCGAAAAGAAAAACGGCAGTGGCTATACCGGCTTTATCTGCGACTTCGGGCCTGAAATCACGCTGCAGGAGGACTTAAAACGCCGGGATCTCACCATCAATGCCATGGCTCTTGACAGCTCCGGCAAGCTGATAGATCCCTGGGGAGGGTTTGCTGATCTTCAGGCCAGGGTACTGCGCCATGTATCACCGGCCTTTTGTGAGGATCCGCTGCGGGTACTGCGGGCAGCACGTTTTGCGGCCAAGCTGGCGCCCCTTGGCTTTAAGCTCCATCCTGACACTCAAAACCTAATGACAAAAATGGCACGCTCAGGTGAGCTTACTGCGCTTACGGCAGAGCGCTGCCTGTTGGAGCTGGAAAAAGCCCTATCCTGCCCTGACAGTGCGGTCTTTTTCACCCTGCTGCATGAGTGCGGCGCACTGTCACAAGTATTGCCAGAGTTTGAGGAGCTGTTTACCACTCCGGCACTACCGGAGGCTCCGGCTTATAAAAGCGCCATGGATCTTTGCAGTTCAGTGCTGCAGGCCGATACCCGTGCAGCAAGGCTGCAGGAACGCAGCCTGAATACGGAGGCACGCTTTGGCATCTGCTGTCTGCAATTTAGTACCCTGCAGGCTCAAAGCCTCAATGCCAGACTGCCGCTGACCCGTGAATACAGTGACAGCATGGATCTGTGCCGCCTGTATGCAAAAGAGATGCTGCACTTTGACAGCCTCAATGCTCAAGAGACTGAGGAACTGTTTTGCGCACTGGATCTTTACCGCAGACCTGCGCGCTGTGCTCCCTTTTTGCAGGCTGCAGGAGCTCTGGCCGCGGCAGTCGGGCTTGATGCAGAAAAATTATGCTCACGTTTTCTGCAGCTGCTGATGCTGGCCCAAGGGGTGCAAGCGCGCACTTTTGCTTCAGCCGGCCTTAAGGGAAAGGCCGTGGGCGAGGCCGTTAAAGCCGCTAGGATAGCTTTGTTTAAGGAAAACGGCAAAGGCTGAGCTTGCTGCCCCTGCAGGCAGGAAAGTTGTGCTGGAAATTGCCTTTGCAGCTTAAGTCTGCTAAGTCTTAGTTCAGTGGTGATTCCCAGGCCTGTCCGGCCCTTACCGGGGCGTACCTGCCTGGTTTTGCCTGGAGATAAACCTACCAGGCAATATAGAACAAAAAGCCCGCCAGCAGCAGCCGGTAAATTACAAACAGCGCCATTCCGGATCTAGAAATGAATTTCATAAACAGATGGATAACGCAGATGGCTGTAATAAATGCAATCAGCGCCCCTACCAGCATCTCAATCGGATCAACGGCCGCAGCTGCCGGATCCTGATAAAGCTTAATGCCTTCCAAAAGGCCCGATGCCAGGATAATAGGAATGGACAGCAGGAAGGAAAAACGTGCCGCAGCCTCTGGGCGCAGTCCTAAGAACAAGCCTGCCGTAAGGGTAATGCCAGAACGCGATGTACCTGGGATCAGGGCAATGGCCTGTGCCAGGCCGATGATCACGGCCTGCTGCAGGGTCAGGTGGCGCAGGCTGTCCGCCCGCTCCCCTTCAATGGACAACACCGTGCGCCAGCACAGGCGGCGGTTACAGTAGGAGGCCAGTCCCAGCAACAGGCCAAAACCTGCGGTGGTACAGGCTATCACCTGCAGCGAACGCGCGGCAGAAGACACCAGGCTTTCAAACAAAAAGCCGCACAAGCCCGCCGGGATGGTGGCAATGATGATAAACCAACCGATCCGGCTTACCGGGGTGATCCGGCGCTTTACTACCGACTCTATGGTATAGGTAGCAATCTTCACCAGATCTGAAAGATAGTAGAAGATAACAGCCAGCAAAGTACCCACATGCACTGCTACATCAAAGGCCAGCCCCTGATCCGGCCAGCCCAGGAGCTTGCCTGGCAGAATTAAGTGCGCACTGGAAGATACCGGTAAAAATTCAGTAATACCCTGAATTAAAGCCAGTACTACAATTTGCGTTAAAGTCATAAAGTGGATTTAAGCCTTATTCCCAGTCAGGAGCCGCGCGGTTCCAGTCAAAATCAAATTTTTCCACCTTCATCTTGGCCGGTAGGCGCGGGGCCATCTCATTCCAGATCTCCTTGATAGGGAGCTTGAGCAAGGGATGGATGATGGTATCGTTGAGCTCACACAGAGGGCAGAGCACAAAAGGATAATCCTGAATGTCATGACGCGGCAGCTTGCACGGCTCAGTGGTGATTACGTCATCATACAGCAGCACGTCGATATCCAGGCGGCGCTTAATACCGAAATTAGTACCATTATGAAACATCATTTCGCTGCCGGCACGCTTTTCAATGTCGTCAAGGACGGCCACCAGCTCCTCAAGGCTCAGCTCACAGTTACCGCCTGCCACCATGTTGAGATAATCAGGCTCAGCCTCACGCACCGCATGGCTTTGCCACACTGAAGACTGCGCATAATCCTTAAACAAAGGCTCCAGCTGCGCCCTGGCAAATAACAAGGCATTCTCGCGGTTAAGATTAGAGCCAATACCCAGATATACTTGAGCCATAACATTACCTCATGCTTTCAGTGCTGTATTCGATGCCCACGCCCTGCGCACCCGGCACGGCCTCAGGCTTGATCAGGCGGATGGTTACGCCTGAAGCTTTAAATTTTTCCCGGATGATGTCGGCAAGTTCCACCGCCAGCTCCTCCAAAAGCAGGGCGCGGCGCTGCATGGTATAGTTGCGCACCAGGGCACTTACCTCAGCATAATTGATGGACAGGCTGAGATCACCGCAGCGTCCGGCCTGTTCCAGGGATGGACAGGACATGATCACATCAGCTATAAGCTCCTGCTCGTGCTGCCGCTCCTCGGGATAAAGGCCGATGATGCACTTCATCTTCAGCCCTTTTATAAAAACTTTATGCATGCAATGGCCTTAATTTATCAAGGGGCCAGCGCGGAAATACATCCACGCCCAGGGCGGCAAACTGCCCGGCCTTAAAGCGCAGCATACCGGCCAGCGCAATCATGGCACCGTTATCAGTACAAAACTCACGGCGGGCAAAAAACACCTTGCCGCCACGTTTTTGCATCAGGGAAGTAAGGCCGTCACGAATGGCGGAGTTAGCACTCACCCCACCTGCCGCCACTAGGGTATTGAGCCTACAATAATTCAGAGCACGCTCACACTTGCGCACCAAAGTTTCACTGACGGCATCTGTAAAGCAACGTGCCAAATCCGCACGCACCCTGTCATTAAGCGTTCCCTCCCGTTGTGCCCCCTGCACCGCAGTCAGCACGGCCGTCTTCAGTCCGGCAAAACTAAAATCTAGGTTGGGGCTGTTCAGCATCGGGCGCGGGAAATGGTAGGCTCTGGCATTACCCCCTGCAGCCAACTTTTCAAGATAAGGCCCGCCCGGATAAGGCAAACCCAGCAGCTTGGCAGTCTTATCAAAAGCTTCACCTGCCGCATCATCCACCGACTGACCTAAAAGCTGATAGTCCCCGGGAGCTGACACCTTGATTAACATGGTGTGTCCGCCCGACACCAGCAGGGCAACAAAGGGAAAATCAGGACGCGGATCTTCAAGCAGCGGGGCCAATAAATGCCCTTCCATATGATGCACCGGCACTGCCGGGATCTGCAGGGCATAAGCCAGGGAACGGGCGGCCATGGCTCCCACCAGCAAGGCTCCGATAAGCCCCGGGCCTGCAGTATAGGCCACCGCATCTAAATCCTTAAGCTCCATGCCGCTTTCCGCCACGACCTTGCGTACTAAGGGCACTACCCGCCTGATATGATCACGGCTGGCCAGTTCCGGCACCACCCCGCCGTATTCAGCATGCATGGCTATCTGGGTATGCAATGCGTGAGCGATTAAGCCCTGCGTGTCGTCATAGACGGCTACTCCGGTTTCATCGCAGGAGCTTTCAATACCAAGTACGCGCATAGAGATATGGATCCCATGATCTGTTCTTCACACAAACAACGAACCATTTTAGCAAAAATCTGACCTAGATCTCAGAATTTTGCTGTTTTCCCCAGCCGCAGCGTCACAACATACCAAAAAATTTGCCCCGGCTCACGCTTTTTTTACGTGACTTCAGCAGCCTGCTGCTATATAATCTGCACGTTTTTATTTCAGGCAGCATCACTGTACAGGACGCTGCATTTTGTAATTATAAGTGAGGTGGTTTTCCACATGCCAGTCATTAAAGTACGTGAGAATGAGCCGTTTGACGTTGCCTTAAGACGTTTTAAGCGCTCCTGCGAGAAGGCCGGTATCCTGGCCGATGTCAGAGCCCGTGAGTTTTACGAGAAGCCTACCACTGTGCGCAAGCGCGCCAAGGCTTCTGCCATTAAGCGTCACGCCAAGAAGATGGCTCGCGAGAATGCGCGCCGTACCAGGCTTTATTAATCGCGTGTGGCATCAGCCGATGACTGCACCGACCGCCCCCGGCGGTCATTTATGAAGGAGCCGGTTACCCCGGCTCTTTTCTTTTGCCCCGTCCCTGCCTGTCAGTTTCTCAGATTCCCTGTTTCTTAAATTCTTAGCTTCTTAGTTTCTTTGTGAGTCATTTCCAGAGGCTGCACCTTGCCATGTTCCCCGCCCTTATTGTGCCCTGACGCGCCACTGCTTAATATAGGCGCGCAAATGTGGCAGCTCTGAAATCAACAGCCCTGCTATCGTAAGCAGCAAACCAGCAATCAGGCGCAGGCTCAACTCTTCATCGAGGATAAGCCAGGCTGCCAGCACCGTCACGGCCGGCGCGGCATACAGATATGGACCTGCCTG
Organism: uncultured Succinivibrionaceae bacterium; assembly: GCA_944390085.1. Lineage (GTDB taxonomy): Bacteria > Pseudomonadota > Gammaproteobacteria > Enterobacterales > Succinivibrionaceae > Avisuccinivibrio. The sequence goes on from CALXOT010000020.1 coordinate 13,668, forward strand.
CGCACTACCAATGGCCTTAACTGCAAAATTCCAGGAAAAAAAGCAGATTGCAGAAGCGCCCAGCCCCAGAAACAACAGATTACCAAGATTCAGGGGCTTGATATAACAGTCAGGCTTGAACTGAAAATCCATCAGGTACATGAAGGGCAGCATCAGGATCAGGCCATACATGAAGATCCGGCGGGTCACCTGCATCATATTGCAGCCAAAAGCGGCCGCTTTTCGCACAAACAGGGTATAAAAAGCCCAGGTAATGGAAGCGAGCAGTGCCAGGAAATCCCCCAGCGGGTTTACCTCAAGTTGCAAAGTATTCATGCTCAGACAGCAGATCCCCAGCAGGGCGGCTGCAAAACCTGCAAAAAAGGCCGGATGCAAGGGTTGGCGAGATCCGAGGTAGCGGTCCACCAGAGCGATGAAAAAAGGCACAGTACCTAAGATCACCCCGGCATTGGAGACCGTAGTGTAAGTAATGGCGATATTCTCAAACAAAAAGTACAGGGTGATCCCCAGAAAACCAGCCATGGCAAAGACCAGTTCCTGCCTGAGGCTACGTAGCGCAAAGCGGCGTGGGATCAGGATACACAGGGTCACAAAGCCTATGGTAAAGCGTGAGAATAAAATCTCCACCGGGGAAAAATCGGTCAGCAACAGCTTGGTGGCAATAAAAGTAGTGCCCCACACCAGCATAGTTCCCGCCGCCAGCAGATGACCTAACAGGTAAGGATTCATATTTTTGCAGATTAATGGAAAAAAACAGCCGAAATATTAACACACACAACTAAAAAGAACTTAGAATATGAAACCAAAAAATGCCTGACGCGGCTCCTTGTTTTAGGGGAGCACATGCAGGTTAAGAATAATAAAGCTTATTGCAGCCTGCAGCCTGAAGCTGTAATGAGAGTCGCCAGTCCCCTAAACCAGGACGGACGGAGTTATGTACATGCGCTTTTTTGACGTTTTTGAGCATTTATCAGAGCTGATCTTCGCCCTGGATGCTGCAGACAGACCTGTTTACTTGAATAAAAGCGCCAGCGCTTACGCCGCCGCTCATGGAACTGAAGCCCTGCTTGCCTTAGCTGCAGCCCTTCGCCACAGTGGTCAGGAAGAGCTTCGCTGCCCGGGGGCTGATGGCGATTTTTTGGTAAGCTCCCTACCATTTAGCAGCGGCGACGGCAAAACACAGCTTCTTTATAAAGCACTGCAACTGACCAAGCTAAAGCCTGCTCCCACCGCGGATCATGCCGCTGCACTGCTTGAAAAGGTTGTGCCACTGGACAGTCCAAGTGCTGCACTTTACGCCACCCTGCAGGATCTCGGTGAACGCTTTGCCCTGGCTGCAGCCTGGCTGTATGTTGTGGAACACCGCACTGTCACCACCACCATTACCTGGACCCGTACCATTAGCTTCAGCGCTGAAAACAACTTGAACCAGGGGGATGCTGGAACCTTACTTAAAAGTTATATCGAGCAGCTGCTGTTGGACAATCAGAACTGCAGTCTGTTTATTCCACGGGTGGACGCCTTAAAGCAGGAGCATCCCCTTGAATATGCCCTGCTCAATGAATTTAATCTCACCAATGTCCTGATCCTGCCCTTATCCAGCAGCGAAAGCACTGCGCCAGCTGGTTTTTTATTGTTATGTTCTGTGGCTGAGGCTAAGCTGCCGGATCTTAAAAAGGAATTACCCTTTTATCAGATGGTGCTGTCCTCACTCATCAAAAAGCGCCACATTTTGACTCGGCTTTTGCGCCTTAAAGAACGCGACGATCTGACTGAGGCTTATAACCGCCGCGCCTTTGAACGCTATGAGCAAAGCTTCCGTTTTCACAAATCATTAGGCGTAATCCTAGTACAACTCAATGACTCAGCCCAGCTCAACGAGCGTTACGGTACCCGTTATACAGACGATCTGCTCAAAAAAACCTTTCAGTGCCTCAAGACGGTCTTAATCGGCTTTCCCATCTACCGTACCTTAGGCCTAACTTTTACCGCCGTACTCAAGGATGTCAGACGCGAACAGCTGGAGCTGCTGTGCACCAGGGCCCAGGCCATGCTCAAAAGCCAGAATTGCGCTGTGACCTTAAACTCGGCCTTCACCGACAGCCCCTGCAGCCTCAGTGAATTTATGCACCGCCTGGCGCTGTCAGGCCGGAATGCAGATAAAAATGCCTTAAGCTCCAATAACGAGCAGCAAAAGCTGCAGCGTGACTTTGATGAACTGCCGGAACATCCTTTCTTTTATTATGTGGAGCATTACCGCTTTGACGAGCTGGCCTTGCTGCAGTCACTGTCCAGCCCGGGGCAGAACTTTGGCATCTATTTTGGGGACCTGACGCAAAATGTCTTCTACCTAGGGGACAATTTGTGCGAACTGTTCGGTTTTGCCCATAATATTGAAAATGATTTTTTCAACCGCTGGCGTTCACTTATCTGTGATGAACGTGATCGTGAGCTGTGGGAGGAGGACATGGCGCGGACTTTGAAAGATCCGCAGCACAATCACTCCATCCGTTACCGCGTCGCCACTACTGAAGGCGGCAGCATTTGGGTACACTGCCGCGGCAAGGTGATTTTCGATAAGGATCAAAAGCCGCTGTTCATGTCAGGCAGCATACTGCGCCTGGATGATCGAAACCTGATCGACTCACTGTCCAACCTACCGCGCAGCTATGCTGCCATCAAGCAAATAAACCGTCTGATTGAGCAGGAACACTCCTGCACGGTCCTGGCCTTCAAGCTGCACTATTTTCCTGAAATCAATGAACAGTTAGGACATGAGACGGCCAATCAGCTGCTGCGTGCCACCGCAGACTCCCTGGTCAAGCGTGTCGGTGAATTGCTGGATTTTTACCGCATGGAAGGTACTACCTTCATTGCAGTAAGCAAGACCCGTGATCTGGATACTGAAAATCAGCTCAAGGAGCTCATCATCAGGACCATTACGCGCTGTTATCACGACTTTGGCTTTAAGAGTCTGAACTGCGCGGCCATTACCTCTATCCGCTATCCTGATCATATAAGCCATGCTGAGGATCTGTTTGAAAAGCTGTCCTTCTTTGTCTTGACCAGCAAGCAGACAACAGAGACCTTTATTGATCTGTCAGTGTTTGATGTCCAGTCACAGCGCCGCCAGGCCTCATTGGTACTGCAGCTGACCTCGGCTGTAGCCAATAACTTTGATGGATTCTCCACCGTAGTACAACCGCTGGTGCACAGCAAGAACCGGCGCATTGCCGGTGCCGAGATGCTGCTGCGCTGGAGCGATTCAAACCTAAACATCGGCCCTACTGCCTTTATCCCGGTACTGGAAAAAACCAAGCTTATCGTGCCAGTCGGGCGCTTTGTGTTTGAGCAGGCTGCAGCTTTCGTCAAAAAGGCGCTTAAATACCAGCCTGACTTCTTCATTACCATCAATGTCAGCTACGTGCAAGTACGGGAAGATCCCGAGTTCTTCAGCTTCATTGAAAGTACTTTAAACAAACTGCATCTTGCAGGCAGCCATTTCATGCTGGAGCTTACTGAAACCAACTTTGACTCCGATCCGAATAAGCTCCAGACCTTTGTGGACAACTGCCATCAGACCGGGATCAGGCTGGCCTTGGATGATTTTGGCAATGGTTATTCTTCCATCAACCTGCTGCTGAAATATCCGGCCACCCTGATCAAACTCGACCGCACCCTGACTCTTAAGGTAAATGAATCTTTAAATAACCTGAATTTCATCAAGGCGGTGATCAGTGCCTGCCATCAGTTCGGGCGGCAGGTATGCGTTGAAGGAGTGGAAACCAGGCAGGAACTTGACAGCATCCTGCAGACGGACTGCGATCTCATACAGGGCTATTATTTCTACCGCCCGCTCAAGCAGGCGGATCTGCTGGCACAGCTGTTATTGCAGCAAAGTACTGCTGAGTCCTGAGCTTACAGCGCGCCGCTTAAAGTGACGGACATGTCGCGGTAATTGGTGGCGCTCATCTCCGCAGCAATCTCGGTCGCCCACAACAGGGCATGCTCATACAGGTGCAGCACTGCTGCCGGATTGCAGTTCAGCTTACGGCAGGAGGCAAAAAAGCGCGGCAGATCATTATCCTCAAGGCCGCTTAGGCAATACAGGTAATTATCAGTATGCTGCACAATTTCCGGGGCAAATGCCAGGGATAGCAGCTTGTAGCTCATGCTGGGGTTATAGTGCTGTGCCCACATGCGATCTACTGAAAACAATGCGCTGACAAAGGCCAGCGCCTGATCATTTTCCTGCCACTCAAAATGCTGTGTCAGCTCACGCACAAAGGCAGCGCGGGTCAGTGCAATGCGCGCAGGTTCAAAGACCATGCTCATGTCATTGTCACCTGAGCTTTGCGCAGAAATAAATATCAGACCATGCAGGGCGGTAAGCGCCAGCAGAGGCCGCAGTTCATCGATGCCAAACTCCCGGCGCAGTCTCTCCCCCAACCAGCGCTGGCCGTTAAAATCCGGATGCCGGCGCTTTAAAAAGCCCAGTACGTCCTTTTGCATATAGGGATGCCGGCTGACCACCCGGTTTATCACCGTAAAATTAGGATGTTCTTGCTGAATTTCCTTGATCAGGGCAAACAGATCGGCATTGCGCAGCAGTACCTGCCGATCACTGTAATACTGATGCGGGTGGAAGAAGGTGTTCATCACATAATCCACCCCGTCCGGGATCGCTGTCAACCCGTCTGCCGGCAAATGGCACAGCACGGATTTGAGCTTGGGATTACGCTGGTGCAGGACATCTAGCAGCTTCAGGTTACTTTGCAGATGTTCATCGTAATAGATCATGGCAAAGTCGATGCAGGAAAGCACATCGTACATTTCCTGCATGCACAAATCTGCCAGCAGTTCCAGATCACAGGAAAAGCGCAGGTTTGTCCTCTTTAAGGCAACCAACAGACTGTATTTTTCGTAGAGGGAGGAGGCTAAATGCTCTCCTTTTAAATAAATGATGATACGTCCGCCCGGGATACTGTTACGGTAAGTCACCAGTTCCTGGCACAAAGGGAGGGCCAGCATGGCAGAACAACTCTGGCCGATGAAGCGGGACACTTCTCGGCGCATGAAAAAGCCAGTCAGCACATGCATGATGTGGCGCTCGCACAGATCACCGGTTGAAGAGAGATGGCTTGAAATAAACTTCAGATAATAGCAGCGCACCTGTCCGTTCTGATCATAGCAAGGGATACGATTAATCAAATGGCAGCGATCCGGGGAGCGCACGAAGAAATTTGACTGTGCAGCTGCGGGCTCTTGCAACAGCTCGCCCAGCTCCTCCTTGTTTGCAGCACTTGCAGCGCCTTCCTCAGCCGGAGCGGGGGCTGCTGTTTGCGCAGAAGCTACCCCGGCCGTCCCCTCAGGAATACTGGCCCCACCAGCTTCCTGCGCCTGCGTTCCGGCAGCAGCCTTTTCCCTGGATTTTTTTGTTCTTCTCTTTAAACTTATCATCGCACTTAATAGATATTTGACAGCTTTCTATTCTAAAAAATTCCCCAAAAGATTAAAGTGATATCTGTCACCATCAAAAAAAAAAAAAAAAAAATATTACTTATCAATATGTTAACCTATTGTCGGCTCTTTTCCTGTCTGTCTGCATGCGCCAATTTGATGCGCTGTCTTTATTCAGGCAGGATCTGCCAGATCAGCGTCTGGGGCATCATCCTCCGCCTCAGCTGAGGGCAAGGCCAGGGTCACCGTGAAATCAGAATAATTAGTCGAATAAAGTATAGCAACTATATCATTTGACCACAGCAAGGCTTCCTCATAATAATGCAGGGCAAAACCTACCGTACCATTCAGGGACATCAGGACACGTACAAAGCGGTTCAGGTCAACCTGCTCTAAGGCAATCACACACTCCAGCATCATGTCAAATAAAGACAGATCCGTAATCTGTTCAGGCATACTTAAAAGCGTCTGGGCAAGCTTGGGATTGAGCAAGGAAGCCCACACCCGCTCCAATGAAAACAAGCCGTAAACGAATGCCAGGCTCTGATTTTTTTGATCAAGTTTTATTTCACGCGCCATCAGATTCATGAAATATCCACGGATCAAAGCGGTCTTAAGCGGCTCAAAGGCAGCATTCTTGGCAAAGGGATCGCCGCCATTGGCAGCCAGAAAAGCCAGGCCATGCAAAGCACAGATAGACAGCACGCAGCGCATCCACTCCGTACCAAAGCGCTGCACAAAAAGGGCTGACTGCCACTTTCTTTCCTTAAAATTAGGATCACGGTATTTAAGCAGGTTGATGACATCGCGCTGCATATAAGGATGGCGCCTGACTATACGGTCAACCACCCGTTCAAAATCAGGTTCAGTGCTTGAAATCTCCTTGATCAGGGCAAACAGATTGGCATTATGTAACAGAACCTTTTTATCGGAATAAAAGGTATGCGGCTGCATAAAAAAGCTTAACACCAGATCAGTGCCGCCCAGCTCCAGCACCTGCTGTCTTTGCTCCAGACTGTCAACTCCAGTGGTGATAATTCTAAGCCTCGGATTAAAGCGCTTTAAATCAAATGCTTTACCCAGATCCTGCAGATAATGCGCAGAGTAATGGATCACCAGGAAATCAAAGGATGAAACCTGCTCACGCCAGCCCTGCGGGGAGTTCAGGCATTCCAGATCACAGGCAAAACGCACTCCGGCCCGACGCAATGCCATCACCAGATGCCGGTTTTGCAGTGCCGGTTCCTCCTGCTGTCTTATATGAACCACCAACCTGCCGGTGGGATATTTGTCCTTTAAGGTCAGCAGATCCCGGCACAAGGGCAGGGCTATCATGGCACTGCCGTTTTGTCCCACAAACTCTGACAGGCTGCGGCGGATCAGGAAGCCATGCAACACATGATATACATGCCGCGGCTCCAGTGACTGCTTTACCAGCATGTTGCCTGAGGTAAATTCCAAATAATAAAGACGCGTCACCCCGTTTATTTCAGAAATCGGGATGCGGCTTAACAGATGACAACGGTTAACGGAACGCCGGTACGAGCCCCGGCCTGCTGTAGGTTCAGTCATAGGCAGATTTTAACGCTCTGTCAGGACGCGCAGAACACCAATCCGCTTAAAAACTGGTTTTGATATAGTTTTTGTGAGTCAGAGCAAATTTTAAGGCCACCGATAAAATTTCTGCGGCCTTAAGAACCTGCTTACGGATAGTGTAAGCAAGGATCACAGCGCCTGAGCTAATTTGTATACCAGACCATTAAAAGATCCGTTGCTCATGATGAGCACGGCTGTAGCAGGGTGCAGGCAGGATTTAAGGTAGGCATACAATTTGTCAAAATCAGTAAAGACCTGATGGGGTACGCTGCACCCTGCAAGCACTGCCTGTGCATCAAAGTGCACATTAGGCCCCTGATAGATCACAGCCTCATCAGCCGCATCAAAGCTCTGCGCCAGTGCCGCCGCAGTTGCCCCCATCTTCATGGAGTTGGAGCGCGGCTCAAACACGGCAATAAGACGGGTATTACGGCCAACATGGGCACGCAGTCCTGCCAGGGTAGCCTTTACTGCCGTGGGATGATGGGCAAAATCATCATAAATGGCACAGCCTGAGGCACTTTTTACCAGTTCCAGTCGCCGTTTGGGTAATCTGAAGGAACTCAGGGACCGTGCTGCAGCCTGCGGATCTACCCCGATACACACAGCTGCCGCGATGGCTGCCTCAGCGTTACGCACATTATGGGCGCCGCAGCAGGGCAGCTCAAATTCACCTAAGGGCTGTTCCTGCTGATATAAGGCAAAGCGTGAACCTTCAGGATTCAACAATTCTGTCTTAAACCCCCTGCTGCTGTTAAGTTCCACTTTATTGCTCCACAGTCCGCGGCTTAACACGTCAGCTAAATTGACATCATCAGAGGACACCACCACACTGCCCCGGCCTGGGATGGTGCGCACTAAATGGTGGAACTGGCGCTTTATATCCTCGATGCTGTCAAAAATATCCGCATGATCATATTCAAGGTTATTGAGCACTGCGACCGTGGGATGGTAATGCACGAACTTGGAGCGCTTGTCAAAGAAAGCACAGTCATACTCATCGGCCTCAATGACAAAGTAAGGGCTGTCAGTAGCCCTAGCGCCACATTTGAAATTCTCCGGCACCCCACCTATCAGGAAGCCCGGGTTCAGGCCATTTGTCTCCAGGATCCAGGATAGCATGGCGGTGGTGGTGGTCTTGCCATGGGTGCCTGCCACTGCCAGCACGGTACGGTCCTTTAAGTAATGCTCATACAGCCATTGCGGTCCTGACACGTAGGGCAAGCGTTCATTTAACATGCGCTCAATCACCGGCATGCCACGCTTCATCACATTACCCACCACAATCAGATCAGGCTTTAAATCAAGCTGCTGCTCTCCGTAGCCTGGCATGATGCTGATGCCGGCTGCCTCAAGCTCTGTGCTCATAGGCGGATAAACATTAAGATCACTGCCAGTTACCTGATGGCCGGCAGCACGCGCAATCAACGCCAGTCCTCCCATGAAGGTGCCACAGATCCCCAGAATATGAATATGCATAAAAAAACCTTAGCGTCCGGACGGCGCAGTGCACTTTAAATATTTTTCAAAATAGCGGTTATGCCGCCCTACCGGCTTGCCATCTTGCATCTCAATGGTATAAACCGCAGTCTCATGCGCATCGCCCCAGGCCAGCGCCTCGTCTGCACCCAGCACCATCAGTCCGGTATCTAACGCATCGGTCATCAGGGCATTGCGGCCGATTACGGTCACTGAAACCGTATGATGCGAAATGGGCTGGCCGCTCTTAGGATCGATAATATGTGAATAGCGCCTGCCATTGTCATCGGTAAAGTAATTACGGTAAGAGCCTGAAGTGGACATGGCCTCCTGCTGCGGGCACACCACCGCAAAGGGTTGTCCGTCCGGATCAACAGGATTGACTATCCCCACCCGCCAGGGCTTGCCTTCAGGATTGAGCCCACGGCTGCGGATTGCTCCTGCAATTGAAACCAGATAGTTTTCTACCTTTTTTTCATCCAGCAGCTGCGCCAGCAGATCAACGCCCAGCCCCTCCCCTACGGTGGACAGATCAAGCTGCACCCGTGGATCTTTCTTTTCCAGAAAAGCGCTGCCCCCAATATAGCGCACGGCATACTTATCCATGCCCACGTATTGCCGTGCCGCAGCAATCTCCTCAGCTGAAGGCACCTTCACCGGCCTGCCGTCAGGGCCAAAGCCCCACAGGTTGACCAGGGGCTGAATGGAGATCTCAGTAGCTCCACCGATACGCAGCGCCTGACGGTTAACCTCCTCAATCACATGAGCCAGATAAGTGGAAATCTGCATCGGCTCAGTACTGTCCCGCTGATTGAAACGTGAGATTTCACTGCCCTTGTCAAAAGTGGAGATGGCATCGATCACGGTCTGGAATTGAGCCCTGGCATCCTTTTCCAGCTGCTCCTTGCCTCCCTTGTAATCAGCAGGTACGGTCAGCTGATAAAAAGTCCCCATGGTCTGCCCGCTCACCCGCAACACTTCAGCAGGCTTTACCTGTTCCCCACCACATCCTGCAAGAGGCACTAATGCCGCAAGCATCAGGGACAGGCACACACTTTTTGTTTTAAACATAATCACTGCTAAGTCCTACCACAGTCCTACTTCGGTACTTAAATCAGCTGCATCCTGACTTCCGGAAAAGGCTAAACCTGCTTATGCGCAATTTTCAGATCAGCCTGGCAGCTCTTGCCTGGCTTGTGATTCTTATTGCCCGCAAAACCACAGTTTAAAGTACAGGCACTGCAGGTCAACCCTTCCAGGGCAGCTGCAGCCTCCTCCTCCGACTTAAGCGGGGTACCGCGCAACATAAAGCCCAGAGCCATGCAGCCCACGAACAGCACGAAAAAGACAAAACTGATTACAAAAACCATATCCAACCTGTAGTTTGCCAAGAGCGGCCACAGCGCCGCCTTCATTAGTTAACCTGATGGCATTATAACCTGGACAGCCCGCCTGCGGAGCTGTCCTCGTGCAGCTTAAACCCAATAGTTTATAGCAAGTGTATAATATGCAGGATTTATCCCTGCTTTTTGTAGAAATTCAGGACAAAAAGCGGCACATAGTTTATTAGTTTCAGGAAAGTTAAATGCGTACCAGCAGATATCTGTTATCCACCCTTAAGGAAAACCCCGTTGAGGCAGCAGTAGTCAGCCACCGCCTGATGCTGCGCGCCGGTCTTATCCGTCAAATCGCCTCCGGCCTTTATACCTGGCTGCCCACCGGATTGCGCGTGCTGCATAAAGTAGAGCAGGTGATCCGCGAGGAAATGAACCGTAAGGGCGCAATTGAGCTTTCCATGCCGGTGGTACAGCCGGCCGATCTGTGGCGTGAAAGCGGGCGCTATGACAAATACGGCCCCGAGTTATGTAGGCTTAAGGACAGAAAGCAAAACGAATTTGTGCTGGGGCCTACCCATGAGGAAGTGATCACTGCCATTGGGCGCAGCGAAATTAAGTCGGCAAGGCAGCTGCCCTTAAACCTCTATCAGATCCAGACCAAATTCCGTGACGAAATCCGCCCGCGCTTTGGAGTCATGCGCGGCCGTGAGTTCATCATGAAGGATGCCTATTCCTTCCACCTCGATCATGACTCACTTGATAAGACCTATGAGGACATGTACGATGCCTACAGCCGTATCTTCACCCGCCTCGGACTTGACTTCCGTCCGGTGGAGGCAGATACCGGAGCCATCGGTGGCAATCACTCTCATGAGTTCCAGGTCTTAGCTGATGCCGGTGAAGACACCATCGCCTACTCTGACGGTTCTGATTATGCTGCCAACATTGAGATGGCTGAAACCATTGAAACTGCAGAGCGCCCTGCTCCCGGTCCCGACTACAGCAAAGCCCCGACCCCTGGCTGTCACAGCGTGGATGATGCGGCAGCAGCCCTATCGATCACGGCAGATCAGGTGCTAAAGAGCCTTATCGTACGCGGCGAACGCGATGCTGAGGGCAAGTACGAACTCATCATGTGCTGCCTTAAGGGCAATCAGGAATTAAATGAAGTAAAGGCCGGCAAGGTGCCCGGGATGTCTAACCCGCTGGAATTTGCCACTGATGAGGAAATCGCCGCCTTTACCGGATCGCATCCGGGCTCCTTAGGTCCGGTAGGCTTCAAGGGCCGTATCCTGGTGGACAAGGCAGCCGAGCGCATGGGTAATTTTGCCTGTGGTGCCAACGAAGATGGCTATCACCTCATCAATGTCAACTGGGATCGTGACATCAAGGATTACGAGGTATGCGATCTGCGCAATGTCGAGGAAGGCGATCTGAGCCCAGACGGCAAGGGTAAGCTGCATCTGCGCAAGGGAATTGAAGTCGGGCAGATCTTTATGCTCGGCAAGAAATACTCTGAGGCAATGAATGCCGTAGTGATGGACGAGAACGGCAAGAGCATTCCCATGGAAATGGGCTGCTACGGCATCGGCGTCACCCGCGTGGTAGCTGCAGCCATCGAGCAGCATCACGATGAGCGAGGCATTATCTGGCCTGACAGCATGGCTCCCTTTGAAGTATCCATCATTGCCATCAAGCCCGGCCGTTGCCCGCAGGTACATGCAGAGGCTGAAAAGCTCTATGCTGAGCTTGAAGCCAGTGGCATTGAAGTGCTCTATGATGATCGGGATGAGCGCCCGGGCGTGATGTTTGCCGATGCTGAGCTTATCGGCGTGCCGCATATCATTACGGTAGGCGAAAAGTCCCTGGCCAACGGCGAGATTGAATATAAGAACCGCCGCAGCGGAGAAAAGCAGAACCTTAAAGTAAGCGAAATTGCTGACTTCATCAAGGCTAAGGTCGCTGCAGCCCGTGAGCACGCCCGCACCTGCGCTGATAAGCACTGATCTTTAAGTAATTTACCTTAATGATCATTTAAAGGCGCTTTAGCATCAGTTAAGCGCCCTATCCCCGTCCCCAGAAGCTGTGGACGGGGCTATTTATTGTGCCATAGGGCTGCGGCGATGCTCCTTCAGGGCCGCGCGACTTACCTTAAGGGCAAAGCATTGCACCGCTCCCATTCCAGGTTCAATCCTGCTGCCTAAAACCTCTGCAGGCAGGGAACTGCCTAAATGCTGCAGCAGTGCCACCAGCGCCTGCACAGCCTGCTTCCCCTGAAGGAAACTTACAGTGCCCTCACCGCATACACTCTGATAGAAAGTACTGCTTTTGCAATCCCCGGTATTGTGCACGTAAGACTGCAAGGTTACAGTAAAACCTGCCTGCGGGCAGCGGCGCAACAATTCATATTTACGGCCAGCCTTCGCCCCATGAAAGATGAGGTAAAGCTCATCATCCATGAGCAGCGGTGCATAGTTGACGGTTACCGCATAAGGGCAAGGCTGATCCTTAAGGGCCAGCGTAAGCTGGCTGCCGGCAAAAAGCGCCTCAATCACCTTAGCAGGCGAGGTCTGCGCCCGTTCCTTGCGCCGTACTGATACAGTCTCAAACATACAAATCTATCTCCTGCCATCCGCTTTGAGCCTACAGCTGCGGCTACCTGCCCTACCGTACTGCGAGCTTCTGCAGAATATTGATGCTTAAAGCGTGAGCTCAATCAAAAATTACAGATGTAAACGTTACCACAAAAAGTAAATTTTTCATATTTTTTATCTTTATTTATAATATGTTAGTACAGTGTAAGTAATGTAACATACCGCATACTGACAAATATAAACATAATATTTAGTATATAAAAATATGCGCTTTATCTCATTTTCTGTAAACATTTGCGCTTAGTATAGGCGCAGCTAAAAAATTACTGGAGGAAACTTTCCATGAAAAAGACTTTAACCGTTCTGGCTGCGGGCGTGGCCATGGCTGCCGTTGCCGCCTCTTCCGCTCAGGCTGCTGATGATGTCTTAATCGGTTCTTGCATTTACAAATTCGATGACACCTTCATGACCGGTGTCCGCAACAATATGCAGAAGGCTGCCGCTGACTTAGGCGCCGAAATCGAGCTGGTAGACTCCATGAACCGTCAGCCTGCCCAGAACGATCAGGTTGATACCTTCATCACCAAGGGTGTCACCGCCTTAGTCATCAACCCGGTGGACAGAAGTGCCGCAGGTCCTTTAGTGGATAAGGCCAAGGGCGCTAACCTCCCTATCGTCTTCATCAACCGTGAGCCTGAAAAGGTTCTGCTCGACGGCTGGGACAAGGCCTGGTACGTCGGTGCCAAGGCTGAGGAATCCGGCACCATCGGTGGTGAGCTTATCGCTGATTACTTCAAGAGCCACCCTGAGGCAGATAAGAATGGTGACGGTGTGCTGCAGTACATTTTAATTAAGGGCGAGCAGGGTCATCAGGATGCTACCTTACGTTCTGAGTACTGCGTCAAAGCTATGAAGGACGCCGGCCTTAAGATCGAGGAGATCGGCTCTGATAACGCCAACTGGGATAAGGTGCAGGGCCATGACAAGATGAAGAACTTCATCACCTCCAAGGGCATTGACGCCATTGAAGCCGTTCTGGCCAACAATGACGACATGGCCTTAGGTGCCATCGAGGCTCTGAAGTCTGAAGGCTATAACACCGGCAAGGATGCCTCCAAGTTCATCCCGGTGGTGGGTGTGGACGCTACTGCCCCTGCCCTGCAGGCTATTGCCAACGGCCAGATGTTAGGTACTTCCTTAAATGACGCCTACAACCAGGGCACAGCAGCCGTACGCATTGCTGTACAGGCCTCCAAGGGTGAGCCGGTGACTGAGGAAGCTATCGGCTACAAGATCACCGACGGCAAGTACGTCTGGATCCCTTATGTGAAGGTGACCAAGGACAACTATAAGGATTTCATGTAATTAAATCCTGAAACTCGGTCTCTAAACCCTCTGCTGCGCAGGGGGTTTTAAGTTTAATGTACAGGTGAGGAATTTATCTCATGACAGAATATGTGCTTGAGATGAACGACATCGTAAAGCGTTTCCCCGGCGTGCTGGCACTTGATCATGCCAACCTGCGCGTCCGGCCGGGCACGGTACACGCCCTGATGGGTGAAAATGGTGCCGGCAAATCCACGCTGATGAAATGTCTGTTCGGTCTGTATCACCCTGATGAAGGCGAGATCATCTATCAGGGCAAGAAGATTACGGACATCCCGAATACCAAGGCAGCCCTGGGCATGGGTATTACCATGATCCATCAGGAGCTGCACCCGATCCGTTTCCGTCCGGTGATGGAAAATGTCTGGATCGGACGTTTCCCGCTCAAGTTCGGCTTTGTCGATCATGACAAAATGTATAAGGACACGGTGGAACTGTTCAAGACCATCGGCCTGGATGTGGATCCCCTGGCTCGTGCCGGCAAGGTATCACCGTCAAATTTACAGTTAGTCGAAATTGCACGCGCCATTTCCTATAATGCCAAGATCATCATCATGGATGAGCCTACCTCTTCCCTGACTGAAAACGAGGTAGAGTACTTATTCAAGATCATCAACAAGCTGCGTGATGAAGGCCGTTCCATCATCTATATTTCCCACAAGATGGAAGAAATCCTGCGCATTTCCGATGATGTCACCATCATGCGTGACGGCAAATATGTCGGAACATGGCAGGCCAAAGACATCGATCAGGATTTCATCATCCGCAACATGGTAGGCCGTGATCTGTCAAATCGTTTCCCGCCACGTGACACATCCCCTAAGGATGACGTAGTGCTAAAGGTAGAGCATCTGACCGCTGCTGCCAAACGCTCCTTCGTGGACGTGAACTTTGAGCTGCATAAGGGCGAGATCCTGGGAATAGGCGGTCTGGTGGGTGCCCAGCGTACTGAGCTGGTCGAAAGTATTTTCGGTCTGCGTCCTTTAAGCGGCGGCAAGATTTACAAGAACGGCAAGGAAATCAAGATCCACTCTGTGCGCGATGCCAAGAAAAACGGCATAGCCCTGCTCACTGAAGAGCGCCGTCAAACCGGTATCTTCGGTATTCTGTCCATTTTGGACAATACCGTAATTGCTGCTCAACAGAAATTCGCACACATGGGTGTGCTTGATACCACCAAGCGCGAGCCTGCCGCAGCAGCCTCCTGTAAGGAGCTTAAGGTCAAGATGCCTAATTTACAGACCCCAATTAAGGATCTGTCAGGCGGTAATCAGCAGAAGGTACTGATTGCCCGTTGGCTGCTGACCAATTCAGACATCATCATTTTCGACGAGCCTACCCGTGGTATCGACGTCGGTGCCAAATACGAAATCTATACCCTGATGCTTGATCAGATTAAACAGGGCAAGTCCATCATCATGATTTCATCCGAAATGCCGGAGCTGATGGGCATGTCTGACCGCATCATGGTCATGTGCGAAGGTCATGTGACCGGCTTTGTCGACAAGGAACACTTTGACCAGGTGGAGATTATGCGCCTGGCCTCTTCATTCAGTTAAGGAGCTTGTATGTCCAGTGTAATCACTAGAAGCAGCTATCGCAAAAGCCTCATCGGCATCGGTGCGCTGATCCTGCTTTTAGGTCTGGTGCTGAAATTTGCAGCCATCAAGACCATTTACGATCTGCCGATCATCATGATGATAGTCGGCGTATGGGTAGTGGTACAGAACCTCTACCGCTACTACCGTCCGGGCGCACACACTCAGGATATTGAGATCAACGCCAAGACCCTGAACAATATGCTGACCAACTACGCCATCATCATCGCCATGATTGTGCTGGTCTTCATCATTTGCGTGCTACAGCCACGCTTCATGCAGATCCGGGTGGTGCTCGACATTATGACGCAATCGTCCACCAAGCTAATTATCGCGCTTGGTATCTGCTTTACCCTGATCATCGCAGGCTGCGATCTGTCAGCTGGCCGTATCGTCGGTCTGGCCGCAGTGGTCTCCACTTCCATGTTGCAGACCTCTGACTATGCCAACCGCTTCTTCCCGGACCTGGCACAGCTGCCGTTGTTCATCCCGATCATCATCGCCATTGCTATCTGCATGCTCTTTGGTGCCTTAAACGGCTTCCTGGTGGCGCAATACGAGATGCACCCCTTCATCGCCACCCTGGCCACATCAGTGATAGTTTATGGCAGCTGCTCCCTGTACTTCGATCTGCCGCCTAACAATTCACAGCCTATCGGCGGTGTCCGCCCGGATTTCGCGGCCTTAGGCCAGACCAAGCTCTTCCAGACCGGATCCTTCCCGGGGGTGTCGGTGCTGATCCCGATCGCTGCCGTCATTACCATCATTATCTGGTTTGTGCTCAACAAGACGGTGTTTGGTAAGAACGTCTACGCCTTAGGCGGTAACCGCGAGGCTGCAGTGGTAGCCGGTGTTAACGTCTACATGACCAACCTCTTCATCTTCGTGCTGGCAGCTGCCCTGTACGGTATTGCCGGTGTGCTGGAAGCTGCCCGTACGGCAGGTGCCACTAACCAATACGGCATGGGCTATGAGCTGGACGCCATCGCAGCCTGCGTGGTGGGCGGTGTGTCGCTGATGGGCGGTATCGCAACGGTATCCGGCATTATCGCTGGTGTGTTTGTGTTCACCATCATTCAGTACGGCCTGCAGTTTATCTCGGTCTCCCCGATGTGGCAGCAGGTTATTAAGGGCATCATCATTGCAGTTGCCGTTGCCATTGACATGGGCAAGTACCGCCGTAAGGTCTGATATTTTGCCCTCAGACGAAAAATAAAGATCAAAAAGACCAAATGACCCGGTGCCTGACACCGGGTTTTTAATGCAACGGAAATGCCTGCAGCTTGCTACAACTGCCAGGGAGATCAATCCTTAAGATCCGCAATAAGCGGATAAAGCCCTGCCATCAAGGCATCATGAATAAGCAGCAGATCGTTTATCTGCTGTCCATCAAGACAACGGCGCATTATCTGATTAAAGACTGCAAGCTGTGCTGCATCCATGCGTGCTGCCTCTTTTGCCACTGCAGCCAAAAGTGCACTTAAGGCGGCATAACTTTCGGCCGGGCTGCCATCAAGGCACAACTTAGCACACTGACTGCACTGCCGGAGCAAGGCAGAACGATCCAGAGGGTCACTGATCATGTCGGCCCGTGTGTTTTGTATTGTTTTGTTCACGTTTGTTTACCCTTGTGCAGGCTTGTAATCAATAACAATAATCATACCCCGACTTCAGGCGCTACAAAATCAGCTTTAAGCTGACATCCTAATGAGTGCTGCGTCTTTTGCCCTGCGTAAGGGGTTAGCCTACAAGCTGCACTCAGCTGAACTTAAACGAGCCTTGAGCTAACTGTGACTTGCAGGTTCCAAAGGTGCTAATTTTGCGGAACAGGCTGCCCCTCTTTCTCTGCTCTGGCGGCACGCTCCTTTTCACGTTGCGCGGCCTCATCAAGAGCCTGTTTGCTCAGATCGGTCAGTTCTGAGTGTAAATAAGCATCCTCAAAATCGTCCTCATAATTTTCGCTCAAGCTCACGTCTGGCAACTCTTCACGGTAATAAGGAGCGCTGATCACAGCACTAGTCTGCAACACCGCCGAGGTGGCCTGCACCAGTTGTGCCTGCCACCAGGACAAACGTCCGCGCTGCTCCAGCTTTTCAGTGTAATCAGCCAATGCCTCCTGATAGGCAAGCCACTTGCTGTGCAGTTCAGAAAGCGCCTGCGCATCCTGACGCGATACTGCAGCAATGGCATTGACTTTGTTATCAAGCTCATGCTCAAGTGAGATTAAAGCCCGCTCCTTTTCTAGCGCACAGATGTCGCCATCCCTAGCTGAGATACATTCACGCAGCAGGAAATAATCGCCAAAGCCATAGATGCGGCTTGCTGTAAGCATAGTCAGCGCAAAATTAGCGCGCAAATTCTCCCCCACCGCGTCATCGGCACTGTCTGAGTAAAAGATAGAGCTACCCCAGGCTCTGGCAAAATCATCCCACAAGGCGGTGAGCCTGTCATAGTCCTCAGTGATAAGTCCGCCATGGCTCAGCTCATTACGGATTGAGGCAATGCAATCAGAACTGCCAAAGAAGAACTCATCCCCGCGTACCCCCTCAAAATAGGCGCATTTACGCTCCAGGGGATCAGTGGTAACGGTTTTACCGCCACTGCCTTGCCTGAAAGCATGCTCAGGCAATAAGGTAAGTCCCTGCGGACGTCCGGCCAGCTGCCAGATGCGCAACAGCATCATGCGGTAAATGACCGGGCGCAGGGCCTGTGCCTGCAATATATAGGGCTGCAGATAGGTAAGCTGCCGGTAAAAGTCCGCCCAGGCGTTAAGGGACTGTTCTAAGTTGCGCCTTAACTGATAGGAAGGCTGCAGCCTGCGCATCAGCACTGAGACATATTTCAGTCCTTCCATTTCATACCGGCTGTCAATGTCATAAATCAGAGTGGTAGGATCGCTCTTGGCCTCCAAAATGGAGTAATAGCTGTGCGGAAACTCTGTTACCCTTCTTCCTCCGGCCAGGGCGTACAGCCCGATATACCATTCCTCGTCCCCTGCGGTGCCCAGATCCGACACCGGCCCTGCCGGCAGTTCATGCACTGCATCATTCCATAAGGTCTTATACTTCTGATACGGGCTGTCCGGGGCAAAAAAGAGCTGATGCAGGAAAGTAAGCGCCCCCTGCCCTTCCCGTTCATAAAAACGATCCAGGCTGATGCGACAGGCCTCGCTTAAATTGAAGGCATAGCCACTACCACTTTGCTTGCTGCATAAATTGTCGATATCCCCAAGCTTGTCTGGATTAAAGCCCTGTTGTGGCCACAGCAGCGCCGACAGCAGCCCCTGACGGCATTTAAAATCCTCATGCACAGACAGAAATACGCATTGCGAGGCTACTTGCTGCAGTACTTTTGATGCCCCCAGCAGCGGCAGATCCAGGCTTGGCGGCAGGTGCAGAAAAGCTGCGTCCTCAGGATTGAAGCTCAACGTCAGGGACGGGCTGTGTGCCAGGGCCAGATAAAACTCATCATCTAGCTGAAACTCAAGGCTGTTCCCTGCAAGCTCGGCATAAGCTGAGCTCTGTTCCCCCCCTACATCCAGACCTACCTCAAACATCAGGGACTGCGCAAAGAACTCAGGCAACAGCAGCGACAACCGGTACTTGCCGGCTTCATTCTTGGAGCACAGCACCACCTGCAGCTGCGTGCCCTGCGGTCCGTTGACAAAGGCCGCAATTTCCGCATTGCCATCTGGATAATCCAGGCGTCCCGCTTCCCATAAGGAAATGGCCCTGACTGGACTTAATGGAACAAACAGCGCCAAAATCAGCGCAAATATCAGCTTCTTCATGATCCATACCGCATTTTCAGCGTGATCATAATCCTAAATACAGCAAGTAAAGCAATCACCTGATAAATAAAATCCATCCATGTCAGAATGCAGCAATTAAGAAAGGAAATTGCTTTTTTTTTCAGAGCGGCAACTAGAAAAAGAGGAGGAGGAGGAAGAAGAGGTTAATGCTAAAAATCTTTTGTCTTTGGCAATAAAAAACCGGGATCTTGCGATCCCGGCTTGCGGCATTTAATTAACCGCCGAAATTATCGAACAGGATGTTGTCATCCTCAACACCCAGTGAGTGCAGCATATTGACTGCGCTCTTGGTCATCATCGGAGGACCGCACATGTAGTATTCGCAATCCTCAGGATTCTTGTGGCTCTTGAGGTACTGCTCATACAGCACGTTGGCAATAAAGCCAGTCAGGCCAGTCCAATTGTCTTCAGGCAAAGGATCTGACAAGGCCAGATGCCAGGTGAAGTTCGGATGTTCCTTGGCCAGCTGATTGAACTCATCCACGTAGAAAGCTTCCTTACGCGATCGGGTACCGTACCAGACGGATATGCTGCGCTTGCTGTTCAGGCGCTTTAACTGATCGAAGATGTGAGAACGCATCGGGGCCATACCGGCACCACCTCCGATAAACACCATCTCATTGTCAGTCTCGCGAGCGAAGAACTCACCGAACGGACCTGAAATAGTGACCTTGTCGCCCGGCTTCAGGCTCCAGATATAGGAGGACATAATGCCAGGAGGCAGCTCCTTTAACTGGCGCAGCGGCGGGGTGGCAATACGCACGGTCAGCATGATAAGACCCTTTTCATCAGGGTAGTTGGCCATGGAGTATGCACGCATGGTCGGGGTATCAACCTTGGAGACCAGATCAAACAGACCAAAGTGCTTCCAATCAGCCTGATACTGCTCAGGGATATCAAAATCCTTGTAGTAAACAGTATGCGGCGGGCACTCGATCTGAATGTAACCACCAGCGCGGAACGGAACTTCCTCGCCCTCAGGCAGGCGCAGGCGCAGCTCCTTGATGAAGGTTGCCACGTTGTTATTGGAAATAACTTCGCACTCCCACTTCTTGACGCCGAAGACTTCAGGCGGCAGCTCAATGTCAACGTTGTTCTTAACGGTGACCTGGCAGGCAAGACGCCAGCCTTCCTTAATCTGACGCTTGGTGAAATGGGAATACTCAATCGGCAGCACGTCGCCGCCACCCTTTACGACCTTCACCTTGCACTGGCCGCAGGCACCGCGGCCACCGCAGGCGGAGGATACGAACACGCCCTTGCTGGACAGCGAGTTCAGTAACTTGTCGCCGGCCGGTACGGTGAGGGCGTGGGCGGGATCACCATTCACGCCGATTGTCACATCGCCGCTTTGCACCAAAAAGCGCTTGGCACCTAAAATCAGGGCAACCAAGACCGCGATGATAACAACGAACATCACCACGCCGGATACGATTGTAAACATGCTTCCTCCTTAGAGCTGAATGCCCGAGAAGGACATGAAGCCAATGGCCATCAGTCCTGCGGTAATGAACGTAATGCCCAGGCCGCGCAGACCTGCCGGAACATCAGAATACTTCATGCGCTCACGGATACCGGCCAGGAGCACGATGGCCAGAGCCCAGGACAGGCCTGAGCCGAAGCCGTAAACGATGGACTCCGGGAAATTGTATTCGCGCTGCACCATGAAGGACACACCGGCGAAAATCACGCAGTTCACTGTAATGAGCGGCAGGAAGATACCTAAGGCGCTGTACAGTGAAGGCACATACTTATCTAAGAACATCTCGAGGATCTGCACGATGGCAGCGATCACACCGATGTAGGTAATGAAGGACAGGAAGGATAAATCCAGGCCGACCATCAGGGCATCGGGCTTCAAGATGTAGGTATTGATGAGGTTGTTTACCGGGACAGCAAGCACCTGCACCATGATCACGGCAGCACCCAGACCTGCGGAAGTGGTAACTTTCTTTGACACGGCAAGGAAAGTACACATACCGAGGAAGAAGGCCAAAGCCATGTTCTCGATAAAGACCGCTCTTACAAAGAGGGACAGATAATGCTCAATCATGCTTAGTAATCCTCCCTGTGGGTATCATACTCAGCGGGCTCTATAAGCTCCTTGCGGTAGGTCTTGACCGCCCAAATCAGCAGTCCGACCAGGAAGAAGCCGCAGGGCGGCATCACCAACAGGCCGCAGGGCACATACCAGCCACCGTTATTGACGGTCTGCAGGATAGTAAGCCCAAACCAGCTGCCTGAGCCAAACACTTCACGGATGGTGGCGATAATGCACAGCACTATCATATAGCCAAGGCCGTTGCCCAGACCGTCCATGAACGATGGCAGCGGCGGATACTTCAGGGCAAAGCCCTCAGTACGGCCCATCACGATACAGTTGGTGATAATCAGGCCTACATACACGGACAGCTGCTTTGACAGATCGTAGGCAAAGGCCCTTAGGATCTGATCGACCAAGATCACCAGAGAGGCAATGATGGTCATCTGCGCAATAATACGCACGCTGCCGGGGATGTAATTGCGGGTATAGGACACTGCTGCATTGGACAGTGCGGTCACCGCAGTCACGGAAATACCCATCACGAAAGCGGTCTTCATGCTGGAGGTCACTGCCAAAGTAGAGCAGATACCCAGCACCTGGATCATCACCGGGTTATTGGCGATGAGCGGCTCTAAGAACGCTTCCTTCCAGGTAGGGGCTTTCACATCTGAACTCATTTAAGGATCTCCCCCTTGCGTAATTGATCGAGGAACGGCTTGTATACCGTACCCAGCCAGTACTGAGCGGCATTTCTAATACCGTTGGTAGTCAAGGTTGCACCAGAAAGCGCATCTACCTCAAAGGCAGCAGCCTCGCCTTCCTTAGCTGCATTCTTCTTGATGGTAAAGGCCAGCTCACCTGCTGCATTCTCTATCTGCTTGTCTACCCACAAAGCCTGCCAGCGCGGATTGTCGATCTCACCGCCCAGACCCGGGGTCTCACCATGGCTGTAGAAAGTAACGGCCTTGATGGTGTTACCGTCCGGAGCCACAGCCACATAGCCGTAAGCAGTGGACCACAGTGCAGCGCCATAGAAAGGCAGGATCACGCGGGTAACCGTGCCATTTTCATCATGGGCAAAGTAGATAGGCATCAGCTTGGTACGGGTACGGATGCCTGCCTGATCTTCCTCAGCCGGAATGGCAATGGAGAACTCAGGGTTCTTGGCCAGGGAAGCGAAGTTGTAGCCATCAGCCTCAGCCTGACGGTCAGCCAGGATGGAACCGCTCTCAGTATCCAGGAGCTGGGCCTGAATATGATCGGCATAGGTCTGGGCCACGGTACCCTGTGTCTCAAAACCGGACACGCGCAGGATGCTCACCTGACGGTCATTGGCGATGGCTGCAGCCTTGAACGGATCCAGGGCTACCACAGCGCTTGACACTAACACGGAGCACACCAAGCAGAAGCCGATGATGATGGTAAAGGTACCTAATACGGAGTCTTTATTGAGCTTAAGCACGGGCAAGTCTCCTCTTGATATTGCGCTGAGTGCTCAGGTAGTCAAACAGCGGAGCACAGCAGTTGGCAAACAGGATAGCAAGCATCATGCCCTCAGGGTAGGCCGGATTGACCACACGGACGAGGATAACCATGACGCCGATTAACAGGCCAAAGGCCCATTTGCCGGAGTTGGTAAATGCCGAGGATACCGGATCGGTTGCCATGAACACTAAGCCGAAGGCGAAGCCGCCTAACACTAAGTGCCACATGAAGCTCATGGAGAACATCTGATTGGTGTCAGAGCCAATGGCGTTGAACAGTGAGGACATTAAGAATGCACCCACCAGCACACCTGCCATGATGCGCCAGGAAGCGATGCCGGTCACCAGGATGATGATGGCACCGATGGCAATCATGAAGGTAGAACCTTCACCGATACAGCCCGGGATGTTACCAAAGAAAGCATCAAGCCAGGTAATGGGATCGCCTGCAGCGTTGACCAGGGCACTCTGACCGCCTTCCTGCCACTGTGCCAGCGGAGTGGCACCAGAGAAGCCGTCCACCGGAACCCAGCAGTTGGTACCGGAAATGGAGGCCGGATAGGCAAAGAACAGGAAAGCACGGCCGGCTAATGCCGGGTTCATAAAGTTACGGCCAGTACCGCCAAACAGCTCCTTAGCAATCACCACACCGAAGGTAATACCTAAGGCAGCCTGCCACAGCGGCATGGTCGGCGGCACAATCAGCGCGAACAGAATGGAGGTCACGAAGAAACCTTCATTGATGTCGTGGTGACGCACAATGCAGAACAGCACTTCCCAGAAGGCACCGACAATGAACACCACGATGTAGATGGGCAGGAAATACACTGCACCAATCAGCATCTTGGAGTAGATACCGGCATCAGCACCTAAGGTACCACCTAAGATCTGCACTAAGGCATAGTG
>CALXOT010000021.1 GCA_944390085.1 uncultured Succinivibrionaceae bacterium
CATCAGGTCGGAGCAAAAAAGCCCGTTCCTGAATTCTTAGAGAGTATTGTACATGATCAAAATGTGCGACACCCGCCGCTTTCATCCCCAGGCTCACGCAAGGGGAATTACGCGGCATTAGTTAAAAAAGGGGGATCATTACAGCAATCGTTGGCGGCCCTCCAATCATGCCTTACTATCTCAGCCTTAGCTGAAAACAAATAAAAAACCAGCGAAACACCTGAAAATAAAAGCGTAAGTAATCAAAATCAAACTTGATTTTTTTTTTTTTCAGGACAATCTTTATTCCCATTTTTGATATTCCTTTGAGTTACTGCCTGATCATGCGGATTTTCTTTCTTTATCTGAAAGAAAGCTAATGTTTCAGTTCTGAATTTCCCGTACGGGCAGTCCTTTTAGCTGCAGGCAGGCATGATCTTATCTGAAGAGTTGGCGCAGGACATCGTCAGGCGCTCGATGGATATCATCCATCATAACGTCAATGTGATAAGCAAATCCGGCATCATCATCGCCTCCGGAGATAAGGCGCGCATCGGCAGGATGCACGATGTGGCGCGAGATGTGGCCAGAAGTGGCAAGCGCATCAATGTCTATGCTGAAGATCTGACTTACGGCAAGAACTATGCCCCGGGCATCAATGCGCCTATCACTATCAACGGCAAGGTGCTGTTTGTGGTGGGAGTGACTGGCAATCCCAATGAGATCACGCGTTATGCTGAGCTTGCTTTCCTGACGGCTGAACTTTTGGCCAAGCTGGCCTTTGAAAACCGTTTGCACCGTTTCAGCACACGGCGTAATGATATCTACATTGAACGCATTTTAAGGGAATATCGTTTCCCGCTTTCCCTCTCCTCCTCTGTCCCGGAGCTAGATGCGGTGCGCCTGAATGTGGATGCTGATAACCCGCGGGTGCCGGTGGTGCTTAAATTTGAGCTGCTGACCTGTGGCAGCAAGAGTGCAATTGAAGATTTGCTGTTGCTTGACGCGGTGGATGACTGTATTGACAGCAATGACTTTGGCATGTTCGCCTCAGACATTTACTATTTCCTACCACCTCAGAACCGGACAGAGAGCCTGTTGCAGGCCTTGCAGGAATGGCAGCATCAGCTGACGGCGCAAGGTGCCTTTATTGGTATTGCAGTGGGCTTGCCGGCGTCAGATAAGCTCAATCTCATCAATTCGATGCAGTTTACGCTCTATTGTGTGCGTCATTGCGATTTTTCCATCCGTCCTTTATGCCGGGCCAGCGATGCCGGAGGGCTGACCGAGCTTATCCTCAAGGACAATGAAGTAAGTTTCATGCTCGACAGTCTACAGCTGGGCTTTAATGATCTGGTGCATGATGAAAAGATCCTAAACTCCCTGAATGTATTCTTTGCCTGTAATCTGGAAATCAACCGTACGGCGCAGGCGCTGCAGATCCACCGTAATTCTTTGCGTTACCGCTTCAAGAAAATCGAAAACATGACCGGGCTCAATCCCTTTAAGTTTGAGCATGCGGTGATTTTGTACCTGATGCTCAGGCATCAGATGCTGTCCCAGCCCTGATGGCATGGACAAGCGCGACCTAACTTGCAACCTTATATTGAGTAATCTTTGAAAAAACTTCAGTAAGACAAAGGATTAACTGTAACGGGTGCTGCAGAATCTCAGCCAGGCCTTAAGTTAAGGGGCTGCTTTTTACCTGCAGGCAGCCGCCGCAGTTGCCTGACTGCAGGGGGTGAAAACCTGCAGCCATTGTCCTCCCTTTTGCCCGCTTATTGTTATAAAGGGCTGTTAACTGCGTTTTGTTCATTTGCACAAATGGCATTGTGTAATGAAAACGTTTAACCGCATCGTTTTTACGATTATTTGATTAATCTCGCAAAAATAGCATCAGAATTTTTGTTCAGAAGAACAAAACCCCCTTCATCTAGCTCCCGATTATTTGCGATTTAACAGCAATTTTTCACAGGGGTGAATTTCTACACTGAAAAAACCTTATTAATTCATTTCCTGAATTGGGAGAATATTATGAAGTTAACTAAACTCGTGAAGACCGCCTTATCAGTTTCCATGATGTCGGCCTGCCTGTTCACCGGCGTTTCTGCCGCTGCTGACAATCCTTATGATGAAGTCAGCCTGCGCCTGTCCTGCAATGGTACTGATCTGGCTAACGATACCGGCGCTGCCCGTATTTTCGCCAAGCTGGTGGAAGAGAAATCCGATGGCAACGTGACGGTCAAGGTCTTCCCCAATGACATGCTGGCCTCCGGCAACATGTCCAAGGGTCTGGAGTTCTTATGCGACGGTACTGTCGATCTTGACATTCACTCCACCTCCATTATCGCCAACCTCGACAACCGCATGATGGTCAGCACCCTGCCGTGGGCCCTGAAGGACTATCAGGCCGCTGAAGATGCCTTCTTTGGCAAGGGCGGTGAGTTCTTAGCTAAGGTTCTGGCTCCCAAGGGCGTGACCTATCTGGGCGCCGTGCACAACGGCTTTAAGGCCATGACCAACAGCAAGCACCCGATTAAGCGTCCTGAGGATCTGCAGGGTCTGAAGATGCGTATTCCGGGCGGCGACTACTTCTCTGCCTTCTATAGTGCTTTAGGTGCCAGCCCTCAGGCCATGAGCTGGGGTGAGGTGTTCACTGCCCTGCAGCAGGGTACCATTGATGGCCACGACAACAGCCTGTCTACCATCAACTCTGCCAACGTGCAGGAAGTACAGAAGTACATCTCCCTGACCAACCACGCTTACGAGGCCTTTACCTTCACGGCTAACACCAAGAAGTTCGAGTCCCTGAATGAAGCTACCCAGCAGTTAATCCGTGACTGCGTCAAGGAAGCCTGCCAGGAGATGAACAAGAAGATCGTGGCTGACGAAGCTGCCATTGCCAAGAAGTTTGTCGAGGAGAACGGCTGCGAAGTCTACAAGCTCACTGATGAAGACGTAGCTGCCTTCAAGGCTGCCGTGCAGTCTGTGACCGACGAGTACAAGGCCAAGTACGGTGCTGAGGCTTGCGCTGCCTTCGACATTCAGTAATCACCAAATCACCTGATGTAACGCTAAAAAAAGTTAATGCGCCCCGGAATCTCCCGGGGTGCATTTGACCTGGCAGTTTAAGGACATCCTGTTTTTATGAAAAAATTTTTGGAAGATTTTGAGGATAATCTCTGCGCCATCCTGGTGCTGGCTATGACCATCCTCACCTGCATCAACGTATTTGCCCGCTACATCGTCCATGCCTCCATGCCCTTTGTTGAGGAGCTGACCTGCCTCGGTCTGGTCATCGTGAGCCTGATGGGTGCGGCTACCGCAGCCAAGCGCGGTGCGCACTTAGGCCTGACCCTGCTGACCGATTTCCTGCCGCCGGCAGGACAAAAGGCCTGTACCTTACTCGGTCACGCGCTGGGCATTATCTTTGGCTTCCTCCTGTTGTACCTGGGCTATTACATGGCACAGAACGAATATCAGTTAGGCCAGCTGACTGCCGGTATGCAGTGGCCGGAATGGCTGTTTGGCATGTTCGTGCCGATTAGTGGCGCCATTTTAACTATTCGCTATGTACAGCTTTTTGTCAGAACTTTAACTAATAAGGAAGCGAAGTAAATGCTGGCATTAATTATTTTCGGCTTATTCTTCCTGCTGATTCTGCTTAATATCCCTATCAGCCTGTCGCTGGGTTTTGCCTCCATTGCCGCCTTAATGCATGAAGGCCTGCCCTTCTCCATGATCCCGAGCAACATGTATTCTGCCACCGGCAAGTTTGTGCTGCTGGCCATTCCGTTCTTCATTTTGGGCGGTAATGTGATGGACAAGAGCGGGATCTCAGAACGTCTGATTGATTTTTGCCGTACCTTAGTCGGTCACCGCAAGAGCGGCATGGCTCTGGTGTGCGTGATTGTGGCCTGCTTCTTTGCCGCTATTTCCGGTTCAGGCCCTGCCACCGTGGCTGCCCTTGGTATGATCTTGATTCCGGCCATGGTAAACGCCGGTTATGACAAGGCCTCTTCTACCGGCCTGATGTCCACCGCAGGTGCCATCGGTATCATCATTCCGCCGTCTATTACCTTCGTGATTTACGGTTCCGTTACCGGTGAGTCCGTAGGCGAGCTCTTTGCTTCCGGTATCGTGCCGGGCCTGTTAATGGGCTTTACCTTAGTGGTAGCCATGACCTGGGTTAGCCGCAAGCGTGAGTTAAAGCTGTTGCCTAAAGCCTCCTGGGAAGAGCGCTGGAAGGCCTTTAAGTCTGCCTTCTGGGGCCTGATGATGCCGGTCATCATCTTAGGCGGTATTTACGGTGGTATTTTCACCCCGACTGAGGCTGCTGCTGTGTCTGCCCTCTACGGCATTTTCGTCGGCATGTTCATCTACAAGAGCTTAAAGCTCAAGGATCTGATGCCGGTACTCAAGGACTCCGTGTCCCAGACTGCCGTGGTGATGTTCATCGTCGGTACTGCCAGCCTCTTTGCCTGGGTGCTGACTGTGACCGGCGTAGCTGCTGAAGCTTCAAGCGCCCTCGTTGATCTGTGCGATGGCAACAAGTACATCTTCCTGCTCATCATCAACGTGATCCTGCTTATTGCCGGCTGCTTCATCGACGCTAACTCGGCCATGTACATCATCGTGCCGATCCTGATCCCGGTTGCCCGCATGCTGGGCATCGATCTGGTGCATTTGGGCTGCATCATGGTGATGAACCTGGCCATTGGCCTGGTCACTCCGCCAGTGGGCGTCAACCTCTATGTGGGCTGCGGTATTTCCGGCGTCAGCTTAAAGCGCCTGGCTTATGCCGTACTGCCTTTCGTGGCCGCATCCATCATTGCCCTGCTGCTTACCACCTACATACCGCCAATTGCCATGACTGTGCCGGGCTGGGTGAGCTAAGAATTTGTTAAATAAAGGAGTTTCATTATGAAAGACATCAGCGTTCAGCAATTAAAGGAGCATGCCAAGGAGCTGCGTAAAACAGCCCTGACCATGATCTATGAGGCGCAGTCCGGCCACCCGGGCGGGGCGTTCTCTTCAGCTGAAATCACCGCCGCCCTGTATTACGGCGAAATGAAGATTGACCCCAAGAATCCCAAGTGGGCCGATCGCGATCGCTTCATCCTGTCCAAGGGTCATGCCTGCCCGATTCAGTACGCAGCCTTAGGCCTTTTGGGCTACTTCGATGAGCACTACCTGCATGAGCTGCGCAAGGAAGGCTCCATCCTGCAGGGTCACCCTGACATGAAGAAGTGCCCGGGCATTGATATCTCCACTGGCTCCTTAGGCCAGGGACTGTCCTGCGGCGTGGGCATGGCTTTGGCCGGCAAGCGCGATGGTAAGGACTACCGCGTGTTCGTCATTATCGGTGACGGTGAGCTCGATGAAGGCGAGATCTGGGAGGCTATCATGGCTGGTAATGCCTGGAAGCTCGACAATCTGGTGATCTTCCTTGATAACAACGGCCTGCAGCTTGACGGAACCACCGATCAGGTGATCCCGCACCTCGATGTGTGCAAGAAGCTTGAGGCCTTTGGCTACGAAGTCTATGACATCGACGGCAATGACATGCAGCAGGTGGTGGATACCTTAAACAAGATCAATGCCTCCACTTCCGGCAAGCCTAAGTTCGTCAATGCACGTACCGTCAAGGGCAAGGGCGTTTCCTACATGGAAAATCAGCTGGCCTGGCACGGCATGGCACCGAACAAGGAACAGTACGAGCAGGCAATGCAGGAATTAGAAAGAGGATTTTAATCATGCTGAGTAAGAAGTTAATTGCTACCCGTGACGGCTTTGGCGATGAGATCGTAGAGCTGGGCAAGGAGAACAAGGATATCTACGTAGTGGACGTGGATATCGGTAAGTCCTGCAAGACCGGCAAGTTTGCCCATGAGCTGCCGCAGCAGCATGTGAACGTCGGTATTGCCGAGCAGAACGGCGCCGGTGTGGCAGCTGGCCTTGCTACCTGTGGCAAGATCCCCTTTGTGGTGACCTATGCCGTGTTCGGCAGCCTGCGCATGGGTGAGCAGATCCGTCAGGAAATCTGCTATCCGAACTTAAACGTCAAGATCGCCTGCTCCCACGGCGGTCTGACCCCGGCCAATGACGGTGCTTCCCATCAGGGTATTGAGGACATGGGCGTGCTGCGCTCTATCCCCAATATGCGTGTGGTGATGCCGGCTGACTACTATGCTGCCCGTGCCCTGGTGCGCGAGGCCGCCAAGATTTACGGCCCGGTGTACCTGCGCTTTACCCGTGACGCCATCCCGGTTATTTATGACGAGAACCAGAAGTTTGAAATCGGTAAGGCTGTCACCCTGCGCGACGGTAAGGATGCTGCCATTATTGCCAACGGCGACACCGTGCGTCTTGGCATCGAGGCTGCTGAGTTCCTGGCCACCCAGGGCATCAATGTCCGCCTGCTGGACATGCACACTGTAAAGCCGCTTGACGTGGAAGCAGTACAGAAGTGCATCGATGAGTGCAATGGCCGCATTGTGGTGGTCGAAGACCACAACATCATGAATGGCCTTGGCAGTGCTGTGTGCGAGGTGGTGGCTGAGGCCGGACGTGGCCAGGTTAAGCGCATCGGCATTCAGGATCAGTTCGGTCAGTCCGCTCCGTATGAGAGCCTGCTGGCCATGAACGGCATCACTGTCAAGAACATCGTCGAGAGCGTCAAGGCCCTCATTAAGTAAGTACAGTCAAGGAGTTTTGCAACATGCGTGCAGGATTTATCGAAAAGCCGGGTCTGGCTTATTATGTGACTGATGCTGAGGAGCCTCAGCTGACCCGTCCGGATGAGGTCAAGATCCAGGTCAAGGCTACCGGTATTTGCGGTTCTGAAGTGCATGCCTTTCACGGCAAGCACCCTTACCGTATCCCGCCGGTAGTGTCCGGCCATGAATTTGCCGGTGTAATCACTGAGGTCGGCTCTGCCGTCAAGGGATATAAGGTCGGTGATCGCGTCACTGCCGAACCGCATTATGGCTGCGGTGAGTGTGAGCTGTGCCGTAAGGGCGAGTACAACGTCTGTGCCACTAAGAAGGTCTTGGGTGCAGGCGGCTGGAGCGGCTCTTTTGGTGAGTACGTGGTAGTGCCGGAGCAGACTCTGGTCAGACTGCCTGAGGGCGTGGACTTCCAGCAGGGTGCTCTGATTGAGCCGCTGGCCGTGGGTATGCATGCCTGCCGCGTCAACGGTGTGGGCCTGGGCAAGACTGTGCTTATCATCGGTGCCGGCACCATTGGCCTGGGCGCCTTCCTGTGCGCACAGCTGGCCAACCCGGAGCTCATCATCGTAGGCGACGTGGTGGACTACAACCTGGAAGTGGCTCAGAAGATGGGCTGCAAGCATGTGGTCAACACCATGAAGCAGGATCTGGTTGAGGAAGTGAACAAGCTCACCGGCGGTGCCGGTGTGGATGTCACCATCCTGGCCTTTGGCAATGCTGCCGTGATGGAGCAGGCTGCCAAGTGCACCAAGCGTGGCGGCATCATTTCCGACGTGGCCTTAATGCCTAATGCCACCCCGGCTCCGATGGCCCTGATCCAGAACAAGGGCATAACCCTGCGTGGTTCCAATATGTACGTGCACAAGGACTATGAGATCCTGGTGGACGCCATTTCCAAGGGTCTCATCCACACCGATCTGATGATCACCCAGGTCTATCCGATCGAGAAGATGACGGAAGCCATGGACATGGCGGACAAGCGTCCTGAACCCGTGGTTAAGGTGATGATGACCTTCTAAGGTAAAAATTACCCCTCTGTAATGCCGGTCAGTAAAGCTGTCTGACCGGCATCTTTTAAGGCGCCACAGCGCCTGCCATTATATCACCTTGCATAATATGAACTTTTCCGGCACTACCAACACCCGTGCCGGTTTTTTTGTTCCTATCCTTTTTTACCTTTCAGTTACTGATAGCGGCATGGTGCAGCGCAGTCGGTGCAACTGCCTTTTACTTTGCCTGGAAAGGCAGGCTGACTTGGTGAGGTGGCTAAAAAGCCTTATTTATGCGTCTTGTACAGTTATCATCCATGACATAAAACAGACAAGGTGATCAATAAATAAGTTATAATAGCGCATAAAAATCATGTTAAGCCCTGCAGCCTTGCAGTATTTGCGTTTTATGGACAGTAACTTATTTTATTTTTTGCCGGCTGATTTTGAGCCTAAGAAGAAGTTAAGAGATTCTGCTAAAGATATCGTAGTCAATCATATAAAAAATCAGATCATTGAAAATAAATTGAACCCCGGCGACCGGCTGCCGGTGGAAGGAGATTTGGCTTTACAGCTGCAGGTGGGTCGCGGCTCGGTGCGTGAGGCCATTAAGGAATTGCAGTCCATTGGGGTGGTGGATATACAGCGCGGGGAAGGAACCTTTATCACCAAGGGCGATCTGTTCAAAGCGCTGCAGCCGCTATTGTTCAGTGTGATTCTATCCCGGCTTGACAGCTCTAAAATTTATGAGCTGCGCTTCATGTTTGAACTTTCCATTTTAAATTCACTGATTGAGCGGCAACTGAGCTTATCTACTATTACTCACTTCCGCAATGAAGTGCGGAACATGCAGGAGTACATGGCCGGATCCAGCTTTGACAAGCAGGATTTTGTCAAGATGGACTATAAGTTCCACAGTGATCTGGCAGCCTACATGGACAATGATCTGGCCAAGGGCCTGTACTGCGTGATCCTCAGTATCGCTTATCCTTTTGCTGAAGAAGCGTATGCCGATAAATCCAACATTACTTCAGTTGAAGATCACACTATTATCCTGGATGCCCTGGAGCGCCGGGATAAACAGCTGGCGCGTGAGGCTACCGAGAAATCACTGCATAACTGGATTGCACACTTTTCTTAAAGTTTGACGCTCAATGTGGCCATGCGGGGGTGCCACATGGCGGGCATCTTCAGGTAAATTATGCTGCAAAGCACTTAAGCAGCTCAGCTTAAAAGCTATATAAAACAAAATATAAAGCGATAAACTGTCACGCAGTTTCCTGGTCAAGCTCCTCTCTCTCAAAATATTGTAGTTCAGCCTGCGCCCTGCAGAATTGAGTCCTTCCTCAGGCTTAACTGTTTTAGCTGCAGGTCTTGCCTGTGCCAGGGAGTTTCCGGCAGGCTCTCAAAAGCTTGACTTCAGTCTTTTCTCACCATCGAGACCAACAAATCAAATCATCTTTTGGAATTTGGATCTGGTTCACATATTAAGTAATACATCGGATGTACTATGAACTTAGCAATAAAAGCATACGTCCTAGAAAATACGTAATATGGAGTACAATAAGATCATGAAGGCAGCATTTGTTACCGATCTTCAAAAGGTAGAAATCCGGGATATTCCTAAACCGCAGATTTCAGCCGATCAGGTTCTGATCAAAAGCCACAGCTGTGGTGTCTGTGGTTCAGATCTGCATATCTTTTTAGGTAAGCACGCTTTCAGAAAACCTCCGGTTATTCTGGGGCATGAGATTGCAGGTGAAATTGTAGAAATTGGCTCTGCTGTCTCTGGTTTTAATATAGGTGATAGGGTTACCGTCAATCCGCAATTGGGCTGCGGTCACTGCCATTTCTGCGATTTGGATGCCGAATCCCTGTGCCAGGACAAGATAGTTCCGGGAACTGCCCGCTGGCTGGGTACCTTCTGTGAGTATTTCCCGGCACCGGCTGTCTGTGTACATAAGTTGGCACCTGCGGTGTCATATGAAGTGGGTACCTTAGCCGAACCCTTTGCTGTAGCTGTTAATGCCATGCACCGGGTGGATGCAGTGGCTCAGGATGGGGAGCATAAATCCTTATTGATTTTGGGATCCGGTACCATCGGCCTGATGGCACTTACCATTGCCAAACTCAAGGGCTATGAAAAAATTATCTGCACCGATCCGGTCAAGGCTAACCGCGATTTTGCCCTGCAATTTGGTGCATATGCAGCGCTTGATCCGCTTTGCGATAACTTGTCCGAGCAGGTAAAGGAACTGACCTCTGGTGGTGCTGATGCCGCCTTAATCTGCGCAGGAGCCCCTAATATCGTGGATCAAGCGACAACCTCTGTTAAAAAGCGCGGTGTCATCGGCATTGTAGCCATGATCACCAAGGCAATACCGACCTATGTCTATAATTTTGTGCAAAACGAGCAGATCTTAATAGGAAGTATCTGTTATTCAAGGAAGACATTTAAAGAGTCATTGGAGCTTATCAATAATGGCCTGGACTTGTCACCTTATGTGACGCAGGTATTTGCCCTGGATGACACGCAACAGGCTTTAGATACACTGGCGCAGAAGAAAGAGCCGGTGGTAAAGATCGTGGTGAAACCATGATCAATTAGTAATGATTTGGATTTACGGCTAAATAATAAGGAGTCTCTTATGAAGAAATTTGCACTTTTTGCTGCTGCTGTGGCCATGGCCGGTGCCGCTGCCCTTTCTGGCTGCGGCGACAAGCAGGACGAGGTGATCACCTTAAAGCTCGGGCACTGCCATGCCGAGCAGGATCAATGGCAGGAAGGATCGCTCAAGTTTAAGGAAGAGCTGGAGAAGCTGTCCAACGGCACCATCAAGGTACAGATTTATCCGAACTCTACCTTGGGCGGTGACCGTGACATGGTTGAAGGCATGAAGATGGGCACCGTTGATCTGGCGCTGGTAGCTGGTGTGTTTGCTAACTTTGATGACACTATTTCAATTCTGGAGCTTCCGTACCTGTTCAGAAGTTACGATGAGTACAAGAAGATAGTTACTGGACCTATCGGTAAGGAAATTGAGGCCAATATCTTAAAGAGCTGTAATGTCCGCATTCTGGACTGGTGGGACAGAAATTCAAGGCAAGTTACTTCTAACCGTCCGGTTAATACTCCGGCCGACCTTCATGGCCTGAAAATCCGTGTGCCTGAGATCCCGGCCATGGTAGATGTGTGGCGTGCCATGGGAGCAACCCCGACCCCGATGGCTATGTCAGAAGTGTATACCGGTCTGCAGCAGGGTACCATTGATGCCCAGGAAAATCCGATCGCCACGATTTATGGTGCCAGACTGCAGGAAGTGCAGAAATACATAGTCATGACTAATCATAAATTTGAGTATGTGACTCTGGCGATGTCTGAAAAGCGCTTCTCCAGCCTTACCGATGAGCAGAAGGGGTGGGTGCGGCAGGCTGCCAAAGCAGCAACTGAGTTTGAAAATAATTTAGTTGCTACCGACGAAGAGAAGCTGCTTAAGGAAATGCAGGAAAATAACGGTATTGAAGTGATTTATCCTGATATCAAGCCTTTTGCCGATTTAGCTACTCCTGCCCACCTGCCTTTTGCCCAGCGCATTGGTCAGGAAGCGTTCCTGGAGCGCATCAATAAGGAATTAGGCCGTTAATCCAGCCTTAAGGTAAAGAGGGCTGAACAAAGCCCTCTTTCATAAGGAGTTCTGAATGGAAAAGATCGAAAACTCTGTTTACAAAGTACTGGCGTACTGCTGCGGCGTATTGATCCTGGCGATGACGCTATTGATTTTTATGCAGGTGTTTTGCCGGTATGCGCTTGAAAATTCACTGTCATGGTCAGAAGAACTCGGACGCTACATGTTTATCTGGATCACCTTCCTGGGTGCTCCCGTAGCTTTGAAGGCCAAAGCGCATGTTGCTCTCGATATTGTGCTTCAAAGGGTGCACGGCGTGACTAAAAAGACTCTGGTGCACTTAAATGCTCTGCTTACTTTCTTTCTCTCCGGTACTATCGTGTATGCGGGCATTAAGCTGGTAATTCTCGGAATGGGTCAGAAAAGCTCTGCTTTGTTTTTACCGATGCCTCTGGTATATGCAGTAATTCCGGTAGGTGGTTTGTTTTTGCTGTACTTTGCAATCTGCGAATTTATCAAAGACAGAAAAGCACTGAGCGAGGGCAAATAAATGGTCGCGACAATTTTAGCTGTATCCTTTTTCCTGTTAATGGTTTTCGGTCTGACGATCGCTTTTGTTCTATCTTTGTCGGCAGTATT
>CALXOT010000022.1 GCA_944390085.1 uncultured Succinivibrionaceae bacterium
CATCAGGTCGGAGCAAAAAAGCCCGTTCCTGAATTCTTAGAGAGTATTGGACATGATCAAAATGTGCGACACCCGCCGCTTTCATCCCCAGGCTCACGCAAGGGGAATTACGCGGCATTAGTTAAAAGCACATAGCTGCACGGGCGTAGTGATTGGCTGGGTGCCTGATTAGGTGTCCAGTGCTGCGGTGCGGTTCTGGCAGTGTTACGCTGCTTTACAAAAAAGAGGGATTTGACATGGTAACTGAAACTGAAGGCAAGCTGTGGCCTCATGGCTTTGGCAGTAGGGCTGGCCGGATCCTGCAGTTAAAAGCAGCAAAAGCTGCGCTGTTTGCAGCAGGTACTGCCTGTTTCCTGAGCGGCTGCACTTTGCTGCTTACTGATTATCAGAGGCCGTCGTTGCCACAGATAACATCCTTTGCCCATGCTCAGCAGTATCTGGGAGCGCAGATTGGTGAGCGCTATTGGCAGTTGTTTGCCGATGGAAGACTGGATGCGCTGATAGAACAGTCCCTGCAGGTCTCCTATGATCTTAATGATGCCTACCTTAATGTGCGTGCAGCACAGGCACAACTTGGCCTTACCCGTACCAATTTACACCCTAGTATCTCAGCGGGAGCGGATGTTGCACTTGATAAGGAACTGGAACACGGCGGGCATAATGAAAGCGCCGGTACCTCGCTGAATCTTTCCTACGAGGCAGATTTGTTCGGGCGCCTGGCAGCAGCGCGCCGGGAAGCGGCAGAAAGCTTCAAGGCCTCTGCCTATGATTATTGGGCCATGCGCCTTGCGGTAGTGGCATCCTCAGGGGCAGCTTACTGGCAGTATGCCTATGCCTCGGAGGCAGTGCGCCTTGGGGAGGAGGAACTTACGGCCTCAGCCCGTCGCCTGCAGCTGGTGCAAGCGCAGTACCGCGCCGGGGCAGCGGACGGGCTTGATTATGACAGTGCTCGGGTCGATCATCTGGTGGTGCAGGACAGTCTGCAGCAGCGCAGACAGGAGCTTTTTGTCGCGCAAAACGCCATTAACTTGCTTTTGGAGCAACCTCCGCAGCAGCAAGTTAATGTTTCTCCCTTAGATACGGCAGTGCTGCCTGAAGTTGCCCTGACGCTGCCTGCTGCCCTGCTCTCGCGCCGACCGGATCTGATGGCTGCCGAAGCGCGTCTGAGGGCAGCTCTGGCTGGCAGTGATGAAGCCAGGCTTAATTTTTATCCGCAGTTTAATCTGACCGCCGGGCTTACTGCCGGGGACGGGGCGGCTATTGCCCGTTTTATTTCTGATCCGCTGGGCAGTCTGGGGGCGGCCGTTACTTTTCCCTTTTTAAATTACAATGAGCTAAGCTATGCTGAGGAAGCTGCCTTAGTGGAAAAAGACCGGGCGCAGCTTGATTTTGTGCATACCTATCTTACAGCGCTGCAGGAGTGCGCTGATGCTATTGATGCGGTTAATTATTACCGTCAGGCCGTGGACACCATGACTGAGCGGGAAAACCTAGCGCGGCGCAATTACCAGCGCTATGAAGCCCGTTACCGTGCCGGTGCCTGTGCCCTGAACGATCTGTTGGACGCCTCTGACACCCTGCGCACTGCCTCCTTGTCCTTGCTGCAGGTAAAGCGTGATGTGCTGATTGCCATTTTGGATCTGATGACTGCCATGGGCGGTGATTTCAGTGAAGATAAGCTTGAGGCTGTGGTGCAAAAGGTAACGTCCTGACAGGGGGTCCTGATGTTCCTGCACACTTTTTGCAGCAAGGCTTAACTGCGGGCTGTTTGCCGTTACAATAGGGGCTGTTCAGGCAGGAGCCCCGGCGCCTGTCTGTTTGCTGGTAATTCAGCTGAAACGTAACAGCACGTAATAACGTAAAAAACTAAATAAATAACCAAAGCAGCAATTCAGCACA
Organism: uncultured Succinivibrionaceae bacterium; assembly: GCA_944390085.1. Lineage (GTDB taxonomy): Bacteria > Pseudomonadota > Gammaproteobacteria > Enterobacterales > Succinivibrionaceae > Avisuccinivibrio. Next base: position 1,900 of record CALXOT010000022.1, read on the forward strand.
CCTTGCAGAATTGCAAGAGAGCAGGAAATTAAACCATGCAGATTAAGCTTGCCTCCTGGAATGTCAACGGTATCCGTGCCGTGGCTAAGAAACCTGACTGGCAGTGGTTTTTAAATAATGATTATGATGTGATAGGTCTGCAGGAGACTAAAGCTTCAGTGGAACAGCTGTCAGACGAGCATCTGCAACGCCCGGGCTGTCAGTCCTATTTTTGTTCATCTGTGGTCAAAAAGGGCTATTCGGGCACCGCTGTCTTCACTAAGGTAAAGCCACTTGCTACAGAGCTGGAACTGCCCGATCCTGCTTATCAGGGGGAGGGGCGCATTGTCCATCTGGAGTTTGAGCATTTTCATTTCTTTAACGGCTATTTTCCTAATGGCGGGGCTCCGGAACTGGATGAGGCAGGTAATGAGATCCCGGGACAATTCAAGCGGGTGCCCTACAAGATGGGCTTTTTTGACAGTTTTTTCAATTATGCACAAAAACTCAGGGAACATAAGCCCATTGTTGTTTGCGGTGACTTCAACATTGCCCATCACGAAATAGATTTGGCAAGGCCTAAGAGCAATACCAAAAATACCGGCTTTTTGCCTGAAGAACGCGCCTTTTTAGATAAGTTTACCCGGGCGGGCTATATTGATACTTTCAGGTTCTTGCACCCTGATGAGGGCGGGCATTATACCTGGTGGTCTTACAAGACCCGGGCCCGGGAGAAGAACGTGGGGTGGCGCATTGATTATTTCTTTGTCTCTGAGGAGCTCAGGGGCAATATCAAGGATGCGCTGATTGAAAATCAGGTGTTGGGCTCTGATCACTGCCCTATCGGTCTGGTGCTGGAGTTTTAACAAATTATGCCGCAGGAGGAACCTCCTGTGGTACTTTCCTACAGACAGCTTCCTGCAAGCAAGCCCGGTTCCGGGCAGAGCTGCGCAGTGCGGCTTTCAGTTATTAAATGCTAGGTCGTTGCACTGTCATTTTCGAGCGCTTGCCGCGGGCATAAGCTGTCAAAGCCCCGTTTAGGTGCAGAAGGTAGCTAATGGCAACCTTTTTGCGCCTTGATGGGGCAAAGAGAGGTGCTGATCATCCTCCGTTTGCTGCCTGTTGCCCTAAATTTGGCTTATTGCCTTTTCCTGCATATAATGAGTCTTATCTTTCAGTTGCCCGTAATAAGGGCTTTTTTTACTTAAGGAAATAAGATCGTGAATAATACAGATTTATTTAAATCAGAACATCGGCTTGAGCTTAACCTGCCTGCGACCGGCAGCGTGTGCGGCGGATGGTATTATTCCCGGTATTATCAGTTTTATTAATTTTTAAAGGCGGTTTAGCTATGAACATCACTAACAGCAGAATCATTCCTCCGCCGCCTGCAGCGCGGCGTCAGGGGATCGTTGATACCAACATCAGCGGGGTATATCAGTTGCTTCCTCCGGTCGCGATTATAGAAAAATTTCCGAGTACGGACTTTACCGATGATCTGGTAAAGCGTACCCGTGTACATCTGCACAATATCTTGAATGGTACAGATGACAGGCTGGCCGTCATTGTCGGCCCGTGTTCCATCCATGATCCCAAGGCCGCGCTTGACTACTGTGCGCGCCTGCTTAAGCTGCGTGAGCAGTATCAGGATCAGCTTGAGATAATTATGCGCGTCTATTTTGAAAAGCCGCGCACCACGGTGGGCTGGAAGGGTCTTATCAATGATCCTGGCCTCAATAACAGCTATGACATCAATAATGGCCTGCGCATTGCACGCCGTCTGCTGCTTGAGATAAATGAACAGGGTATGCCTGCTGCCACCGAGTATTTGGATTTGATTTCACCGCAGTACATTGACGAGCTCATTTCCTGGGGCGCCATCGGTGCCCGCACCACTGAATCGCAGGTACACCGTGAGCTGGCTTCTGGCTTGTCCTGCCCGGTGGGCTTTAAGAATGCCACTGACGGCAATGTCAAGATTGCGGTGGATGCTATTGTGGCCGCCAAACATGAGCATACCTTCATGACCGTGACCAAGATGGGGCATGTGGCCATTGCCCACACTACCGGCAATGATGATTGCCATGTGATCCTGCGCGGCGGCAAATTGCCCAACTACAAGCACGAGGACGTGGAAGCGGCCTGCGCACTGTTGGCAAAGAATGGGGAGAAGCAGAAGGTGATGATCGACTGCTCGCACTCCAACAGTCAGAAACAGTATAAAAAGCAGGTCGAAGTGGCTGACGATGTGGCAGCCCAGGTAGCGGCCGGAGATCAGCGCATCTTCGGTCTCATGATCGAAAGCAATATTGTCGAGGGCAGGCAGGATCTGGGTGCTGACAGCAGTACTCTGGTCTATGGGCAGAGCATTACTGACGCCTGCGTCGGCTTTGATGATACTGAGTACATTCTGGCCAAGCTCAATGCTGCAGTCCTGGCACGCCGTGCTGCTGCAAAATAAGGTTTTGGTACATTAAGGCCCCCGCTGCGGGGGCTTTTCATTCAGGTAGAGGAGACCTACATGCATACGCTGTCGCTTGAAAAGGACAAGATTAAGTTTTTGCTGTTAGAAGGAGTCGATCCAAGCGCGGTTGAGACCCTGCATAAGGCAGGCTATCACAGTGTAGAGTATGAAAAGAAAGCCCTGGACGGGCAGGAGCTGCTTGACCGCATCTCTCAGGTGCACTTTTTAGGTATCCGTTCACGTACGCAGCTTACCGATGAGGTGCTTGCAGCAGCCAAAAAACTGGTGGCAGTGGGCTGTTTTTGTATTGGCACCAATCAGGTGGATCTTGATGCGGCAGCCCGCCGGGGTATCCCGGTGTTCAATGCTCCCTTCTCCAATACCCGTTCTGTGGCGGAGCTGGTGACCGGTGAATATCTGCAGCTTTTACGTGATGTACCTGCTCGCAATGCTCTGTTGCACCGGGGCGGCTGGAAAAAAGCAGCATCCGGTTGCTTTGAGGCTCGTGGCAAAACCCTGGGTATTATCGGTTATGGTCATATCGGCACACAGGTGGGGATTATCGCCGAAAGCCTGGGACTGCAGGTAGTTTATTACGACATTGAACACAAGCTGTCCTTGGGTAATGCCCGGCAGCTTGAAAGCCTGGATGAGCTTTTTGCCTGTGCAGATATTATTTCCCTGCATGTGCCTGAGACCGAGCTTACCCGCGGCATGATCAATGCAGCAGCCTTTGGCAAAATGAAGCCGGGGGTGTTCTTTGTCAATGCCTCGCGCGGCACGGTGGTGGATATTGAGGCTTTGTGTGAGGCCTTAAAGTCAGGGCAGGTGGCCGGGGCTGCAGTGGATGTGTTCCCTAAGGAACCTGCTGCCAATGGTGAGGAATTCGTAAGCCCGCTGCGCCAGTTTGACAATGTGATCCTGACCCCGCATATCGGAGCGTCCACAGAGGAGGCGCAGCGCAATATTGGTATCGAAGTGGCTCAGAAACTGGCCTTATACTCTGACAACGGTTCAACCCTGACTGCGGTCAATTTCCCTGAGGTATCGTTGCCGCAAAAACGTGAGGGCGTGTCCCGTCTGCTTCATGTGCACCTGAATGTGCCTGGCGTAATGCGGCAGATTAACGAGGTCTTTGCCAGCCAGGACATCAATGTTGCGGCGCAGTACCTGCAGACTTCAGCTGATATCGGCTATGTAGTGATGGATATTCACTCTGATCGTCCTGAGACACTGGTGCCGCTGTTAAAGGAGATCAAGGGCACTTTAAAGTGCCGCATCCTCTATTAAAATAGGGGTATGTTTATCAAGGATCGTTTCTTTAGAAAAGCGCCGGCATTGTTTCTTAGTGCGGCGCTATGCCTGCCGACAAGCTGCATTGCTGCCACCGCCTGGCAGGTTTCCCCTTACGGTAGCTGGGTCTTTGCCGAAAATCCGGCCTTTGCACAAGGACGTAGCTCGCCTTCGCGCCTGTTGCGCCTGAATGAAGCCCTGCCCCATCATAAGCTTACCTTGCGCCAGCGCAAGGGGATTATTGCAGATTACAGCCTGTCCTTTGCCTGCATGCTGCAAGGTGAGGTACCTGTACTGGAATTGAGGGTACCGGCGCTTGATATTTCCATGGAGGATACTATCCGCGGCTATGCCTTTGCCCGTTTCATGGTGGATGAGGGGCAGGAGTTCAGTCTGCGCGGGGAGATAGTACCGCCAGGGCGCTTGATTTTCGCACCTCTGACCAGATCCCAGGAGGGACGCCTGAGCTCCCTGTGGCTGCAGCTTGCTGAAGGTGGTACTTTAAAGGCAGCCTTGCTGCAAGGAAAAAGTGTCAGCCCGCGCACTTATGATTTTCCACTCGCGGGCTTTGCCCAGTTTGCAGAGGAGCTTGCAGCAGACTGCAGCAGGTTAAATCAAGCTGCAGGGGGCAGGGCAGAGCTGTTGCCTGATTATTTGACGCAGGAACCGGAGAACAGTGCCCCGGAGGATTATTCTTTAAAAGAAAAGCCGGCAGCCGGGCAGCCACTGCAGGCCGTGGAGTCAGCTCCTCCTACCTCGCCTCCGACAAGCCCAGACACCCCGCCCCCGGCACTTATCTTCAGGCCCGATGGTGGACCTGCCACAATTGGTGCAGACGGCAGGCCGGTGGGAGCAGGGGAGAGTGCTGACTTTGCCGTTGTCCCTGATGCGCAGGCTGCCGGGCAGAATCAGCCTGGTACAGCGGATACTGAGGATACTGCGGATAGCGTGGACAAAGGGGAGATCTCCTTTGGTCAGGCTGCAGGCCCGATGGCCATTGGCTCAGACGGACAGCCTGTGCCGCCAGCTAATCCTTAGGCAGGAAGCCTTAACTTAAGGCAGGATGAATAAACAGCGCAAGCGGTCTTACTTTTGCCTGTGGGTGGAAATTGTAAATGCTTAAATTCCATTTAAGTCTGGATTCAATGATCTTATTAAGGCCGGTGCAGGTGGAAATTTACCTGCCCGGGGGCATTGCCGATTTCGGATCGGTGCCGGTGGTGTATTGCCTGCATCCGGCGCTTACTGATGGTACTTTCTTTGCAAATCAGCTGGGATTTTTGAATCTTATAGACAAGTACAGCTTTATCGCAGTGGCGCCATCCCTTGGCAATAGCTATTATCTCAATCAGGCTGGCGGAGCCTATTTTGATTTCCTGCATCTGGAGCTGCGTCCTTTGTTGGAGCGCACTTTCAGGATTAATGCCGGGTCTGAACGCAATTTTGTGCTGGGCATCTCCATGGGGGCTTTCGGGGCACTGAACTGGGCGCTGACCGGACGGGATCGTTTTGCCCGGGCGGTGCTGGTCTCTGGATACTACCGCTATAATCCTACAGAGGAACGGCAGTACAGCAGGCGCTTTAGCATGTTGTACCGCCTGATCAAACCCTTTTACCACTTAAGCGTGGAGGGAGAACCTGATGGCAGTCCTTATGATCTGCAGGCGGTCTTAGAGGCCGGCCTGGAGCGCCGGGCTGAAACAGCTTTCCGTCTGTACTTTGGTAAGGCAGATGTGGCAGCTAAGCTGCAAGGCACTTATTTGCAGCAGGAATTGCAGCAACGCGGCTATCAGTCTGAACTGTTGCCCCGGGAGGGAGAACATGATGCCGCCTGCTGGGGGGCTCTGCTGCCGGAGGCCTTGCAATGGCTGTTTGCAGGCCTGAATTTGCCGTTGTCCGGGAGAAAAAATTAACCTACGTCGATAAGGCTAAATTTGTCTATTATCTGGCCATGGGCTCCCAGTCCTGGGTGTTATCCCGGCCTCTCCGTTTGCAAAAAGAAGGCAAAAGCCTGGTTTTTGAGTATAAATATGAGCAAAGCGCAGATCCGCAAAAGTTAGATCAAAAGCTTTTGCAGGCAGCATGGCAGATAAAAAGCAGGAATTACGGGCATAACGCAGACAGCTTGCCGCTCATTGCCCTCTTTGCTCTGGTAGAGGTGATCAGGCCAGATAAAACAGTTGCTTAGCAGAGCCTTGAGCATGCACTTGCTCAAGGCTAGCAGGCGCAGGTTTATACGGATTTTTCAGTAGTATCCGGTGCCGTATTGAACAGGACGGTATTGTTTTCCTAGAGCCTTACAGATCCTGCTGCTTCCTGCTCAGGCACGCGCGTGGCGGCCAGCTTGGTAAGTTCCTTTTTGTACAGTGTCACCTTAAACACGGTACCCACACCTTCCTCGCTTGAAATCTTGATCTTGCCATGATGGAACAGCACCGTCCGTTTGCAGATGGAAAGTCCCAGGCCGGTGCCGCCGCTTTTGCGCGAGTGGCTCTTGTCCACCCGGTAAAAGCGCTCAAAAATTCGGCTTAAATGCTCTCTGGCAATGCCAATGCCAGTGTCACGCACTTCAATTACATATTTATTGTCATGTTCAGAACTTGCCACTTCCACCATGCCGCCAGGGCGGTTGTAGTTAATGGCATTGTCACACAGATTGTAGATAAGCTCGTAGATATAGCGGTATACCGCCGGGAAGATCAAATCAGGACCGCTGCGCCTGAGGCTAACCTGATGCTTTTCAGCCTTGACGGCGAGTACTTCAAAGACTTCGGTGATGATCTTGGATAGCGATACGTTTTCAAAGACTGCATTGCCAGAGCCTTCATCAAGGGAGGACAGGAAGATGATGTCCTCTATCAGGGTAATCAACCTGGTACCCTGCTGCCGGATACGTCCGGCAAATACCGGCAGATCCTGGGGTTTGACAATGCCGCTTTCTATCAGTTCGGCAGAGCCGATGATGGATTGCAGCGGGGTCTTGAGTTCATGGGAGACGTTGGCCGTAAATTCCTGGCGCTGGGCTTCAGCCCGTTTGGTCTCGGTTACGTCAATGACTATAAGGGCATAACCACGTACCTTGCCGTCCACCCGGATCTGATTGAAGCGCAGATGGTAGTCGCGGCCATCCTTTTCAATTTCACAGGAGCGCTTGGTGATCTTGGACTGCGGGTTGAAAAACTCGCGTGCCTGTTCGCCGCGCTCAATGGTCATGAAGCTCTTGCCGATGCAGTCATCGGTGATGGAGAAAATCTTTTTGGCGGTCTTGTTAATGGTCAGAATAATACCATCCCGGTTGAGCAGCACCAGTCCCTCGGCCATGCTTTTGGTGATGGTGAGAAACTCTTCGTTCTTGCTGCGCAAAAGTGAGATCTGTTGGTCAATCTGCCGTTGTTTCTTATCAATCTCAGTTAAAAAAGGCCTGATTTCATCGTAACAATCCTGAGATAGCGGATGATTGAGATCGATGTTGTAAAGTGGCATCAGGATGGCAGTTGATATGTGCGAGGCAAAGTACAGCGATAGCGCACAGAGGATCAGGATGATGATGCCAAAATAAAGGGCCAGGCGTAAAGTCAGGGCCAGCATGCTGTCGATGGTGATGGCCGAGCGCAGAACCTTGCCGTCCTTAAGGCTCTGGGCGTAGTAATAAGTACGGGTCTCCAGGGTCTCAGAATAGCGCAGGCTCTGGCCGGAGCCCTGGGTTAAAGCCTGCTGGAACTCCTCACGATCCCTGTGGTTTTCAAAATTAGTGCTGGTATTGCTGTCAAAAAGTACGCTGCCGTCAGCATCAATTAAGGTGATGCGGTAGGGATCTGAGACATTGTGCTGTAAAAAAGGCAGGCCGAGCTTGGTGTAGCCCTCGGCTAAAATCTGATTGATGCGGATAAGGGCATCCCGTTCATTGGACGAGATTTCCTCATGGGTAATGAAGAGCACTGCCCCTAAGGCCAGCACTAAGGAGACCAGGGTCGAAAGAAAAATGGCGCGGAAGATCTTCTTGTTCACGCTGCAACTGGCGGCTTTGATCGCACCGCTCTGTCCTTATCAGTCTGTCAGCAGGGCAGGCCTCGCGCTTGAACTTAGCTTGCCGTGCTCCTGCCTGCGTTAATGTCCTAGTTTAAAAAACAGGTCCAAGCTCTCCGTCAGGATTCCTTGCTGCTGTATTCTGCCTTATAGCCCACACCGCGTACGGTCTTGATGATCTCTCCCATGTCACCCAATTTCTGGCGCAGGGTCTTGATGTGCACATCCACGGTGCGAGTTTCACCATCATAGTTGGTGCCCCAGACCACATCGAGGATCTGCTCACGCGAGAAGGCACGGCCGCGGCTTTTGCACAGTAGCAATAACAGCTCATATTCCTTTAAGGTAAGCTCCAGCGGCACTCCGTCCACCAGGGCCTGATGACCGGGCTTGTCAATGGTCAGGCTGCCGATGGTGATGGTATTGTCATTGCCGTTTTTCTGGGTACGGCGCAGCACAGCCTTGACACGGGCTGCCATTTCCATCATCGAAAAGGGCTTGGCCAGATAATCGTCGGCTCCCAGATCAAGGGCCTGAATCTTTTCAAATTCAGCCCCGCGGGCGGTGGCCATGATCACCGGGATGTCCTTGGTTTTGGAGCGCTGGCGCAACATCTTTAAGATCTTGATACCGTCCAGATCCGGCAGCATTACGTCAAGCAACACCAGATCCGGCAGCTTGTGCTCCAGCGCCTCAAAGAAGGCCTTGCCATCGGCAAAGCCTGTGACTTCAAAGCCCATTGATTGTAAGGTGTAGATTTCAATTTCGCGGATGTTGACGTCATCCTCTACACAATAAATCACGCTTTATTCCTCGTTTTTATGATTGCCGGTAATGGCAAAAATCACCCACTGTGCAATGTTGCAGGCATGATCGCCGATACGCTCCAGATACTTGGCAATCATCAGCAGATCAAGGGGAGTCTGGCCGTCCTGATCGTGGGCGCGGATGCGTGAGACCAGTTCAGTCTTGATCTTGTAGAAGTACTCATCCACAGTGTCATCGTGTTCCAGCACTTCCTGAGCCAGTTTCAGATCGCGCCTGATGTAGGCATCGATGCAGCCGTTGACCATCTCGATGGCAGACTTGCTCATCTGCTCTATCAGGCTGATGTCCCCTGCCTCATCGAAATTCAGGTTCAGCACAATTTCTGCAATGTCACTTGCCTGATCGGCAATGCGCTCCATGTCGGTGATCATCTTCAGCGCAGCGCTGATAAAGCGCAGATCAGCTGCAATCGGCTGCTGATGCAGGATAAGCGAGAGGCACATGTTTTCAATCTCGCGTTCCTTCTTGTCGATGACATTGTCGGACTTATAGACGTTATAAGCGGTGTCCTTGTTGTGATCGGACAGGGCCTCGCTGGCCTTTGCAATGGCATTCTCGCACAAAGAGCCCATTAAGATAAGCTCGTTGTTCAAAAGGGCAAGCTGGGCGTCAAAATGAGTGCGCATATTAACCAAATCTCCCTGTAATGTAGTCCTCAGTACGCTTGTCAGAAGGCTTGCTGAAGATCTTGTCTGTCTTGTCAAATTCTACTAAGTCACCTAATAAGAAGAAAGCGGTGTAATCAGAGATACGTACGGCCTGCTGCATATTGTGGGTGACGATGACGATGCTGTACTCCTTTTTAAGATCAAGCACCAGTTCCTCAATCTTGGAAGTGGAAATCGGATCCAGGGCTGAAGTCGGTTCGTCCATCAGCAGCACGTCCGGCTTGACGGCCAGAGCACGGGCGATGCACAGGCGCTGCTGCTGGCCACCGGACAGACCTAAGGCTGAATCCTTGAGGCGGTCCTTAAGCTCGTCGAAAATGGCAGCATCACGCAGTGATTTCTCCACAATGTCATTTAACTGTGACTTGTTCTTGATGCCATGGGTGCGCGGGCCGTAGGCAATATTGTCGTAAACGCTCATCGGGAAGGGATTGGGCTTCTGGAACACCATGCCCACTTCCTTTCTTAAGTTATAGACATTGATGTCGGAGTTTACGATCTCCTGGCCGCGGTAACGGATGGAGCCTGAGAGCTTCACCGAAGGGATAAGATCGTTCATGCGGTTTAAGGTCTTGATGAAGGTGGACTTGCCGCAGCCTGACGGCCCGATAAGGGCAGTAATGGCATTCTTTTCAATCTTCATGTTGATGTTGTGCAGCGCGTGGTTATCGCCGTACCAAAGATTGAAGTTTTCAACGTCAAAGATAGTTTCCATGATTTTGTATCCGTTATTGCTTGATCTTCTTCATGTGGCGGCCGTAGGCCTGGGCTAAATAGTTGGTGATGAAGCACAGCACCAGCAGGATGGCAGCGATCACAAAGGCTACCTCAAATTCTCCCTGTTCCTTGGCGTACACATACAGCGCTACAGTTAAGGTGGCGCCTGAGGAGGTGATACCGTCGATATAACCGTGCAGAGCGTGGGCAAAACCTGCGGTAAAGAGCAGGGCCGCTGATTCGCCTAACATGCGTCCTGCTGCCAGGATACAGCCGGTGACGATGCCGTCAATACAGCAGGGCAGTACCACGGTGCGGATCATGTGCCAACGGGCTGAGCCAAGGCCAAAGGCACCTTCACGGTAGCCATTGGGCACGGTCTTAAGGCTTTCCTGGGTAGTACGGATAATGACCGGGATGGACATGATCACCAAAGTCAGGGAACCTGCGAGCAGGGAGGTCTGCAGGCTCAGGAACTGGCAGAAAAAGAGCATGCCGACCAAGCCGTAAATGATGGACGGGATACCGGCCAGGGTTTCTACTGCGTACTCAATGACTTTAACCAGTTTCTGGCTCTTGGCGTACTCATTCAAGTAGATGGCAGCACCGACACCTAAGGGCAGCACAATGACAAGAGCGGTGAAGACCAGATAGATGGTATTCAGAATATCCGGCAGTACACCGATGGTGCCTCTTAAATAAGAAGGCTTGGTGGTAAGGATTTCCCAGGAAAAATAGGGAATAGCCCTGATCAGGATATAGAGGATCAGGAAAAACACCAGGGCAACCGTAATGCCGATGCACAGGAGCATGCAGCTTTGCAGCGCATGTGAGTACAGGGAGCGGCCAAAGGGCAGGCTCTTTTGCTGCAGGCTGGGTTTTGCGTTATCACTCATTTTCTTTTCACTCCGCCGCGCTTTAACAGCACGTTCAAGGTGGCGTTGATCATCATGATGAAGACGAACAGTACCAGGGCGATGGAGAACAGCGCCTCGCGCTGCAGGCCGGATGAATAGGACATTTCGCTGGCCACTGCGGTAGTAAGGAAGCGTACGCTTTCAAACAATGAAGGCATATTGGCAGCGTTACCGGCTACCATCATTACAGCCATGGCCTCACCGATGGCACGGCCGACACCCAGCACCACGGCAGCTGCGATACCGCTTTTGGCGGCGGGAACTATGACCCGGTAGTAAGTTTCAATTTCATTGGCTCCAAGCGCCAGGGAACCTAACTCATATTCCTGCGGCACTGCTTCCAGGGCAGTAATGGAGACCTTGATGATGGATGGCAGGATCATTACTGCCAGCACGATGATGGCCGCAAAGAGTGAGGCACCATCGGGCAGGCCAAACAGGGTACGGATGGATGGGACCAGCACCAGCATGCCGATGAAGCCATATACTACAGAAGGGATGCCGGCCAAAAGATCAATTAATGGCTCCACTACGTAGCGCACTTTTTTAGAGGCGATTTTAGCCAGGTACACTGCAGAGAAGAAACCCAGCGGCAGGCCAATGATAATGGCCCCGGCAGTTCCGTAGATGGAGGTAAGGATAAAGGGCAGGATGCCAAATTTCGGATCGGCGGCGGTAGATGCCCATTTGGTTCCAAACAGGAAGTCGATCGGGCCGATTTTTACAATGGCAGGCAGTCCCGCGATGATCAGGTAGACGCAGATCAGGAGCACGAAGCCGATGTTAATTACACCAAGAATCAAGAAGATGGTGCTGGCAATCGTCTCGACGCTGTCCTTGTTGCTTTTGTCTGACAGATTCATACGATTCAGGGTATTTTTTGCTTGCTTTATTTAAAGAAGGCAGGGTTGCCCCTGCCTTACGGACTGTAGTGTGTTGTTATGCAGAAGATATTAATTTAAAGGAACCACACCGGACTGGATGATGATGGGTTTGGCCTCATCAGAGAAGCTGAAGTCAAAGAAGGCCTGGGCACCTTCAGACAGCTTCTCGCCCTTGCGGGTTACGAATACGAACGGACGCTGCACCTTGTAGCTGCCATCCTGCACAGTCTCCTCAGAGGCAGTGACACCGTCAACGGTGACAGCCTTGACCTTGTCAGACAGGGCGGCTAAGGAAGCGTAGCCAATGGCGTTGGGGTTCTGGGAAACAGTGGTGATCACGTCACCGGTAGCGGTGAGTTCCTGACGGTACTTGCACTGATCCTTGGTGCCGGTAACAGTCTCAAAGCCATCACGGGTACCAGAACCAGCTTCACGGCCAATCAGCACCACCGGGGCGTCAGCACCGCCGATATCCTTCCAGTTGGAGATCTTGCCAGTGTAGAGATCAGCAATTTGCTGTACAGATAAGTCAGACACCGGGTTCTGCGGGTTGACCACGATCACGATACCGTCCAGGGCAATGGTGGTACCGTCGAGGTCCTGCTTCTCCTCGTCAGTCAGGGCACGGGAAGATAAGCCGATGTCGCAACGGCCTTCCTTGGCAGCAGCAATACCTGAACCTGAACCGGTCGGGTTGTAGGTAAAGGCAGCGCCGTCAAACTTCTCCATGAAAGCCTCACCCAAAGAGCCAATGGTCTTTTCCATGGAGGTTGAACCGTCGGTAGAGACGCTGTAATCAGCGGCAAAAGCACAGGTGCTTACAGCAGCGCTCAGGCAGGCGGCGGTCATCAGGCCTAAAATTTCTTTTTTCATTGCTAACTCCAACTTTGTGGTTTGGTAAATTCAAAGGTTGGGCATAGCTTAAAAATAGTTTGTAAAATTGTGATGCAGATCTATGTTAAATTAATGTAAACTTCAGGACTTTTAATAAAACTAATTGATTTTAAAGCGTTTTTTGAAATCAGTTGCGCTTAAAAACTTTGTGACAATGCTCCTGCTTTTACAAAAGAACGGCTGAACAGGATTTAAAACATAGGAAGGTTATAAAAAGAGCAGCAGATCTGATTGTGCGCCATCTCTTTTCTATTTCTATTTCTATTTACCTATATCCTTCTATCCATGCATATTTCCATCTATTTACCTATCTGTCTGTAAGTAAAGCATTTATAAATTGGTATGGGTTTTATGCTCAAATTTTCAAGTAATTATCTGATCTTTGCTGCTTCTTTGCAGGTGTAGTAATTGCTGCCGGGTGGGGCCGCCGAATCGGGCATAGTAACGGATCAGCCTGCACTGGACATCAAAGAGCTGGCATTAAGTCAGAGTTCAGCAGGGACAGCGCTGTGAAATGAGCTGTTTTGTCTTTAATCAAGCAGAATCGAGCAGAATCCAGGGAAAGCTTGTCACTTTTGGTCTTGGCAGGTGCTGTATTGCTCTATTTTGTAAATTTTTAGTAAAAATAGTGGGTTTTTGCTGTATTTTGGGGCAAAACAGGTGGAAAAGAGCAGCAAAACCACATCCTTTACATGGATTTTACTGTCAGGCCTGTTTGATTTTACAAGCCCTCTCTAAGCTTGGCGCGAGTTCAAACATAAATGAAAGAAGAGAGGTTATTGCATGTTAAACCGTAAGTCTGTGCTGGCTTTAGCTGTAGCCGCTACCATTCCTGCCCTGACTGCCTGTGCCGGCTCACCTGCCGCTAGTGTTGATGATGCCGCCCTGTATGAGAGGGCAGCCCGTGGTGATGTGACTCAGTTTGCCGGGGCCCGCCGTCTGGCCGGCAACATGACTGACATTTATCAGGCTGAGCTGCGTCATGCCGCACAAAAGCAGGCCAAGAACGTGATCCTGCTTATCGGTGATGGCATGGGGGACAGCGAAATTACTGCAGCTCGTAATTTTGCCCACGGCGCCGGTGGAATGTTCAAGGGGCTTGACGCCTTGCCCTTTACCGGTCAGTACACCCATTATTCCCTGGATCAAAAGACCCATAAGCCTGATTATGTGACTGATTCAGCCGCTTCTGCCACTGCCTGGTCTACCGGTGTCAAATCCTATAATGGTGCCATTGGCGTTGATGTGTTCGGCAATCCGCATGATTCTTTGATCGATCTGGCCAAGCGAGCCGGTAAGGCTACCGGAGACGTATCCACTGCTGAAATCCAGGATGCTACCCCGGCTGCCCTGATTGCTTCAGTGACCCAGCGCAAGTGCTATGGCCCTGAGGCTGTTTCTGAAAAATGCCCGGCCAATGCCCTGGAAAATGGCGGTGCCGGCTCCATTTCTGAGCAATTGTTAAGCCTGCGTCCGGATGTGACCTTAGGCGGTGGTGCCAAATCCTTCAGGGAAACTGCCAAGGCCGGTGAATACGCCGGCAAGACCTTGCTGGAGCAGGCCAGCCTGCGCGGCTATACCCTGGTTGAGGATTTAAGCTCTCTTAGCGCAGTAAGCGCAGCTAATCAGGATCAGCCTTTACTGGGCCTTTTTGCAGAGGGCAATATGCCGGTGCGTCTGAAGGGCCCGCAGGCCAAGTTGGGTGGTAATTTATCCGGTGAAGTGGTCAAGTGTGAAATTAACGCAGAGCGTGGAGCTGAGGTACCGACCTTAGCGCAGATGACTGCCAAGGCCATTGAGCTTCTGAACGTCAATCCCAATGGCTTCTTCCTGCAGGTAGAGGGAGCCTCAATTGACAAGCAGGCTCACGCTTCCAATCCGTGCGGACAGTTCGGTGAGACCATGGATCTGGACGAGGCTGTGCAGGTAGCTCTGGACTTTGCCAGAAAGGATGGCAATACTCTGGTGATTGTTACCGCCGATCATGCCCATTCCACCCAGATCTGCTATCCCGACGCCAAGTCCATGGGTTATACCCAGGCCGTGCTGACTGCAGACGGGGTGCCGATGACCATCAGCTATGCTAACTCTGAGGACGTGAACGATACCGGTCATACCGGTTCCCAGCTGCGCATTGCCGCTTACGGCCCGGGGGCCCTGAATGTGGTCGGCCTTAGCGATCAGACTGATCTGTTCTTCACTATCCGCGATGCCTTAGGCTTGAAGCAGGACTAAGTTATAAGGATTTGGCTGCCGCATGAAAACGCGGCAGTCCTTCCTTGCAACAAGCGATGTCAAGGGGTGATTTCGGATCACCCCTTTTTGATCTGTGATGTAGCCAGCCAGGACTAAGAGGGGATTGAGCCTCAGGCCTCCCGATCAAAGCTCAAGGGCAGGCCGGACGCCTGTTCGGTCAGCACCCCATCCCTTACGGCTAGCTGCCCGCTGACGATAGTGTGCACCACCCGTGATCTGAAGGTATGTCCCATAAAGGGGCTGTGCCCGCATTTGCTGGCGATAAGATTAGGGGTCACCTGCAGGGATTTCTGAACATTGACCAGGGCCAAATCGGCAAAATAACCTTCCTTCAGGGCTCCGCGATCCTTTATCTGATAGAGTTCAGCGACGTTGCCTGAACTTACCCGGATCAGTTCCTCAAGAGTGATTTCATGACGTTGCCACAATTCCAACAGGCACAAAAGGGCAAATTGCACTGAAGGGATCCCGGATGCGGTGTTCAGGTAGGATCCTGTTTTAAGTCTGAGCTCATGCGGGGCATGATCGGTGCCGACAGTGCTGATGGCGCCGTTTTTGATGCCTTGCACCAGGCTTTTGCGATCCATTTCAGTCTTGACGGCAGGATTACACTTTAAAAAGCCTTGCAGGCGGATGTAATCAGCCTCTGAAAAATACAGGTGTGGGATGCAGGCCTCGGCGGTAATGGGGCGCTCCTTAAGCGTGCCTTTGGGCAGACAGGCCAGGATTTGGCACTCCTCCTTGGTTGACAGGTGCATGATATGCAGCTTTGCCCTGGTGGCAAGTGCGGTATTGATGGCAAGTCGCGCAGATTTCAGGCAGGCATCACGCCCCCGGATAATCGGATGCATGGTAAAAGGGATATCAGCGCCGTAATCCTGTTTGGCCCGTGCGGTAGCGGCGTTGATGAGGGCGTTGTCCTCGCAATGCGCGCACAGCATTAAGGGAGAGGCTTTGAATACCTGATAGAGCTCATCCTCGTTATCAAGCAGCAGATTGCCGGTGGTTGAGCCCATGTAGACCTTGATGGCAGGAACTTTGGTCACATCAACCCGTTTTATTTCTTCCAAATTGCCATTGCCAGCGCCAAGGTAAAAGGCATAATTAGCCGGACTGTGGCGGGCGGCGATCGCTCTTTTTTCCTCAAGTTCAGTAAGTCCCAGGGTTGCAGGCAGGGTGTTGGGCATCTCCATGAATGACGTGACGCCCCCGAGTACCGCTGCGCGGGCCTCGTGATGGATATCAGCCTTCCCCTCCATGCCAGGCTGCCTGAAATGCACGTGGGCGTCTATCATGCCGGGCAGAGCCAGTAGTTCGTGACAGTCAAGTTCCAGTGCCCCGGGACTTTCAATGTGATTGTCAATGCGGGCAATGCGGCCGTTTTCAATCAGAATATCTTTTCTGCTGATGCGCCCAGGCTCTGCAGCCTGCGCATCCTTGAGCAATATGCGCTGCGTCATGTTCTGTCCTTGTCCGCCCGCAGGGCGGCAGTAGTTATACTTTATGTTTTTGCCGATAATCTTCCTGTTACCTATTATAGCTGTTCTGTTGTTCAGGCTAAGTCACTGCCCGTCAGGCCTGAAGTTCACTATAATGTTTCAGGCGGCGCAGGTTTTGTTGTGCCGCAGCAGGCTGTGAGCCTGAAGCTGATTTCACTACAAGGGCAAAGTACTAAGATGCCAGATAAAGAAAACACTGCCGCGGAACTGTTAAAGCCGCGCTTTAACATAAAGGATGTCACTGTTGAAAAACAGCAGCGCCTGTTTAAAAAGCATTTTGCGCTTGACGAATACGTGCTGTCATATAAGAAATTTGCCGGCGGCACCACTCCGCCATTGGTACGCGAACTATTTGAGCGTGATCAGGATGCCGTGGCGATTTTGCCTTACGACGCTAAAAGTGATGAGGTGGTGTTAATTGAGCAGTTCCGGCCAGGAGCCTTGAAAGATCCGGTATCCCCCTGGCTGATTGAAATTGTGGCAGGTCTGATTGATTACGGTGAACACGAGATTGACGCGGCCTTGCGCGAGCTCAATGAGGAAGCACATTTCAATGTAACTGCAGACAAACTTACCTTCCTTACTTCAGTCTATCCAAGCCCCGGAGGTATTTCAGAGCGCGTTTCCATCTACATTGCCAATGTTGATGCCTCCCATATTGATGCCCTAGGCGGGCTTGACAGTGAGAATGAAGATATCCGGATCTTTAAGGTGCCGGCTGCAGCAGCTTTTGCAGCCTGCAGATCCGGCCGGATCTGCAATTGTGCTGCCCTGGTGGCTCTGCTTAATTTGCAGCTTGCCCATCAAGATATAAGAAACAAATTTCTGGCCTCGCGTCAGCCTTCCGCCTGATCATTCCTGTTTGGTTGCGCAAACGCTTGCATAAAGGCTGAAGCCAGCAGTCTGTGTGCCGCCCGGATCCTTAACTTACAGTTGGTGCGGCACTTTGTCTCATGTTGCGCAAAAACAGCAGTTTTCAGCCTGATTTTGTTAGCTGGATCATGCTTTTACAGCTTAAATTTGTCAAAGAATGGCAAAGCCTGTAGGATGCGGCTTTCAATTTTCGCGGCTTTTTGCGATGCAGATCCATTTTTGCAAATATTTTACGGGTAAGCGCTGATTTTGCTACGTACTTAACTGCCTTTGCTGCCGCAATGACTTAGCATTAAACAGATAGCGACAATAATAACGAGACTGGTCATGGAGACTGCCTTTTTACAACCTAAATGCGATAGCGGACAGATAAGCGTACTGCAGCTTACTGATATCCACTTATTCGCAGAAGAAAACGGCAATCTTCTGGGAGTCCGTACAGCCGATAGCTTTAAGGCAGTGCTGGCAAGCGTGCTCAATCAGAGCATGCCTTTTGATTTTGTCCTCATTACCGGGGATATTTCGCAGGATTATTCAGCAGAATCCTATCAGCGCTTTGCCCACATGATTGCCCTGTTGCGGGCACCGGTATTTTTTGTACCGGGGAACCATGACGATGGTCCCCTGATGTACCGCATGTTTTCTAATCTGGGAGTCAATACCCAACGCCACTTGATCTGCGGCAACTGGCAGTTCGTTTTTTTAAATTCTGAGGTTTATGCGGTGCCCCATGGCTGGGTGCAGCGTTCTGAGCTTTCTTTTCTCAGAGAATGCTGCCTTAATAACCCGCATCTGCATACCATGGTCTGTGTCCATCATCTGCCTCTGCTGGTGGGCAGCCGTTGGCTAGACAGCCAGACCATGCACAATCAGGATGAGTTCAATTCCTTTATCAGCCGCTTGGACAATGTCAGAGCAGTTTTAAGCGGACATGTGCATCAGGAAGTAGATGTCACACAGGGCGCGGTGCGTTATCTGGCTTCGCCTTCAACTTCAATTCAGTTTGAGCCGCAGTCGCATAATTTCTCATTGGATCTGCAAGGACCAGGCTGGCGCTATCTGACCTTAAATATTGATGGCACCCTGGAAACACAGGTGCACCGTTTGCCAAAGGGGCGCTTTGTCCCTGATTCAGGGGTGGAGGGGTATTGATGCATATAGTGTATCTGCATGGTTTTTTGTCCGGTAGCAAATCATACAAGGGTACGGTGCTTAGGGACTATCTGAACCATGCGGTGCAGCAGGGACGTACTTTCAGTTTCAGTGCCCCTGATTATCCCGACAATCCGCTTAAGGCTGAGCCTTATCTGCAGGATTACTTTGTAAGGCTGTGTGCAGAAAAATACCAGCAGGGGGAGGAGATCGGCCTGTTTGGCAGTTCCATGGGGGGATTTTATGCAAGCTTGCTGGCAGAGCGTTTTGAGCTTAAGGCCGTGCTGATAAACCCCTGTGTCCATCCCTCTTATTACTTACCTTATCTGACCACAGAGCAAGAAAATCCCTATACCCATGAGAAATTTGTCCTGAGTGCTGACATGCTAGGCAAAATGGCAGGCCTGGAACGTGAACTTGAGACCAAGCTTACTCCCTCCCGCTATCTGGTGCTGCTGCAGTCAGGGGATGAGGTGCTTGATCACAGGCAGGCCTTGTCATTTTATCAGGGATCGCAGATTGACCTTAAAGCTGGCGGCTGCCATGCCTACGACGGTTTTGCTAAGGTGGTGGCGGGCAGTCTTGCCTTCTTAACATCAACTGCATCATCTCATCAATAGAGAAGGGCAACAGCATTGAGCTTTGCTGCTGGAAACAGCAGAGGCTGTGCAGACACTAAAAGGGCGCTTAAATTTGCCGGACCCTAAGGCTTACAT
>CALXOT010000023.1 GCA_944390085.1 uncultured Succinivibrionaceae bacterium
CAAATTATGTCTCCTTTGCAAAATGCAAGTGGTGTTCCGACACCTAAGTTAGAGAGCGGTTTTATGCCGGAAGTACTGCCTCTTCTCCTTGAGGACTGTTTCAACACCAGCTACAGGGCTTGAAGCTATAAGATCTTACGGTACCTGTATCTGCGCTCCTAACGTAGTCCCTTATGGGATTGAGGTTAATCAACCGGATCTAAAACCGGATGGTTTCGTACCCCTTCCTCTGCAGGCCAGGGTAGTTGACTCGCAATGTTAACATATTTACAGGCCGTGATCTGTATGTCAAGACAGCTGTTTGCTGCTGCAGGCCACTGCTGTCAGAGCAGTTTGTCCTGCTCCTCCTCATAGAATACAAAACGTTCACGGCCACTGCGCTTGGCCTCGTACAATGCTGCATCTGCCTTTGAGATCAACTCCTCAAGTGACCACTGTCCTTTTTCCAGGGTGGCCGGACTGATTCCGATGGAGATAGTAACCGGACGGTTGTCATTGCCAGGGTTGATGATATCAAGCTGCTTGACGGCCTGGCACAGGCGGCGGCCGATAGAAGTCAATATATCCCGATCTACATTCTGCAGCACAATGCAGAACTCCTCCCCGCCGTAACGATAAACTATATCTGACTCCGAGGTATTTTTAATCAAGCAGACACTGACACGCCGCAGCACCATGTCGCCTTTTTGATGACCCAGGGTATCGTTGAACTTCTTAAAGAAATCTATATCTACCATCATCACCGCACAACGGGCCGGTACTTCCCCCATAGTACGATTGAACAACTCCAGAGCCCTGCGGTTATGCGCCCCTGTAAGTTCGTCGTAATATGAAATGGTCAGCAATTCACTGTAGCGTTGCGTGATCCGCTCTGAGTCCGTGGTGATCTTCTTCACATCCTCAAATAAATGGCGTAACAGCTCCACCATTTCGTAAAGCTCAGTAATGCGGGTATTGGGCAGGTGCAGATCTTCGACATTCAGCTTGCGGTTAAAACGGTTAATAAAGATGGAAATATCCTGCAACGGCCGGATCACTCCAAGGAATACTGCCACATAAAAAGCACTGCAGCTTATCAGCACAAAGGCCGAGATCAGAAGCAAGTAAGAGGCCAGATCCTTTGAAATATTGGTGATATAGCTAAGCTCAGTACTGATCACCGCCGTTTCATTCTTAGTATAAGAACTTGCCATCAGATTAATAAGGAAACTCACCTCTTCTGAACGGCGCTTTAACTCAGAAGTGTATGAATTGTAATAAGAATAATTACGATCAAACTCTTCACGCGCCGGCACCAATTCTTCACAATATTGCCAGTCCGAATCCTGAGACAGTCCCGAGCAGATCTCAAAGGCCTTTTCATACTGCTTCCTTACATGATCGCTTAGCATGAATCCCCCGAAATCTGCTGCAGGCAGATAATCAAAACCGAGGAAATCATCCTGCTTTAAGATCACGCTGCGATCACTGTCGATGCTGATGCGGTTTATGATCAAGGCCAAATTCATCCAGTTGCGCATCAACTCGCTGCGTACCCTGCTTAAACTCGAACGAGTGTTCCACATCAGCTTAACTTTATTGAGCACACTTTGTGACAAGACCGCCACATCTTCCACATCAAACATGGACTCAGTTAAAAGAGCTGAAGCATCAATATAAGCATTGCGCGCGGCCATCGGATCAGAGCCTGACTCAATGGTATTGATAAACCCCCGCAAACGCTCCAGATTTACCAAGGCACGCTGTGCGCGCATAATGCGAGGAATCGAATTTTTTACCAGGGATGAGGATGAACTTCTGATAAGGGTCATGTCGTAATAAGAGTAGACCGTGACCATCATGAAGAACACCCCAAAAGACAGCGCCGCAGCCATGAACAGCGAGCGCAGCGAAAACCTGCGGACCTTCACCTTATCATTATCTGTGCCAGTACGCTCGTTCATCTTATAAACTGTGTGCCTATTTCAGGTTAAAGCCGCTCTCGCGGCAATTTTATAATTAATAAAGTTAATAATTCATAAAGGGAAAATACTGCAGACTTAGCATCTGATATTCACCGCTTAATTTCAGATGATAAATCGCTTCATTTAGCTCCGGCAATGCCGTCTCATGCCGCTTACTCATCACAACGCAAGCGCTGTCCATGGGCAATACATCCACGCCCAAGGTATTGAGCAGCACAAAAGTACCACTTTTATCCTCTTTTAAATACTGATAGCCTCCAAGACCGTCAGCGAGCAGGACATCGGCCTTACCTGAGGCTACCGCTTTGAACATATCAGCATAATCATCAAAAGTAATAATCTTGTTTTTTTCAGCAAAACCCTGTTTTAAGGCCTCTTCCTGCAAGGAACCTACCTGTGTGGCAATAGTAAGCCCGGAGGCAGAGGCTGAGTTAAGTTCATAGCCCAGCTCATGGGTACCGATGAAGACTGAACGTGATCTAAAGTAGGGCTGGCTGAAGGCGAGTATGCGGGCTCGCTCTTTGGTATAGCCAACACTGGCAATAGCCAGATCTACCTCACCTGCATCAATGGCCGGAATTATCTTAGAAAATACCAAAGGCACCAGCTCACACTTTACTCTGAGCTGGGTACAGAGCAATTTGGCAAAACCCACGTCAAAACCTACCCTGGTTCCTGAGGAATCAATATAGGAAAAAGGGCGATAGTCCTCCTCCACTGCAATTTTCAGCAAATTACTCTCAGGATGGAGAAATGCATCCCGGCCCTCTGCCAAAGCAGTAGAGAAAGAAGAGAAAAAACACAATACTGCGACCAAAAAAGCGCTTACTAACTTATTCATCAATTACAGTATACAGACAAAGGCTACAAACAAAAGCTGTGGTAGGATATTTTGCGGTCAAGCTCAAAAAATCAGCGAACTGTCCCTGGTACCGGGGATTTAGCCTCATCATGCTTTTTATAGAGCGTAATTACACTTTCATCCAGGCTCTCACCCATGAAGGAAAAGAGTTCATTTAAATTCGGATCATGCTTTAACCGCGTGCGCATCTGCTCCACGTTCTGCCCTAAGGCCTGTTGTGCTAGTGCTGCAGGAGCATTAGCAGGTGTACCATTAACAAAACTTAATTTCAGCTTCACCTTGCGGCCATAAAAAGCGCTGAAATACTGTTCAATCAGGCTTTGCCCTTTTCCTCCGGTCAAATAAGCACGGTACTCCTCACTCATGGCAAGTTCCAGCACACCATCAGTCCCTGGTTCCTTGATCAAAGCAGCATACAATAAAGCACTGCGTTCAGGCCCCTGGGGTACTCCAGCCTGCTCAATCAATGCATACCAAGGACTTTGCTGGATCAACTGCGGATAAAAATCCTCGGAAGTGAGAGGATCAAGTCCTGCAAATTTGGGCACACTATACCCTGCAGGCAACTGAGTTACCGGACTTACCCCACCTCTGCCCGGGATGCCATGCCCTGCTTTATCTTGCAGTCCGTCCGGGGGAAGATCCTGCTGTGCCGGGGCAGCAAACAGCATTGCCTCAGCATGCTGCTCTGCAGCCTGCATTTGCTCAGGCTCCTCAGACAATTCATCATAGTCAAAAGGAACAAATGGTGCATCTGCCTCCGGGATCTCCTGCATAAAGTCAGGTACAGCAGGCATTGCTGTTTGCCCTTGTACTGCAGGCAAAGGCTCTGCAGCGGGCTCCTGTCCAAACTCAGGGGCTGCTGCAAAATTGGCAGCAAGTGGTGAACGGTATGCATCTTCCTGACGCATATATGCATCCACAGCAGCATTGATCTGCCGTGCCTGTTCCAAGGAAGGAGATTCTTGCTCAAATAACGCCGCTTGCGCAGGATCAAGCCCAGAGCCCGACTCTGCTTCTGCCAAGACGCTGGCAGTAAGATTTGCAGCCTCAGCCTGCAGGAGGTGCGCATATTCAGAAGGCAGCGTTGAAACTGGATTAACCGATCCGGAAAGAGCTGTTGTTGTAGCCGTTGCCGCAGCAGTAGTAAGAGTTTTTACTGGGGCATTGACCGCAGCTGCCTGCTCCTGACGGGACTGGTTTTGCTCATCAATAGTACGCGCCAAATCGCTTAAAGTCCTGAAGTCCCGGGCAGAAGGAGCTGGGCGCTGCTGCGCCTCCTGACAAAGCTTTGCTGCAATGTCGCGCAGCTTACTTAGATAGGATAAGACATCAAGACAGCGCTGATAGCGCTCATTTTCAGCTCCCAGATCCTTGCCTTTTACGCTAGCAGCTAGCACCGCTGTGCCTTCTTCACTCCTTAGGGAAAGATCAGGTGCAGGTGCAGCCGCAGCTTCAGGCACTGGATTTTGAGGTTGTTTTGCTCCTGACACCCTGTCAGGCTGCGGCAACGAAGAAGCAGTAAGACTCTTTACCTGTGCCAGGGCAGAATCTATATTAAGCGGCTGGGAATAATTCAGGGCAACTGCAGCATCTTGCCCTTTTAATTGCTGAAGTTTGAAAGATGGGGATGCCTCAGTGGCAAACACTGGCTTTGCTGCTGCCTGTTGCGGAGGATAGTTTACTTTTGCGGGGTTTTCCTCACCTAACCAATCTTTTTTTTTTCCGTGGTAAATGCATGCAGCCTTAATACTGTCATTTCAAACGCAGCTTTACCATCAGGAGCGTACTCAAACTCGCGCAAGCCCTCCAGACAAATCTGATAATAAAGTTGCAGTGCCTGGGCGTCAAAACGCGGAGCATACTGCTCAAGCAAATTTACAGGCAGCGAAAACACATTAAGGCTGCTGCCACCTATAAATTGGAACAGAGCCAGATCATGCAGCGCCAGGGCTGTTTCTTCAAGTAAGGTACGGTAATTAGGGCTTACCGCCGTAATATCAGACAGCAGCTCAGGGAGCTTCTGCTCATTTCCCGGCAAAAGCCCTGACAAAATACTGAGCACCAGATTGTCGCCTGCAGATCCCAGCATCGCCAATACGGCCTTGCGTTCAATAGATCCATTTCCCAGGGCAATAGCCTGATCGGTAAGTGAAAGCGCATCGCGCATCGAGCCCTTAGCTGCCCGCGCCAAAAGCAGGGCAGCCTCAGGTTCACAGCTTATATGTTCTGCCGCCGCTATCTTAATTAATTGCGCAGAAATCTCTTCTACCGTCAGCGCTTTGAGCTGAAATTGCAGGCAGCGAGACAGTACTGTAGTGGGGATCTTATGCGGATCAGTGGTGGCCAGAATAAATTTGACATAGGCAGGCGGCTCTTCAAGCGTCTTTAACAGTGCATTAAAGCTGCTTTGCGAGAGCATATGCACTTCATCAATGATGTAAATCTTATAACGGCCGCTTACCGGAGGATACTGGGTATTTTCAAGCAGCTGCCTGGTATCATCGACCTTAGTCTGGGAAGCTGCATCTATCTCAATTACATCAGGGAATGCTCCTCTGGTAATGCCGGTGCAGGCCGCACAATGACCGCAAGGTTTTGAACTTATGCCTTGCTCACACTGCAGCGACTTTGCGATGATGCGGGCAATGGTGGTCTTACCGATACCGCGCGTTCCAGTTAACAAATAGGCATGATGGATACGTTTGCTGTCAATGGCATGAGCCAGCGCGCCTAAAACATGTTTCTGCCCCACCACATCCTCAAAAGTCTGGGGGCGGTATTTGCGCGCTAAAGCCTGATATTCACCATTTAACGAAAGAGCCATCGCCTGTCCTTAACTTGCAGTCTGCGGTGCTAAACCTTTATCCTCATATAATTAGTGTAGTCTATAACGGACACGGCGCAAAGCCAAATCAGTGCCCGGGAAATTTGACGAGGGATACGACCTTAACCTGACAATCCTGCCTCAGCCTGTCAGCGCCACCCAAATCATAAAGCTCCAGCACAAAGCCTGCTGCCACCACTTCACCTTTAAGTCTGCGGGTAAGCTTTACCATGGCCTCCACTGTGCCCCCGGTAGCCAACAGATCATCCAATACCAGAACCCTTTCACCAGGACGGATTGCATCTTTATTGATCTGCAATTCATTACTGCCATATTCCAAATCATAGCTTTCAGACAAAGTCTGACGGGGCAGCTTGCCAGGCTTACGCACCAGTACCAGACCACAATCCAGGCGATTGGCCAAAGGAGCTCCAAACACAAATCCCCGCGCCTCAGCACAGACTATCTTGTCTATTTTTTCATCCTTAAAGATCTCAGTAAAAAGATCGGTGGTAAGTTTAAAAGCCTTGGCGTTCTCACATAGTGAAGTAATGTCACGAAACAAAATACCAGGTTTGGGAAAATCTGGAATTGACTTGATGCTAGCTTGCAGACAGGAGATTTTTTCATTAAAATCAGTGATATCAGCGGGATTTAGCATAATGCTCTCCACAGTCCAGGTAGTGCCGAAACGGCTTCACAATATAGGAATTTGCTCTGACCGTGTCAATACCGCCTTACCTAAAACACAGCTGTGATCACGCAGTAAAGCCAGGTTTTCAAGCAGTAATGTTCGATCTTGACGGCACCTTGCTAGATACTGCCCCGGATCTCATTGCAGCCTGCCAAGCCACCTTACGGCAATTTAACTTTAAAGAAGGTGACTCCTCACAAATAGCGCAAAAACTGACCTCCGGCATGCGAGCCATGTTAAAACAGGCAATTCCTGCTGCAAAACAGGATGATGGGCTTATTGATGGTCCCATGCGCAGCTATTTTGCCAGCTATTACACCAGGAACATTTGCAGGTACACCCGCGCATTCCCAGGCATTGTCCAGCTGCTTCAGGACATGCAACAGGCTGATATAAAATGTGCAGTCATCACCAATAAGTACCTTGCCATGGCAGAAAAATTGCTCTCTGGTTTTTCTTTCTACAATACACTTTCACTGATCTTGGGCGGGGACAGCTGCGTGCATGCCAAGCCACACCCTGAACCGCTGCTCACCGCCTGCAACAAATTAGGGATAGCTCCGCAGCAGACATTGTATGTGGGAGATCATCTAAATGACATCAGAGCCGCGCAAGCTGCAGGCTGTGTCAGTTGCTGTGCCTTGTGGGGTTACGGGGCAGCCGAATGCGGGGATCCGCAAGCCTGGCACAGTGATTACTATGCCAAAAATGTCCAGGACCTGAAAACACTGGTCTTCAGCTATCAACAACTGCACGGATAAACTTGCAGTCAAGCTTCTGCTATCC
Organism: uncultured Succinivibrionaceae bacterium; assembly: GCA_944390085.1. Lineage (GTDB taxonomy): Bacteria > Pseudomonadota > Gammaproteobacteria > Enterobacterales > Succinivibrionaceae > Avisuccinivibrio. The sequence goes on from CALXOT010000023.1 coordinate 7,134, forward strand.
TTTAGTATAATGGCAGGCTCTGTGCTTCATAAAAAAATCACGGGATCCGCACCATGCTGAAAATACTTTTCGTCTGCCACGGCAATATCTGCAGATCGCCAATGGCTGAGTTCATCTTTAAGGATTTGGTTGCTAAAGCAGGCTTAAACTCAAAATTTAAAATTGCCTCTGCTGCAGTGTCAGCTGAGGAAGAAGGTAACCCGGTCTATCCCCCTGCTCAAAAACAATTGCTGGCACATGGCCTTGACGGATCTGGCAAACGGGCACGGTGCCTAAACCTTACAGATCTGCAGGACTGGGATCTGATCTTAGTCATGGATCACAGCAATCTATCTTATCTGACGGCACGCTTTGGGCCATTGCCAGACAAAGTAAAGCTGCTGTACGCCTTCAGCAGTACCCCTGACTTTGAGGTGGATGATCCCTGGTACAGCCACGACTTTAAAAGAGCTTACCAAGAAATTGCTCAAGGCTGCCAGCAGCTGCTTGCTGTGCTGCAAGGCAAGATCTGACTGAATTTCCTGGTGCTGTCGTAAAGCAGCTCCTGCCCTGCCTTTATTCAGTCAATCAGGCCTCTTGCCTGGCATTACCAACAAAATAAAACCGCCTATTGTTTTTTCAGGCGGTTTTTGATTATGGCTTTTCTCTGTTGCCTGAATCAACAGGCAGTCCTCACCTGCTTAAACTAAGGAAAGCTCCTTTAACATGAAAGCCTTTAAGCTGTCATAGTCAGGTTTAAGCTCTGTTTTAATGCTCTCAAGTCTGGCACGGCGAGCCAATGCCGGAGGCAAGGGCTCATCAATGCCTAAAGTAGCGTCCACTATTTCCTTGAATTTAGCAGGATGGGCTGTACCTAAGAACACTCCAGTCTCACCCGGGCGCAAATTGTCCTTAAGGATCTTACAGGCAATAGCAGCATGCGGTTCTAACACATAGCCGGTCTTATCGTGCAGCACGCGCATCGCCGTGCGGGTTTCATCATCCGACAGAGAGCCAAAGGCAAAATCGTCAAGCTGCCATCCCATCATCCGGACCAAAGCCTCAACCCGCGGCCAATTGTTAGGCCTTGAGATATCCATGGCATTTGACAAAGTGGCAATGGTGGCACGCGGCTCCCACTTGCCTGACTGCAGATAACGCGGCACAGTGTCATTGGCATTGCAGGAGATGACAAAACGGGAGTCAAGCCCCAGAGCCTTAGCAATCAAGCCTGCCGTAATATTGCCAAAATTGCCGCAGGGCACCGAGAACACCAGTCCCTTGCGTTGCAGAGCGCTTAACTGCGCAGCTGCCTCAAAATAATAACAAACCTGAGCCAACAGCCTTGAAATATTGATGGAATTGGCAGAGTTCAGGCCAACCTTAAGCCTGAAATCCTGATCATCAAAGGCACGTTTCACCAGATCCTGGCACTCGTCAAAAGTACCGTCAATTTCCACTGCCCGGATATTGCCGCCCAAGGTGGCGATCAGCTTCTCCTGCAGCAGGGAAATCTTGCCCTTGGGGTAAAGCACCACCACATCAATACCCGGCTGACCGTAAAAGGCATCTGCCACGGCAGCCCCGGTATCACCGGAAGTAGCGGTCAAAATTGTAAGGTGCTTGTCCCCACGCACGGCCGACAGCACCCGCGCCATGAAACGAGCTCCAAAATCCTTGAAGGCCAGGGTAGGACCGTGAAAAAGCTCTAAGGCATAGAGATTGTCATCAGCTTTTACCAATGGAGCCTTGAAATTAAAGGCAGCTGCAATAATCTTTTCAAGTTCCGGAACTTCATCGCCAATAAGATGCCGCAACACCCGGCAACTGCGTTCCACTAAGGGCAGTGCCAGCAGACTTTCAAGCTTTGCCGGGGAAAAGGGCTCTATCCTGTCCAAGAAAAACAGTCCCTGTTCCCTGCCTATCCCGCGCTTTACCGCCTCAGCAAAACAAACAGCCTCGCTGTGATCCTTTAAATTAAATAACTGCATGTTATACCTCGATTTGTTCTACGCGTGCGCCTTCTTCATCCACGGCGCAAATATGGCAGAAACCATCTTCATTGGCAATGAAATTACGCTCCAGCCACTCCTTCATATCCTCTGCCGCAGCTTTATCTGTAAAAACAGAGAAGATAGAAGATCCGGAACCTGAAATACCGGTGGCCACTGCACGTAGTGCCGCACCATACTCCCGTGCCAAATCAAAGCCAGGGATCAGCTGTGCCCGGTAAGGCTCTGCAATGACATCCTGCATACAGGAAGCTGCCAGACGTTCATTACCGCAGTGGCAGGCATGCACGAACGCAGCAAGCCTGCGGGCATAAGCAATTACATCCTGCCTGCGGTATTGTGCCGGCAAAATGGCGCGGGCTGCTGAAGTAGATACCTTGATACCCGGGAAGCATGACACCCAGTACCAGTCCTTAAACACATTAAGGCTCTGTGAGATAATCCCGTTTTCCCCGATAATAAGCTGCAGACCGCCAAAGTAGCAGGGAGCCACATTATCATAATGAATGGAGCCGGAAATACGCCCTTCTAGCTGTCCCATCAGTTTTACCCTGCCTTCTTCACCTAGGGCATTGCCATGGATTGCATCTAGGGCGCATACCGCAGCCACTACCGATGCCGCGCTCGAACCCAGTCCCGAACATACCGGTAAATTTTTTTCCAGCTCCAGCTCAAGATTGAGCATCCCTTGCCCGAGCTCAGTCAGGGCCTTTTTATATAAAAGATAAGCCTCATAAACGATATTTTTCTTAGGATCAGCAGGCAGCTTATGAGCAAAGCGGCCACTGCAGCTTACATGACAGCCGGCAGCGGCAGATGGTCTTACTGTCACAAAATCGCCCAAAGGAGCACCATTTATAGGCTTTAAAGCCACCCCCAACAGATCAAAACCTACTGATAAATTTGCCGCTGAGGCCGGCGCATAGGCACGAAAAGCTTTTGTCATCTGTTTAACCCTCACGTGTCCAGTTCTGTAAACGCAAAACGTCAGACAGTACTCCAGCAGCTGTTACTGCCGTACCGGCACCATAGCCACGGATCACCAAAGGAATTGGTTTGTAATAGGCAGTAGTAAAGGCCAGGGCATTTTCACCCCCACGCACTTTAAACAGAGGATCATGAGGGCCTACCGCCTGCACGCTGCAGCTGCATTTACCATCCTTAATGGAAGCCACATAACGCAGTACCTTCCCCTCGGCGCGAGCTGCTGCTACCTTTTCATTAAAGGCCGTATCTGCAAGCTTAAGCGAGCTTAACACCTCTTGTGCGTTCTGTCCTTTGAGGAACGAAGCGTCCACTGCACCCTGCACTGAAACATCAGTCAGATCCAATTCATAGCCACATTCACGGGCCAGGATCAAAAGCTTGCGTGCTACGTCAGTCCCTTCAAGATCGTCCCTGGGGTTAGGCTCGGCAAAACCTTTCTCACAAGCGTCACGTGTGGCCTCGGACAGGCTCATGCCATCTTCAACCAAACCAAAGATATAGGACAGAGTACCTGACATTATTCCGGAAAACTCAATGAGCTCATCACCTGCAGCAAGCAGATTCTGTAAAGTGTTTATCACCGGTAGTCCTGCCCCCACATTGGCTTCATACAGGAATTTACGGTGATTTACCCGGGCACAGCGGCGCAACGCACGGTAATATTCCATGGTGACCGTATTGGCCTTTTTATTGGGAGTCACTACATGAAAGCCGGCCTGCATCAGCTCGATATAGGACAGGGACAGCTTTTCATCTGAAGTGCAGTCCACAAAAACCGGATTTACCAGATGGGAGTCATCAATTAACTGCTTGGCACGCTGAATGGTAAATGGTGAAAACTTGCCCTGGCGTAACTGTTGCAGGCAGTTTTCAGGCTTTAACCCATTGGGATCAGTGATAAAGTTCTTGGAATTGGCGACACCTACCACCCGGATTTCAATGCCGTGGCGCTGACTTAACACTTGCTGCTGCTTGTCAATCTGATGCAACAGCTCGGAGCCGACCCCTCCGACCCCTACTAACACCACATCCAGGATTTGCCTTGCCGTAAAGAAGGTCATATGACAAATAGCAATGGCCTCAGCCACCTTCCCTTCGTCTATCACAGCAGAAATAGAGCGCTCAGATGAGCCCTGGGCAATAGCATTGACATTGATGTTGGCCTGAGCCAGAGCCCTGAAAAATTTGCCTGAAGTACCGCGCATGGTGCGCATACCATCGCCCACCACAGAGATCACTGCCTTTTTGTCAATAATCTCAATCGGATCAAGCAAGCCCTCGCGCAGCTCTAACAAAAATTCATCTTCAATGGCACGGCGGGCACGCAGTGCATCCTGTGAATGGATACAAAAGGTAATGGAATATTCAGAGGAAGATTGAGTAATCAGGACGATGGAAATTTTGGCCTGGGATACCGCGGTAAACAAACGTCCAGCCATGCCGACCATGCCCTTCATGCCGGGGCCCTGCACATTCACCAGGGATACATTCTTTAAATCAGAAATGCCCTTGATAGGAATAGAACGGTCAGTTTCCTCAGCAATCAGCGTTCCCTCCCCCTGCGGGTTCATAGTATTTTTAATCAAGCAGGGAATATGGAACTGCGCAATAGGAGCGATAGTCCGCGGATGCAAGACTTTTGCACCAAAATAAGAGAGCTCCATGGCTTCTTTATAAGACATGCGGCGCAGCAATACAGCATCCGGCACCATGCGGGGATCACAGCTGTACACGCCATCCACATCGGTCCAGATTTCGCAGCATTCTGCCCCAGCTACTGCAGCCAGGCAGGCTGCAGAATAATCTGAGCCATTGCGTCCGAGCAGCACCAAATCACCGTTGGCGTTACCTCCGCAAAAACCCGACATCAATGTAATGGCGCCAGGCTCATTTGCTATCATCGCATAGCGGCGCTTGGACTCTTCAATGTTAACGGAGGATTCCAGGACTCCACCTTCAGTGCACAGCACCATTACCGGATCAATGACGCGCACACGGTAACCGCGCGCCTTTAACAGCTCGGCCATGATGGCAATGGAAAAACTCTCACCCCGGCTTTCGACATAGGCCTCAACCAATTCAGGACATTGCCCGAGTAAAGCCATACCTTGAACCCTGCGCTGCAGCAGCTCCATGGTGGTGTTGAACTCATGGGTCAGGGCAGCACCATCAAAGCGCTCATACTTTAAAGCCAGTGTATTAATTAAAGGCTCAATGATCTTGCGAATAGCCGCAAATTCAGCGCTGCCATCACCGCCTGATACTCCGCTTTTAACCAGGGAAACCAATAGATTAGTAATTTTGGCAGGAGCTGACAGCACCAGAGCAGTCTCAGTCTGCCGTGCCGTGCTGATCGCTATATCAGCCACATTTAAAAAGCGCTCGGCATTTGCCACTGACGTGCCGCCAAATTTCAATACGCGCATAAGGGCTCCTCTAAACCGCGCTTATAAAAAGCTCATTGATCTGAACAGTTTTGATAAAAAGAATGAGGATTAGTGTAACAAAAATCAGCTCAGCTTAGCAGCTACGCGCACTATTTGCGCGCAAGAGCCGCTGCCAAACGGTGCATGCAACAGCAGAAGCGGCAGTTTTTGCCGCCCCTGCTGTTCAAGCCTACCAGCCATCTAAATTAATTTCATTGTAATTCAAAATGATAAATTTAGGCATCTCCTTTGCTCTGTAATGAGCAGAGGAAAAGTTATGCAGATCCAATACTCAGGCCTGAAGACCGATTTCAGCCACACTTTAAACCAGCGCTTACAGGATGCCGCAGCAAAGCTTGATTTTAACGCGCTGCTGCAGGTGCATCAGGACAGCGCTTATGCCCTGCAGGCACAAAGTTGCTGCAGGAGCGCTACTGTGCCTGCTAGCAAATCCGTAAAGCCACATCCCCAGGAAAATAAAACGGAACAGCTCACTGCTCTACCTGTCAGGACAGCTAAAGTAACTGCCAATAGCTGCGCTTTAAGCCAGTCCTTACAGACACTTAACTGCAATTTCATCCTGGCTTCCTACAGCACTGTTCTGTCTTTTATCAGTAGCGGCCAAAATAGTGCCTGCAGGCTGGATTTTAAATCCCGTATCCCTACCCTGCCGCAGGGCAGTTTATGTGCTTTGCCTGCTGAAAGTTCGGATGATGGTTTTAACAGCGCACTGCAGCTTGTATATATCCGTTTACTGCTTGAAAAAGTACTGGTGGCAGAGACCACTCAGGTAAACCAGAATACGGCCACTTACAACCACAGCCTGCCGTTGCCCGATCCTGCAGCCCTGTCCTGCCTGCTGGCTGTCTTTTTATTAAGTGGCAGGATTGCAAAGCGCAAAAACTTTCCTGGAAAAACAAAAGGGAAGACTGACAAGAGTCCACCGGACAAAGATCAGGATAATCCACTTCAGGACAGCTTGGCCAAAACCAACGCAGAAGGGATTGCAGACGATCCGGTTTTAGGGCACCGGGCGCATCAGGATAACTATTTTTACTTTTGATGTATCCGGTAAAAAACCAGGCTGTGATCTGTAAACCGTTCTTAAGAACCTGGCATGGCGCCAAGGCAAAGCAGGCGTAAAATGACTGCTGTCAGCTTCAGGAAGGACAAAGCCATGAGAAAAACAGTACAACGGGCTCGCCGCCGCCAGAAAATAATGCGCATGAGAAGAAGGCGCTGCGCCTATCACTGCACTGTCTCAGGGCATAGCCACAGCAGATCTGATGATTTCATTCTAAATTCAACGACAAATCCTATATCAGATCAGCAAGACCAGACAGCTCCCCACTGGCGCTAAAGCATTGCATAAGGCTCACCTGCAGCACACTGTCTGTGCTTTACTCAGTAATGTGAGCTGCTAGCAAGTATTTACTGCTTAATAACTGTCTTTTTGTTATACAATAGCTCAACATATTGCCGTGAAAGCGTTTTCACTAAAATGCACAAATCCGGCTTCAGGCATAATTCGTTTGGTTTATTAAACACAAGTGAGGACAACCAATCATGAGAAAACCTCTGGTAATGGGCAACTGGAAATTAAACGGCACCAAGGAATCTGTCACTGCTTTAGTCAACGCTTTAAAGGACCCTGCCAATAAGGCCGATCCTAAGGCTGAAGTAGCCGTATGTGCTCCTGCCGTATTCATCGGCATGGTCGAGCAGTTAGCCGCTGGCTCAAAGCTGCAATGGGGTTCTGAGGATTGCGATATTCATACCCAGGGTGCTTATACTGGTGAAAATTCTCCGGTTATGCTGCGCGAGTTTGGCTGCACCTACGCTATTGTCGGCCACTCTGAGCGCCGTGACTACCACAAGGAATCCAGCGAATACGTCGCACAGAAATATCAGGCAGCCCAGGCCAATGGCTTAATCCCGGTACTGTGTGTTGGTGAGTCTGAAGCTGAATTTGAAGCTAAGCAGACCATGGAAGTGATCCGTGCTGAATTAAAGGCTGTTATCGATCTGTGCGGAATCAAGTCTTTTGAAAAGGCTGTAATAGCCTATGAGCCGATTTGGGCCATCGGTACCGGCAAGACTGCAACCCCGGAAATCGCCCAGAGCGTGCATCAGGATATCCGTGCCTACTTAGCCCAGTTTGACGCCGATGTGGCAGCTAAAGTGCGTATCCTTTACGGAGGTTCCTGCAATGCCAAGACCGCCCCGGATCTGTTCAAGCAGCCCGATATCGACGGCGGCCTGGTTGGCGGCGCCTCCTTAAAGGCCCCGGATTTCACCGCCATCATCGAAGCTGCGGTTGCCAACGCCTAATAAAGGACAGCTCAGATGTCTATCAAAAAGATTGGTGTATTAACTTCAGGCGGCGACGCTCCTGGCATGAACGCGGCTATCCGCGCAGTGGTGCGTACCGCCATTGATTATGGGTATGAAGTCTTCGGCGTACACGACGGCTACATGGGCCTGCACGAAGGCTTGATCACCCGCCTTGATCGCCGTTCAGTTTCAGATATGCTGCAGCGTGGCGGTACTTTCCTGGGAACAGCCCGCTTCCCTGCCTTCCGCGAGGAATCTGTACGTCAGGAATGCATTGAGGTGATGAAGGATCATGAGCTCGATGCCCTGGTAGTAGTCGGAGGCGACGGTTCCTACATGGGTGCAAAGCGTTTGTCCGAAGCTGGCTATCCTTGCATCGGCATTCCGGGTACCATTGACAATGATATCGCAGGTACCGATACCACTATCGGTTTCGACACTGCCCTTTCCACTGCTGTCAACTGCATCGACAAACTGCGTGACACCTGCTCCTCACATAAGCGCATCAGCGTGGTTGAGGTAATGGGTCGCCACTGCGGCGATCTGGCTATCAGCGCTGCCATTTCCTGCGGTGTGGAAGCGGTGCTGGTTCCGGAAAAGCCATGGAAGAAGGAAAAGGTCTACCGCGATATTCAGGATGGCATTGATACCGGCAAGCGCCACGCTATCATTGTTGTCTGCGAAAATCAAACTGACGTCCATCAGATGGCTCGGGAACTTGAGGCCTTAACCGGTCTGGAAACCCGTGCCACAGTCCTGGGACATATTCAGCGCGGCGGCAGCCCGACCCCGTCTGATCGTGTGCTGGCAAGCCGCATGGGCGCCTATGCCGTGCAGCTGCTGCATGAAGGGCAGTCAGGCCGTTGCATCGGCATTCAGAGAGGCGCGTTAGTGCATCATGACATCATTGAATGCATCGAAACCATGAAGCACAAATTCCGCGAGGATATGTACGAACTGTCCACCTCCTTAGGTTAAGTAGCAGTCTGCGTACAGTCCTAACAGAAAAGCAGTCAATATGGCTGCTTTTCTTTTACAGCCACAAATCCCGGCAGCTACCCGGTCCAAAAACGCTTCCCTGCTTTTTTATTTATCCCCGTGTTCTCATCCCTGCCCTTGCTTTGATCGGACTGGCATTGTAAAAAATAGCGCCTTAAGCTATAAATAATGTGCAGGACTCCTGCTGTAATAATAACTATAAGGATAAGGAGAGGATTATGCCCCATCCCAAATTGCTGCTTGCTGTTGCCATAAGCAGCGCTCTGACCGTCTGCGCCTGTACCCAAACCACTGGATCAAGCCTGTCAGGGGTCAACCGTCAGCAAATGCTTTTAGTATCAGACAGTGAGCTTAATGCAGCTGCAGAACAGCAATACAGCGACATCATCGCTAAAGCTAAGGCTGCAGGTAAGCTTAATGCAGACAAACAGTTAAGTACCCGCGTAAAGCGTATTGCATCCAGGCTAATCGCTGCTGCCCCGGCTTTACGTCCAGATTGCATAGACTGGGACTGGGAAGTAAACGTGATCACTGAGGATACCCTCAATGCCTGGTGCATGCCGGGCGGTAAAATTGTAGTCTACAGTGGTATCGTCAAACAACTTGATTTAAGCGATGATGAAATAGCGGTGATCATCGGTCATGAAATTTGCCATGCCCTGCGTGAACACTCACGTGAACAGGTAAGTCAGCAGCTCATAACCAACGGTCTTATCACCATCGCCGATCTGTTTGGGGTAGACCGTACTCTGACTACCCTCGGTTCAACAGCGTTGGAAATAGGCGTAAGTCTGCCCTTTTCACGTGAACATGAAACCGAAGCAGATGAGCTGGGACTTGAACTGTGCTATCGCGCCGGCTTTGACGTAGATGCAGCTGCGGAACTGTGGCGTAAGATGCAGGCTCAATCTGGCAGCAAACCTATAGAGCTCTTAAGTACCCATCCTAGCGATGAGTCACGCATTGCTAATCTGCAAAGGCTGGCAGATAAGCTCAAACAACAAAAATTGCCCCAACTGCGTGGCTGAAAACAGCCAATAAGGAAGCCTGCCCGTAATACGGGCAGGAAGCGCAAAGAAAAAATTAGAGAAAATAAAGGAATAAATTTAGAGCAAAGAAAAAGCACCGCAAAGAGGTGCTTATGACAGCGGTCAGAGCCGCTAAAAAAGGTGAGCCTGGCAATTTCCTACTCTCGCACCGTCGTACGCGGCACTACCATCGGCATCTCTGCATTTCACTTCTGTGTTCGGC
>CALXOT010000024.1 GCA_944390085.1 uncultured Succinivibrionaceae bacterium
CCCGTAAGTGCCCAGTAATGGGTGCTTACTAAAAGTGAGGCACCGTCTTCACGAAACCTCGCACGTAAGTGCGTAGGTAGTTCATGATTGTGCTCAGAAAAAGATGGCTCTATTTATAGGATTTTTCCAGCCCCTATTTTCAACATAATCCGTTCAATCGGGCTGTTGCCTGAAACTTAAACCGCGGCCCGTTGCTATCTGCAACCTGCATCCGGCAAATTGCAGCAAGTTACAGCAAACCCCGCTCCCGGGCGCGTTTTTCAATTTCACTGAAGGCTGTAATGCTGTCTGTGGTAAAGGCAGGCTGCAGGCGCAATATTTCCTCAGGGCTTAAATACATGATCCCCGAGACCTCAGAGCCCTGCCTTACCGTCATGGCATCGCCCCGGGCCAGGAACAGATAGGCAAACAAAAATGAGCGCGGATTGTCCTTGGGATAATCAATGCGGCAAGTGCCCAAAAAAGTAAACTCAAGCCCCTGCATATCTGCGCACACTCCGATCTCCTCACTAAACTCGCGGCGAGCACTTAAGAGCGGATCCTCCCCCTGTTGCACGACCCCACCCACGCAGGCATCGAGCTTGCCCGGGGCATAATCCTTATTTAAGGTACGTACTTCAATTAAAAAACGCCCCTCATTATTGACAAAGGCAATGTAAGAGGCCCGGTGCGGCAGGCGCTCCCGGCGCATCTGACTGCGCGACACACTGCGCACCACTTCATTGTTTTCATTTACGATATCGACCTGTTCTTCTGCAACCATCAAGAAGCCTCCCATGAGCTTTTTATTTCTGTCCTAATGCCTGGCGCCTTCAATTCTATCATGGCAGTTGCAGGCACGAAAAAGGCAGGATGAGGGTCCCGCCATGAACTACCTCAAGCTCACGCATGAGGAATTTCGCAATAATTAGTTAAAACCAGATGCAATCAATTCTCTGCAAATTGGGCTTTGGAGTGACTGCGTAGCAGGAACGTAAAAGCCCAATTTGCGCCGCCGCCTTAATCAGGTTTTAGCCGGTCACCAAAGACCAGATTCATCTCTAACAGCGCCTTCCTCCATTTAAATACCGATCTGCTCCATTCTCTGGTCGAGTTCCTTATCGCCAGCCAGATCAGCTTGAGCGCTGACTCATCAGTCGGAAACACTGTGCGAGTCTTGATTACCTTGCGTATTGAGCGGTTCAGCGCTTCTATGCAGTTTGTCGTATAGATAAGCCTCCTTACTTCAGGCCCGAAATTGAAGAAGGGTATGATCTGCCCCCAGGACCTTTCCCATTGCGCTACTATATTGGGATAGCTCCTGCCGTATTCGCTTTGCTTAAACCGCTCCAGCTCTTCACGTGCCGCGTCCGCTGTCGGTGCCTGGTAAATGCGCCTGAGCGCTGCCATCACCCCTTTCAAATCCTTCCAGCTGACAAAGGCCGCTGAATTGCGTATGAGGTGCACTATGCACGTCTAATGGAGTGTGTCCGGGAACACTGTCTCCAGCGCTTCAGTCATCCCTTTCAGTCCATCTGTTACTGCTATCAGAATATCCTCAACCCCGCGGTTGCGCAGCTCTGTAAACACGCTGGCCCAATATGATGCGCCTTCATTGTCATTTAGCCACAGCCCTAGTACATCCCGGCTGCCGTCTGTCTTTATGTCCAGTGCCAGATGTACGGCTTTGGCTTTAACCCCGCTGCCTGAACGAATTTTTACTCTTAATGCATCAAAGAATACCACCGGATAACATGCTTCTAACGGCCGGTTCTGCCACTCTTTTACTTCCTCTAATACGCTGTCCGTTACATGACTGATAAATTCGGCGCTTACGCCTACCCCGTAGAGCTCTTCAAGATGGGCCGAGATCTCCCGCGTGCTCATGCCGCGTGCATACATGCTGATGATCTTGTCATCAATGCCTTTGATGCGCTTTTCCCGTTTCGGCACTATGGTGGGCTCAAAGCTAGCATCTCTATCCCGTGGCACTTGCAGTTCAACTTCCCCAAGATCAGTAATGACCGTCTTTTTCGTTGTCCCGTTGCGCTTGTTGGCCTTCTGCTCCTGCTCCGTTTCAGAGTCGGACTTCATCTCCAGCACGTTATTTTTCAGGTGATAGTCAAGCTCGCCCTGAAGCGAACTTTCCAGGAATTTTCTGGCACATTGTTTAACGAACTCCGAAAGATCGTCACCAGTTAAATCTCCTCCCCGCTGAGCCATTTTCTCAGCAACGTAGGCATCAACAGCTGAATCAAAAGCCGAAGGTGATTTTTTAATTCGTGTCATAAGTTTTCCTTAAACGGGCATAGCCCGTGTAGTTTACAGAAAATCCTTAGACACAGATTTTTTTTACATACTCGGGGTTTAAGGCATTACCACCGATAAGCAGCATACAAGAGCTAGGAACCTGCCTGTGCAAAAAATTAGGCGGAAGAACAGAAATAATCGGCAAGGCTGTAAGCTCCCTGATGGGATTTTAGAAATTTACAACAAGCCCCAGCCTCGCACCATATCTTAAAAAATAAAAATGCCTCAAAATGGCGTTAGAAAGCGGTTTTTAGACTTTGGCACTACTAAACCCGGGTCTATAGCCATACTGCAGCTTAAGATTGTATTTTCAGGAACAGCCAATCCTGATAGTTACGAAGGGGATAACAACATGCTGCACCACCTGCAGACGGCCGATTTTTTCTTTGAGATCTCAGATTGCGGGGCACGCATCTGTGCGCTGTGCTACAGCGGACGGGATGTGCTGCAACGCTGCAGCGAGATGGAGGCGCAGCAAAATCCGGATCTGTGTGGCGGCTTTCCCCTGCTGCCGCTGGCAAACCGGGTGCAGGGCAATGCCTATGTTATTGCCGGTGAACAGGTAAACCTTCCCCTCAATGCGCCTAATGGCAGCGAATTTTTGCATGGTTTTGGCTGGCAGGAGCGCTGGCAGCTGGTAGATCTGCAGCAAAACTCAGCCCGGGCCCAACTTACCTTACTGCATGAACATCTGCCCGGGGTATCCGGCTATGACTACCGGGCGCGGCTGTACATCAACCTGTACAAAAATCAGTTTG
>CALXOT010000025.1 GCA_944390085.1 uncultured Succinivibrionaceae bacterium
TGTAAAAGCTCATTAATAATGTCACCGTTTTGATATGTGACTTTGTCCCCGGATATTGCCTCCATTGAGCGGCTTATCTATTTGATTTTGTCACTTATTTTGCTCTTAGATCTGTCATAACTTTTGCTACCTGATTTTGTCACACGATGAGCCTGCGCTTTGCTCTTACTTATTCTGTTTTTGCTTTAGCTGTTTTTAGGCAGTCGTACTGACAGTTGCTGCCAGTACGATCTTAATGAGGGAGGAACTTAGAAAGGGATATCTTCTTTGGACTACAGCTGCCCTGCATTGAGGATCAAATCTTTATCCCTGGCTGAAATAAAGGTCACTGACTGCAGATCTACAGCCTGATCTACATATGGTGGAGGATCTATCTTCAGGGCGCATAACCGTGCCGTTTCTGCCTTTCCTTTGAGCTCCTGCACCTTCGCACTTTGCCGCAGATGGTAGATGCTCTCAACCGGTGGTTTTTGCAGCAGTAGGCACAGCAGCTCCCGTTCAAAGCACTGTGTTTGGAAATTGCTCTCCTGATCTGCACGGCAGGAGTTGAGAAAGCTGCGGCAGAGGTTACTGAAATTAGCGTGTTCCTGCATCAGTTTAATGATTCTGTCTATTTGCATGGTGGTACTCCTTATTCACAAAAAGCCAGATGCTGGTTCAGGGGGTTGGTGATGACATTTTCAATAGTCCGATCAGTCAGCTGAGTTGTGTTACCGTCAGTTATCCCCTGGAACAGGGCATGGACGCACAGTTTATTGATGATGCGCATGATGCCACTGGAGTGGGCATAAATGGCCTCAATGGCACTGGCAGTAAATAGCTCATGCTCACAGCCGGCGAATTTGAGGTGAGCCTGGATATAGGGATAAACTTCATCCTGTTCCAGTGGGGTCAGGCGCACTGACATATCTACCCGCTGCCTGATGGCGCGGCAGCTATCATTGGACAGGGTTGACCACAATTCATCCTGTCCGGATAAAATCAGGGCCAGTGGTGAGCAGCTGTCCATTTCGGTGTTAAGCAGAAAACGGATCTCCTGCAGGCTGTCTACCGGCAGCAGGTGGGTCTCATCAATGATGACCACCACCTTCTTCCTCAGGGTTTCCTTGATTTTCTGCAGCTCAGTCTGAAACAGACGTTTGGAATCACCGCGGAACAGCTTGCCGTCAATACCGACCTGTTTAAGCAGGGTGGCATAGAGCCAGCGTGGGGTAAGCTGACTGTCGGAGACGTAAAAGATCTGATATTCAGACTTATCAAGCTGTTGGGCAAACAGGCGCAGTGCGGTGGATTTACCCACCCCGACATCTCCGGTCAGGATGGCCATCTGGGAGTTGGCAGCTACATATCCCAGCGTAGCTAAGGCAATTTGCAGCTTTTGGTTTTGATACAGGTTGCTGCAGTTGATGCTATTGGTAAATGGGGTCAGGTTAAAGCCATAAGTAGAGAGTATGAGATTTGAATTCATGGTAAAGGGGCTCCTATTTGGCAGCATCCTGTAGCAGGCAGGCATAACCGGACTGACGTTCCGGATCCTGCTGGTTTGAGGTATTGCAACGGGCAGTATCTTCAGCCAGCAGCTCCTTAACTTTCTTAGCAACATGCTCTAAATCGCCAGAATCCAGATAAACATCAGCGGCGGCATCCAGCAAATCATTACGGCCACCAAAATTAAAGTTGTAACCTTGTGCCTGCAGCATCTGCATAAGCTTGACCTTAGCGGCAGCACCACGGTCTTGAGGTTTTGGCTCCGGCAGCTTATCTTGATTGTTGTGTAAGCGTCGCTCAACTTCCCGGTTGGCGTAGCCTTTGGGGTTAAATTCTTTAAGCTTGAGGAGGCTCAAATCGGGTTGGATCAGGGAAATCTCAACAGCCTGGCCAGTGCGTGCCACCGCCAGTTCAATGTAGGTGCCTGCGCGAGCAGCATCAGCTGGCAGCAGATAGTTGATTTTCTTGTACTTGACGGTGCCATCTTTATTGACGCGCCTCCTTACCGTATCTAAAAAGGCGGCCTCAATGACAGGCTCGGAGTAAAAGCGGGCAGTTTGCTCATTCCACTTGCTGTAAAATACCTGTTCAGGAGTTTTGCCTTCCAAATCGGAGTGGATGGTCTGATTGTATTTATCCACCCAGAACTCAACCATCTTGACCAAAGCAGTAATATCTATAGTCTTGCCGGTTGCCTCAATATCCTTACACAACTGGTCAATGGTTTTATTTAATCTCTCAATTTTACCTTTCGCCCAACTATGTCTTACTCTGGTATGGATTGTTTTTATACCTAATAACGAAGCGGCAAAATGTACCGCCCGATTGTTGTAGATGGAGCCATTATCCATGTACAGCGCTTCAACCATCCCAAAACGCTCGACTACAGTGCGCAGAGTGCTGCTTACCACATATTGTTCCTGACTGGTAAAGACCCCGGCTGCCAGAATGTAGCGACTGCAGTCATCAATCCACGCCACAAAATAAGACTTGACCAGCTTGGTTTTGCCGTCAACTGTCTGTTTGCATACTGGCAGATACTTTAAGTCGCCTTGTACCAGCTGCAGAGGCCTTTCCATAACGAAGCGGCTGAAAAAACCATCAGTACGCAAAGCCGGCTCTATATTGAGTTCACGCTTACCAGCATGCCCCCGCTGCAGGTAACGTTGAATAGTACTGCGTTTAAGCAACCCTTGGCTTTCAGGGTACTCCTGCCACAATTTTTGGATCAGCTTATCAACAGTGATGGTGGTATTGGCTACCCTGATGGCTATGGCACGTTGTACATATTCTGCGAATTTGCTGTAGCGCTTATTGTTAAACAGGGTATTGCCCTTATATTGAGGTACAAGACCTTTGATGGGGTCTGCCCGCATGCGGTGTACCCAGCGGCGCAGCGTGCGTGTGCTGATGCCACTATCCGCAGAGATCCGCTTAAGCTCTACATTAAAAAGACTGACATCGCCTCCCTGTGTGCGGGGATCTAAGCTGATGAGGGGCGAAATAAGCCTGAGCCTCTTACTTACCACCTCGTGGTTTTTAGCTGCTCTGGTCTGTTTATTAGTATTTTCATCTGGTTCTGCCACGGTAATCTCCTTAATTTTTTATAGAAAATGGTGGTTATCCGGGGCTGAGTGTAAAGGGGCGCTCTGGTGGCCTGAAAAAATGGTATGTGGTAAGTTTCAGGACAAATTGCGACAAGAGTACCTGGTACTTACGGACAAAACTCTGGGCAATAATCTTGTCCGGACGCAGGCGCCTGCCAGCGGCATCACGGGCTTGCCAGCCTGTTTGCTTGCTTATTTTGTCACGCCGGTGTTCTGCCAGTGCCTTGAGCAGCGGACAGCTTGCAAGCATTTCCGTTATTACCTGCTCATGCCTCTGCCATGTTTTCCGTCTGGTGCTGATCCAGGCAATGAATGATGCCTCACAGCCTTTATAGTCCGGCTTGCTGAGAATATTGCTGCGTTGTTCCGGATGTTTCCACAGTTGTAGCGCATCATTAATCAGCCCAGCATGGAAACTTAAAAATGGCACTACCATCCCTTCCGGAGCTATGACATGAGAAAGCTGCTTTTGCTTAAGGCGATTGCACTCACAGCAGTGTTGCCGTCCGGCAGCATCTTGAGCCGCATCATTATCCGGCTCTACGCAAGCATAGCGTGCCAGACGCAACCAGCAACTTACGGTCTCATCTCCGTCAGCATTAAGCTGCTGCGGACTGCAGAGGTTCTTTAAACGCCGGATATAGTTGGCAAATGGCACCAGCTGACGCCGACAGAAAATTGCAGAAAAAGCGCTCGCCCTTTTTGGGCAGGCAGCTTAATCCCAGCTCCATGCAGATGCGGCGGTCTGCAAGTGTTGTCCAGATTTGCAGTTGTTCCCTTAGCGACGACGCCTCTACAGTGAAAAACTGCCCGTCAAATGGTTTACCACAGCGATGTTGCAGTTTGATGGCAAACCGCAATCGAAGCTGCTGGGGAGAGGTAACCCTGATCTCATGTGCCTTGAGCTTACGCAATGCAGGTTCATACAGAGCACGTTCATCACTCCTGGCAGCAACTATCAGGGAATCAATCTCTTCAAGCAGCTGCAGGCGGCTATCATTGAAGCTCTGTTCCTGTCTGGAGTTAAAGCAAGTGTGCCAAAAGTCGCGTTCTGTACAGCGGAAATACAGCTGGAAGTCGAGCTCACAACCGGTATATTTCTTAATGTCAGGATGATCCAAAGGCAACAGATCAAGCGGGGTTTTCAGATAAGCAGGCCGGATATGGCGCCCTTTAAGCACAATAAACAGGCAGGGAAAGACTTCAAACTTTTGGTTATATGCTAAGATCATTTCAGAATCATCTTTGTTGCAGGGATATCTTGGTTATATGTGTGAGTCCCTGCATTATAAAAAACACATCCCTGCCTTCCAACCGCTTACCAGTAAAAAACACCAGAAAAACAACACAGTCTAATACTAGACGGTAGTAAGGACATATAAGTACAGTCAAATTTGGGACCAGCCTAAGCTTAGCGAGCGAAGTTAGAAGAGCGATCAATGACAAAATCTGGAAGCAAACAGACGGGACAAACTCAGGTGGATAAACAGACAGACAAAATAAAGAGCAAAGCTGAGTGACAGGCTCTGAGGTTATTCTTCAGGACTGAGTGGATGGATTTGTGACAAACTCGGATATCAAATTAGGGACAATTTACCTGAGCACTAACACCTGCAAATCCAAAACTTTTTCCCATGCCCATAAGATAATGCAGACTATATCAATCACTGATCATGCTGTTGCAGGAAATACAAAACGGTGCACAGACATGGCAGTTATCCTCGCCAAAATACCGCTGGGCATAGCCTCATTTGAGGACCTCAGAAAAGATAAGCAGTATCTTTACATAGATAAGACTGATCAAATCTACTATCTGGTAAACAATCAGAAATTCTGCCTGTTAACCCGCCCGCGCCGCTTTGGTAAAAGCCTGCCTGAAGCTCACCTTATTTGCTATGCAGTAATAGCCTGTGCTGTAAGCAAAAGAATAGAGCGCATTATTGCTTTTGATGACAACAAAATTATCAGCGTCTATAGCGCAGCAGCAGACTAACACACTTACAACCCACTGCGTTACGACAGCAAACAGATCTGTTGCCTTACTATCAGGAAAAAGCCGCCCGGAAGGCGGCTTTTTCAAAGTACAGTAAGCTTTTAGCTTATTTGCGGCGGCTGCGCGCCAGCTCCACCACCTTAAGCTGAGCCATGGCTTCAGCAAGCTGGGCAAAGGCCTGGGCGTAATCCTTGTCACCTGAGCTGTAATGCGTCAGGGCATCGCGGGCTGCCCGCATTGCCTCCTGAGCCTTGGCTTCATCGATGTCATCGGCACGCAGGGCAGTATCGGCCAGCACCATCACCGTATCAGGCTGCACCTCCAGCACTCCGCCGGCAAGGTAAATCTGATCTTCCTTACCGTCAGCAGTGACCAGTGAGACTAAGCCTGCCTTGATGGTGGTTAAAAGCGGGGCATGGCCATGGCGGATGCCGAGCTCACCTTCAGAACCGGTAATACGCATCGTCCTGACACGCCCGGAATAAAGGCTGCCCATGCCGCTGACCACATCAAGATGGAAAGTAATGTTTTCCATGCTCACCCCCTTTATAAGCTCTTGGCTTTCTCTACAGCCTCATCAATTGAGCCTACCATGTAGAAAGCCTGCTCAGGCAGATTGTCGTACTCGCCGGCAATAATAGCCTTGAAGCCACGGATAGTATCCTTAAGCGGCACATACTTGCCCGGGGAACCGGTAAAGACTTCAGCAACTGAGAAAGGCTGGGACAGGAAGCGCTCAATCTTACGGGCACGGGCCACGGTAAGCTTGTCATCCTCAGACAGTTCATCCATGCCCAGAATAGCGATAATGTCCTTTAACTCCTGATAGCGCTGCAGTACGGTCTGCACACTACGGGCAACCTCGTAATGCTCCTTGCCCACCACATAAGGATCAAGCTGACGGGAAGTTGAAGCCAGCGGATCTACGGCAGGGTAAATACCTAAGGAAGCAATCTGACGGGACAGCACAATGGTGGCATCCAAATGCGCGAAAGTAGTAGCCGGTGACGGATCGGTAATATCGTCAGCCGGTACGTACACAGCCTGTACTGAGGTAATGGAACCTTTCTTGGTGGAAGCAATACGCTCCTGCAACACGCCCATTTCCTCAGCTAAGGTAGGCTGATAGCCCACAGCTGACGGCATGCGGCCCAACAGTGCGGACACTTCAGTACCAGCTAAGGTATAGCGGTAAATATTGTCGATAAAGAGCAGCACATCCAGGCCTTCATCGCGGAACTTCTCTGCTACGGTCAGACCGGTTAAGGCCACACGCAGGCGGTTCCCCGGCGGCTCATTCATCTGGCCGTAAATCATCGACACCTTGTCAATAACCTTGGATTCCTGCATTTCATGATAGAAGTCATTGCCCTCACGGGTACGCTCACCCACACCGGTAAATACCGACAGGCCGGAGTGCGCCTTGGCAATGTTGTTAATCAATTCCATCATGTTCACGGTCTTGCCCACGCCGGCACCACCGAACAGGCCGACCTTACCGCCCTTGGCAAAAGGACAGATCAGATCGATAACCTTAATGCCAGTTTCCAGCACCTCAGTGGTGGAGGACTGCTCAGCATAGGTAGGGGCAGCGCGGTGAATCACCCAGCGCTCCTTCTCACCGATAGGACCGAGTTCATCCACAGGCTGGCCCAACACATTCATGATGCGTCCCAGGGTCTCATGACCTACCGGCACCTTAATGCCATCACCGGTATTGACTGCCTCCAGGCCACGTGACAGACCGTCAGACGAACCCATGGCGATGCAGCGTACTACGCCGCCGCCAATTTGCTGCTGTACTTCCAGCACCAGATCCGGGCGGCCTTTTTCCGGATCACCTTTGACGCTGAGCGCATCGTACAGTTCAGGAATATGTCCTTCCTTGAACTCGACGTCTACCACAGCGCCGATGATCTGCACGATAATGCCTTTTTCACCGGCACGATTTGAAGTTTCTGCCATTTACTAATCCTCTTTTTAGACCGCAGATGCACCGGCCACGATATCGTTCAACTCCATTGTGATACCAGCCTGACGCGCCTTGTTGTATTCAAGCTGCAGATCGCTTACTAATGCCTTGGCATTGTCGGTGGCAGCCTTCATGGCCACCATGCGCGCAGACTGTTCGGAAGCCAGATTCTCCAGCACTCCCTGATAGACCATCTGCGAAATATAGCGATCAAGCACTACGTTCAGAATAACCGCCGGATCGGGCTCATAAATGTAGTCCCAGTGATGACGAGATAATTTCTCGTCACTGCTCTTTGGCAATGGCAACAGCTGCGTTACCGTCGGGATCTGCACCATGGTGTTCTTAAAGCCATTGAAAGCCAGGTACACGGCATCAATCTCACCGCTCAAAAATTGCTGAGTGATGACCTTTACCGCGCCTACCAGGCTGTCAGGATCCGGATTGTCGCCAAAGCCAGCATGCTGAGCTGCTACCTCTATCCCTGCACGGTGGAAAAAGGCACCGGCCTTGGAACCAAGGAGCACGGCCTTCACGCCATGCCCCTGCTCACGCTCGGCAGTGATATGTGCCAGAACCTTGCGGAAGAGGTTGATGTTCAGTCCGCCGCACAGCCCGCGGTCTGTGGAAATCACGATATAGCCGACATTTTTAATTTCACGGCTTACCATGTAGGGATGAACGTACTCAGTATGTCCTGAAGCAATGTGCTCAATAATACGGTGCAGGCTCATGGAATAAGGACGGCTGGCACTCATTCTTTCCTGAGCGCGGCGCATCTTGGAGGCTGCCACCATCTGCATGGCACTGGTGATCTTCTGTGTATTCTGAACAGAGGCGATCTTAGTGCGTATTTCCTTTGCTCCAGCCATGATTAAGCTCCTAGTAAGCGCCTTCAGCCTTAAACTTAGTAATGAGATCAGCTAAGGCCTTGACGTTTTCATCAGAGTAATCCGGCTTTTCGTTGATGCTCTTTAACAGATCAGCTGCATTCTGATGGGCATAATCCAAAAGAGCCTGCTCAAAGGCTGAAACCTTGGCAATATCAACATCCTCAAGGTACCCCTTCTCAGCTGCAAAAATCACCAGAGCCTGCTCAGCCACATTCATCGGCTTGTACTGAGCCTGTTTCATCAGCTCAGTTACCTTCTGGCCGTGGTTTAACTGCTTGCGGGTGGTTTCATCCAAATCAGATGAGAATTGCGCGAAAGCTGCCAGCTCACGGTATTGGGCCAGAGCTGTACGGATACCGCCTGAGAGCTTTTTCATGATCTTAGTCTGGGCAGCACCACCGACACGGGATACGGAGATACCAGGATCCACAGCCGGACGCACGCCGGAATTGAACAGGCTTGAAGTCAGGAATATCTGACCGTCGGTAATGGAAATCACATTGGTCGGAATGAAGGCCGACACGTCACCTGCCTGCGTCTCAATCACCGGCAGAGCCGTCAGGGAACCTGTCTTACCCTTGATCTTGCCGCCACTCTTTTCCTCAAGATACTCGGCATTAACCCGGGCTGCACGCTCCAATAGACGGGAGTGCAGGTAGAACACATCGCCCGGAAAAGCCTCACGCCCAGGAGGACGACGCAACAGCAAGGAAATCTGACGGTAAGCTACAGCATGCTTTGACAGATCATCGTAAATAATCAGGGCATCTTCACCTTGATCCAGGAAGAACTCGCCCATGGCACAACCTGCATACGGAGCTAGGTACTGTAAGGCAGCGGTATCGGAAGCTGAAGCTGCCACCACGATGGTGTTGGCAAGCGCCCCTTCCTCTTCGAGCTTGCGCACTACTGAGGCAATGGTGGAAGCTTTCTGGCCGATGGCCACGTAAATGCAGCGCACGCCATAATTCTTCTGATTGATGATGGTATCAATTGCAAGTGCGGTCTTGCCGGTCTGACGGTCACCGATAATCAGCTCACGCTGGCCGCGACCAATCGGGATCATGGAGTCCACAGCCTTATAGCCGGTCTGAATCGGCTGGGATACGGACTGACGGGCAATTACACCCGGGGCAATTTTCTCCACCGGATAGAAGGCATCATGGGCAATCGGCCCCTTGCCGTCAATCGGTTCACCTAAGGTATTGACCACACGGCCCAGCAGGGCGTTGCCTACCGGCACTTCCAAAATACGGCCGGTGCTTTTGACCTTCATGCCCTCAGACAAATGCTCATAGGGACCGAGCACAATGGCACCCACAGAATCACGCTCCAGGTTAAGCGCCAGACCGTAAAGGCCATCGCCAAAATCGATCATTTCGCCCTGCATCACGCTCGACAGGCCGTGAATGCGCACGATGCCGTCATTGACGGACACAATGGTACCCTCGTCGCGCGCCTGCGTCACAACCTTAAACTGCTCGATGCGCTGCTTAATCAGCTCAGCAATTTCAGTTGAATTTAACTGCATTATTTACCCCTTGTTATTTCAGGGTTGAAGACAGGCTTTCCAGGCTTGTCTTAACACTTGCGTCGATAACTTCATCGCCTATCTTCAGGATAGCGCCACCGATGATCCCCGGATCAATTTTGGTGCTGATCTTGGCCTTGCAGCCATATCTGCTCTCAATCTTATCCGCAATCTGCTTAAGATAGCCCGGATCCAACGGACGAGCCGACACCACTTCGGCTTCCACTATCTTCTGATCTTTCTCCTTCAGGCGCACAAATTCTGAGTACACCTCAGGCACAGCCTCAAAGCGGCCATTTTCACTTAAAAGGGAGATGAAGTTCTGACCATACTCATTTAACAGGTTGACCTCACCCTGGCTTAATAAATTGCACAGCAAGGCCGAGGCACTCTCAGGTGAGGCGGAATTTTTAAGCGCACTTAAAAACACCTCATCGGAGCAGGCCAAAGCCATGCCCTGCAGCATCGTCTCCCAGGAAGAAATGCAATTGTTTTCCTTGGCACAGGCATATGCTGCTTCAGCGTAAGGTCTTGCAATAGTTAGGTTCTCAGCCACCTTTAAACCTCACTCTTACAAACTTTCCACAATCTTTTTGACCATTTCCTGATCAGATTTGGAATCAACCTTCTGATTTAAGATCTTCTCAGCACCAGCTAAGGCCAGATTCACCACCTCAGCACGCAGCTCTTCACGGGCCTTGTTCTTCTCGGCCTCAATTTCAGAGCGGGCAGCTTCCAGGATCCGATTCTTTTAAGCCAAAGCTTCTTCAGTGGCCTTGTCCAGAATCTGGCTGCGCTGCTTTTGCGCAGCGTCAATGATTTTCTGCGCCTCCAGCTTGGCCTGACGCATGGTCTCGGCAGATCCGCTCTTGGCCAGCTCCAGATTCTTCTTGGCTTTTTCGGCTGCAGCCAGACCGTCAGCTATATCTTTCTGCCGCTTCTCCAGCGCGCGCATCAAGGGGGGCCATACCCACTTCATGCACAGCACCACGAAGATGACAAAAGCTACGGCCTGTCCTAAAAATGTAGCATTGATTTCCAAAGCAACGCCTCCTTAAGGCAATAACCTCACTTAGGCGGCAACAGCGAACATTACGTACATGCCAAGACCCACTGCGATCATCGGGATAGCATCGACCAGACCCATGACGATGAAGAACTGGGTGCGCAGCAACGGCAGCAAATCAGGCTGACGGGCTGCACCTTCCAGGAATTTACCGCCCAGGATACCGATGCCAATGGAGGCACCGATTGCGGCTAAACCCATCATGAGGCCTGCAGCGATGAATAAAAGTTCCATTATTAAATCTCCTGTTAAAGAAAAAAACCAAGTTTTAACCTGTAAACCATTCAGGTCTGCAGGCTGTTACCAAAAATCTTTTAATCTTCCTCACTGGCCATGGACAGATACACAATGGTCAGCACCATGAAAATAAAGGCCTGCAAGGTGACAATCAGAATGTGGAACAAAGCCCACGGCACATTGAGCACCCACTGAATCCACCACAAAGGCAGCAAGGCAATCAGGATGAAGATCATCTCGCCTGCATACATGTTGCCAAAAAGTCGCAATCCCAGGGATACAGGCTTTGACAGCAGCGACACACCTTCCAGGATCAGGTTGACCGGAATAAACAGCCAATGGTTGAAAGGATGCAGGGTCAGGCTCTTGATAAAGCCCATCACGCCGATATTCTTAAAGGAGAAGGCAAAAATGAGCAAGAAGACGCCGGTGGCCATGGACAGGGTAATATTCACGTCCGCAGAAGGCACCACCCTGAAATAAGGCACCCCAATGGCGGTAGCTATTGAAGGCAACAGATCAATGGGCAATAAGTCCATTGCGTTCATCAGGAATACCCACATGAACACGGTAAGTGCCAGCGGAGCAATTAACGTGCTCTTTCTTTTGAAGATGGAGCTTACGGTATCCTGCACGAACTCAAAGATCATCTCCACAAAGCATTGCAATTTTGTCGGTACACCGCTGGTCGTTTTTTTCGCGGCATGGCGGAACAGGAACAAAAAGACAATACCTAAAATTACGGTCAGGGAGATGGAATCTAAGTTTATGGTATAGGGATTTATCAGGGAGGATCCCTGTGAACTTTCTTCTAAGGAGGCAATGCAGCGGCCACTGCCTAAATCGGAAAATTGGCACTTTTCGTAACCGGTGGTGGCAAGGCATTGCTGCTGATTTTGCCCGCTTTCAAGACAAGCAGCGTAAGCCTGCTCATCACTGGGCTTCACCGAGGCTACGATGGAACCATCGCGCAAGTCTAACTGCAAAAAATGCAGGTGGTGCGAGATATATTCCTGCGAGTTGTGCTCAGACATGAGGAAGCACCTTAATTAAGTAAAACACTACAACCGGGTCTTACGGCCCTGACTTAACAGCCTTACGGCCATGTAACTGAGCTTAATATAAGATCTCTTATGATTGAAGTCAAAATTAATTGATCTGATCGCTTATATTTTTTCTTTATAAAACAATGACAGGACAGCGTGCATAATCAACGTAAAGATAAATGCTGTGATACAGCTCAAAGAATGGAGATGAATGATCCTAAATGAAACAAACAGCAGGATTACTAAAATAAGATATTTAAAAACAAAGGCATAAACAGCACGGTACAGAACTAAACCTGAGCTTAGGAAGCGATCAGTAAAGCCATAGGCACAGAGCAAAAAGCAGGTTTGCACCAGCAGAAAGCTCAGAGATCCATAAGCTGCAGCCACACAGACTTTAACAAAGCTGATTCCGGTTAACCAGGCAGCAGCGGCAGCTAACGGAACAGTAAGGGCAAGGCAGATCCCAACACAGGTAAGGCTTATTTTGCAATCGTGCCTTAAGTGGGAATTAAGCGCCATGATGGTATAAAAATAAGCAAAAACTAAGTAAAAATAACCGCTAAAGAACGCCGCTTAGGCAGTCAAAGCGGCACCTGTCAGATAATGTGTTCAGATCACTTTAAGCAAAAGACTCTGTAATGGGGCACTGCTATTGAGCTGCTGCTGCACTTTCAGCGGACCCGTTACCGTTATTGTCCCCGGCAACTTCCCCGGCACCTAAAGCCTCCAGGATACGCTGCAACTGTTCCTTACTCTCATAGGACAGGGTAATGCGCCCCTCCTCCTCACTCTTGGCCCGTACCTGCACCTTAGCCCCGGCAAATTTATCCGTAAGCTGAGCTAGCTGTGTCCTTGAGAACAGCTCAAAGGCCTTGGGCTTTTCAGGCTCAGGGTTGCCATCGCCATTGTCCTTTAGCTGCCTGACGAAGTTTTCAGTCTGGCGCACATTATAACCGCGTTCAGCTACCAGCCTGGCTGCCTTTAATTGGGGTTCACCATCAAGGGCCAGCAAGACCTTGGCATGACCAAGGCTCAGGCTACCTTCGTTAACCAACTGCTTCACCCCTTCATGCAAGTTATTCAGGCGCAGGATATTGGCCACCGCAGAACGGGACTTTCCTAAGGTCTCGGCTAGCGCTTCCTGGGTTAAGTTACATTCACTTAACATGCGCTGCATGGCCTCAGCCTGCTCCATTGGGTTTAAGTCCTCACGCTGGATATTCTCAATCAAAGCCACTGCATAAGCTTGATCATCCAGCACATCACGCACCAGGCATGGAGCTTCCTGAATACCTGCTACTATACAGGCACGATAACGACGTTCACCGCAAATAATCTGATATGAACCATCGGCAAGCCCCTTTACCAAAAGAGGCTCTAAAATACCGTGCTGGGCGATGGATGAAGCAAGTTCAGCTAAGGATTCATTGTCAAAGTTATTGCGTGGCTGATAGGCCGACGGGCGCAGCTTGCTTACCGGAATAACCTTAAGCTGCCCGTCAGTTGCAGCCTCAGCGCTAACCTCAGTTGCAGCAGGATCCGTGACAGTAGCTGCAGCATGACGCTCAGGCACGCTGATCCCTTCAAGTGGCATCGGGGAGATCACCTGCTCACTTTGTGTCTGCTCAGCCTGCTGTTCCCTTAATTGTCTGGCTGCCTTGCTGTCCGAAAGCAGAGAACTTAAACCACGGCTTAAACCTGGCATCTCATCACCTCTTAGTGCTGTTCTTAGTGCTGTGTGTTCTTAAGATTAACGCTTTGCGGATCCTTGGCCAAAAATTCATCAGCCAGCGCGCAATAAGCCTTGGAGCCCGGGGAGTTCTTATCATAGTACAAGGCTGGCTTGCCGTAACTGGGGGCTTCAGCTAAGCGCACATTGCGCGGAATAATGGTGTCATAGACCAACTCAGGTAAATTGGTCTTCAGATCATTGGATACATCCGAGCACAGGCGGTTACGGTTATCGTACATGGTACGCAGGATCCCAGCTATCTTCAGATCCGGATTGACGGCATGTGCTAGCTGATCAACGGTATCGATGAGCAGGGTCAGGCCCTCCAGGGCAAAATATTCACATTGCAGCGGCACCAGAATGCTGTCAGCAGCACACATGGCATTTACGGTCAGTAGGTTGAGGGAAGGCGGACAGTCGATAAAAATATAATCATAACTGTAGCGCATCTCTTCAAGCGCATTTTTCAGGCGGAACTCTCGTGCCAGATAATCAAGAAGCTTGACCTCAGCTGCAGTCAGATCTTCATTGGCAGGAACCAGATGATAGGCTCCATTGGTCTGGGTAACCAGGGCATCACTGATATCGGAGTTATCAATCAGCACCTGACAGATAGTATTAGACAGTTCAAACTTATTGATCCCAGAGGCCATGGTGGCGTTGCCCTGCGGATCGATATCCACCACCAGCACGGCTGCCCCCTTGCTGACCAGGGATGCTGCTAAATTAACGCAGGTAGTGGTCTTGCCTACGCCGCCTTTCTGATTGGCTATCGCCACAATCTTTGCTTGTGATCTAAACATAAAATATATGATCCTTCAAACGCGCGACAGCACCACGGCTTTGCGCTCAGCCTCAAGTTCAGGAACCTGCAGGCTTTCAATTCTATCAATTTTAACCGTAGGCGGAATGTCCGCGGTCTCATCCTCATAAAGATGGGCTTTAAGCGCAATAAAGCGCCCATTTTCGCTTAAAAGCGGCAGGCACCAGTCCACCATGCGACCCAATGGAGCAAATGCACGGCTGATAATCACTTCAAAGCCTGGTTCTGCCTTAAGATCTTCCACTCTGGCATGGATAATTTTAACATTTTCAAGTCCAAGCTTGACCGCTGCAGCCCGCACGAAGGACAGCTTCTTGCCCACCGAATCTATCAGGGTAAACTCTTTATCAGGATTAAGCTTTGCCAATACCAGACCCGGAAAGCCAGCCCCAGTGCCGACATCCGCAATCATCCTGGCATCACCCAAAAGCGGTGATGCCACCGCACTGTCCAAAATATGCAGTTTGGCCATTTCAAGCGGATCTTTAATGGCAGTAAGGTTCAAAGACTGATTCCACTGCTTGAGCAGAACAATGAGATCCGTGAAGGCCTTGAGATCAGATGCACTGATCTTAAGCGCTGTCTTACCAAACAAGCGACTTAAATAGGAGCTGAGCTCTGCGGTATTGATAAACTCGTTGATGTGCATCAGTTCTTTCCCAAAAGACCCATTTTCTTTAAGTGTACCAGCAAAATGGATACCGCAGCCGGGGTAACTCCAGAGATGCGGGAAGCCATACCTACTGTTTCAGGCTTATATTCATTCAGCTTTTGCGCCACTTCATTGGACAGTGCCTGAATGGAGCGGTAATCAAAATCAAGCGGCAATAAGGTGCGCTCGTTTAATTCATGTTTTTTGATCTCTTCAAACTCATGGCTTAAATACCCCTGATAACGGATCTGAATCTCAACTTGTTCAGCTGCCTGCGGATCAGTGGCAATGGGATCTAGTGCCGCTGCCTGCAATACCGCCTTAAAACTGCACTCCGGGCGCTTTAATATTTCAGCAAGGCTCTGCTCCTTGGACAAGGGGGTCGATAAAACCTGTTGAGACAGGCGCTTTCCCATCTCCGATGAAGGTTTGACCAGTACCTCGCTTAACCTGGCTTTTTCACGCTCAATCTGCTTTAACTTCTGTTCAAACCGGATCTTGCGCTCATCGTCAACAAGTCCCAGATCACAGGCCTTGGGGGTAAGGCGCAGATCGGCATTGTCCTCGCGCAGCATCAGGCGGTATTCAGCACGAGAGGTGAACATGCGGTAAGGCTCCTTGGTGCCCAGAGTGCACAGATCATCCATCATCACCCCAAGATAAGCCTCGCTGCGTTCCGGATGCCACGGATCCTGACCTTTGACAAACAATGCTGCATTGATGCCGGCCAGCAGTCCTTGTGCCGCAGCCTCCTCATAGCCAGTAGTTCCATTAATCTGACCTGCCAGGAACAGACCCTTTATTTTCTTGGACTGCATGGACAGGCTGAGCTCACGTGGATCGTAAAAATCGTATTCAATAGCATACCCCGGACGGGCAATTACTGCGTTCTCCAGCCCCTCAATGGAATGAATGAAGCGCTCCTGAATGTCATAAGGCAGTGAGGTGGAAATACCATTGGGATAGAGCAAGGGGGTAGTCAGTCCTTCAGGCTCAATGAAGATCTGATGGGAAGTCCTGGCCGGATAGCGCACCACCTTATCTTCAATGGAAGGGCAATAACGCGGACCCACTGAATGGATGACACCTGAGTATAAAGGTGAGCGATCAAGGCCAGAACGGATAATGTCATGGGTCTTTTCATTGGTACGGGTGATATAGCAGCACACCTGTTTAGGATGTACCTCAGCTTCATCCATGAAGGAAAATACTGGCAACGGATATTCAGGATCCTGCTTTTGCATTTTGGAAAAATCGACACTGTCTGCATAAAGCCGTGCCGGGGTTCCTGTCTTCAGTCTTCCGACCTTCAGCCCAAGTTCCTTTAAGTTCTCAGCAAGCCCGATGGAAGCAGGATCCCCTGCCCGTCCACCTTGATAATGCTCAAGACCGATATGAATGAGTCCATTTAGGAAAGTACCTGCTGAAATTACTACTGCCGATGCATAAAACTCAATCTTTGCTGCAGTGGTGACGCCCTTAAGATCATTACCGTCAAATAACAGTCCGGTGCAGGGCTGCTGAAAAACCGTAAGATTTGGATAGTTACTTAAGGTTTTTCGGATTACTTCTTTATACAGATGCCGATCAGTCTGTGCCCGGGTAGCCCTGACCGCAGGTCCTTTTGACATATTCAGGGTCCTGAACTGTATTCCTGCCCGATCAATAGCCCGTGGGCTGATTCCGCCCATGGCATCAATTTCACGCAACAGATGTCCTTTGCCAATGCCGCCAAAGGCTGGGTTGCATGACATCTCGCCGATGGTCTCAATATTATGGGTCAGAAGTAGGGTTTTGCAGCTCATGCGGGCTGCGGCACCGGCAGCCTCGATTCCGGCATGACCTGCGCCGATCACTATCACGTCAAAGTAGCGTAGCTGATTCATGAAAAACCACCGCCGTTAAAAGTATTAATTAAATATATTTATATTTTTTATTTATTTTTATTTCTATTAGAAACCGAAAAACTGTGGGAAACTGAAAATTTTTAATATTTTCAATAAATTATTTAGAAAGAATTATTTGGTAAATCCTGTAGGCTGGCGTATTTGAAAGGTGGAAAAGTACGGTATTTTAAACAGTATAAAAATTTTACTATTTGTTATTCCTTAATTTCCCACAGGTCAGACCTCGGTTTTTCGCAATCTTCCCACAAGCAGCGTCGGCTATTTTAAACTATCAGAATGGTAATAAAAAGAGTGTTTTTGAATAAATAATTAATTGATTTTTAATATTTAATTGTTAAAACAAGCAAGTTTTACCCTGCATTTTTCAGCACTTAGTGGTAAAAGCCATTCCCACAGGTTTATAAGACTGGAAAGCTTGTCCTGATGCTTTGTTTGTCTATGGGGGCCTTTCAGTCCTGGTATAAGGTGAGGCGATCACTTACCTGGAAAAATGAACGCTAATTTTTAGACAAAGTGATCACTAAGCTTGGATTTTTTTCATAAATCAGAGCTGAAGTTTTTACCATGCGCAAAATTAAAAAACGATAAAACGCATATAATTTATTGAAAAATAATTCAAAAATTTAATTACATTTTGTTATTTTTTTATCTGAAAATGACTTAAGTGCTACAGCAAGCAGACCTGATGTTAGCCTGCAAGTTGGATCATTTTGTAGAGCCTTGCTAAGATGATCCAAGGATCTTGCTAAGATGATCCATTAGGAATGCCTCTGAGAGCAGATCATGCAGTTCTTCGACGGTATCGTAAAACAGGTTGCCGATAGATCTCATATCTACTGAAATACGACGCATCCATTCCAAGGTAATGAAGCGTATAAGCCCCATGGAGAAGTTTGCAATAGTGGTTGCGAACTTGCGGTTTTCATGGAATTTAGTCAGCTTTAAATATGATTTAAGCCCTCTAAATATGCCTTCTATGCTGAAGCGCCTGGCGTATAGCGAGATGATCTCTTCAGCCGAGAGGTCAAGATCTGTGTTGGCAATAACGATGTATTCTGACTGCTTACTGCGGTGGCGGATAAATACCAGCTTAAGCGCAAAGCCGGTTTTGGTGTAACGGATCTTCGTGCCATAAATATTGTCTTTGCATCTTCTATCCTTAAAGCACGACTGCATCAATTGCTTTAAGGTACAGCCTGTGACGTCAGCGGCTCGTAGGTAAACCACGTGTCCATCAGCACGTAATCACAGGGTATACCGGCATTTAAAGCCAAGTCCACCAGCATTTGTACCAGCTCGGTCTTGGGCATAAGAGCTTCCTTGATGCGGCGCTCTAATACTGTGCGACCGTCATGCCAGCCTGCTCCGCATACTTGCAGTTGCTCTTTATCGGAGGCCTTAATGACTCCGGCTACAGGCACAGAGGGAACTCCATCGGTCCAGGACAAGGCCAGGCCGCAGAAGAACTTGCCGGTACGTCCGGATACATGGTCGAATAAGCGTGACAAGATCTCTATCTTTTTACCGCGCGGCCGCGGCATCATGGTATCGTCAACAACCAGGCATTTAGCCCCTGATTTAAGCGGATTAATTCTGGAGATGACAGCAGCGGCATAAAGGCTCGCCAGCTTTAACCAGTTTAACTTCTCAAAATTGAGGAAGTCATAGACCGTAGTTTTGCCGCAGCCCAACAAGCTGCGCCCCTTAGCAGAGCTGAAGGCATGACCTACAGAATCGAAAAGGAAAGGCAGCAGCAAAAGCTTGCTGAAGATATCCCAGGAGTAAATACCCTTGGACTTAAAAATGAAGCCGCATCTTGAGAAAATATAGTGCAGCCCCAGCACATGGCAGGCACTGACAAACTCGCATG
>CALXOT010000026.1 GCA_944390085.1 uncultured Succinivibrionaceae bacterium
CACCCGTGACGCCCGTGCCGTTGAGCGTAAGAAGGTTGGTCTGCACAAGGCCCGTAAGCGCCCGCAGTACTCCAAGCGTTAATTATTTGCGCTGCAGCGCCCCCGGCGCTGCCAGACCCCCGCTCCCCTTCCCGGGAACGGGGGTTTCTTTTTGTAAACGGACAGGCTTTATCTTTTTTGACACGATCGTTTTAATCATGCAGGCAAGCTCCCTGGCATGGGGTACAATAAGGATTGCTTACAAAAAACACTGCAGATTTCATCTAAACCGCAGATTTCGGATCTGACAATAAGGAAGCATAGCCATGGCGCAGACGAAGAAAATGACCAGCTTTAATCCGCACATCTTCAAGGCGTTTTATGATTGGCTGCTGGAGAACGACATTACCCCGCATCTGGTGGTCAATGCCGATCTGCCGGGGGTAGTGGTACCGCGGGAGTTTGTGCATCAGCATGTCATCATCCTGTCCATTTCCCCGTTGGCCACCCGTGATTTCATCATTCACAGCACTGGCATTACCTTCATGGCACGTTTCCATGGGGTGGAACAGCAGGTGGTGGTGCCCTTTAGGTCCATGCAGGAGCTGTTTGCGGTGGAAACTTCCATCAGTTATCCGATTGCCCTGTGGCTGGCCGACGATCAGTCGCAGGATGAGACAGAACAGGGAGCGGGCATACCGGATAAGGACGGGGAAGGCGTGACTTCCTTCTCGCCGCTGACCACAGCAGGGGTACGGGAGATCCCGACTGCGGAAGATAAGGTTCCTTCCTTTACCGTATTGCCGCCTGCAGCAGATAAAGAGCCTAAGTAAAATTATTCTCCCAGGCCGGCCGCGCTAAAACCGGCGCAGCCCCTGGCCTCCTGAAAGTAAGTCCGGGGGCGGTATTTCCCGGGCGAGATCCCAGACTGTGCCTTATCATCACCTGCATAACCTGCATTTTGCAGGCTGCCGGGGCAGCCCTGAAGCTGCCCCGCTGCCAGAGGCTCTAAGGTAGGCGGTTTACGCGCAGGACTTCAGTCTACCCGCGGGAAGGCAATAGTGATCCACAAGGGCGCACTTTCAATCAGCCCGTCTGCGCCCAACTGTAAATCCCCTGACAGGCCATGTAGTACATCGGCCGGGTTTTGTGCCAGGTTATTGACGTTTAAGGCAAACTGTATGCTGTCATAGGCGGCAGCAAAGATACGCTGTACCTGGGGATTGGCCTTTTGCAGGTTGCGCATGAACTCATCCTTAAGCGTGCTGTCGGTGATAAGCCAGGGCATGTCGCCAAGCTGAGCCCCGATCAGTAGGGCTTCGTTGGGTGAGGAATTAACCCCGTTGTAGCTCTGATCAGTGATATAGGTAGTCAGGGCAGCAGGCAGGGCGCTTTTGATCAGGGGGGCCTGCTGGGCAGTGGCGGCAATGTAGACCGCATCCACTCCGTTTAAATTGCAGTTTTTGGCAGCTGCCGCCGGATCAGCATTGCCCAGGGCGCAGCTTGCCGGAGCTTGGCCTGCAGCCTGCTGCCAGGTGCTGGTAAAGCCGTGTAAGGCGCGGCGAGCCTTCTGATTGTCAGCATACATTACCAGTGGGCTGCGTTTGCCATCGAGAGCCATTTTGGAAGCAGCAGTCTGCCCTTCGTAATCGGGACCTAAGTTAAAGTACCAGGTATGGTCCGGCAGGGGCTGTTCCGGGGTATTGAGCAGTATTGCCGGGATCCCGGGTTTTGCATTAAGCAGAGCCTCCACCTCAGGCTTGAGCACCGGGCCTATGATATAGGCGGTACCGTCTGCTTGCAGGCGGCTGACAATCTGCTCCATGCCAAGGCGGTTGGTGTCATAGAACACCGCATTAAGGCGCATATTGCGATCCTTGAGGGCAGCGATGATCCCCAGGCGGGCAGGCTCGCCCACGCTGGCGGCAAAGCGTCCGCTTAAGGGCAGCAGTACGGCAATTTTATCTCCCTCCTGCAATTGGGCGTATTGTTTGCCAAGCGGGTTTGCGGCAGCGCCGCTGGCACTGTCAGGCGCAGCAGCAGACGCTGTGGTCAGAAGCTGGTTTAAAGGATGGGAGGGATATTTTTCCTGCCAGCTTGCAAACAGCTTGTCCTTAAGGCTCTGATTGGCAGAGCTGTCTATCAGCGCAAATTCAAAATATCCTGCAAGCTCGGGATCCTCATTGACGCGGGTACTTACAGCGCTTAACTCAGAGGGGGTAAGTTCCTTTAAGATATCGATGCTCTGGCGCAGGGCAATACGCTGATCCTGTGCCCCTAAGGTTGAGATCAGGGCGCGCTTGCTGGCAAAGGCCTGGCGCAAATAGCGTTTGTCCCCGCCTGACTGATAGAGCTTGAGAGTGGTATTGGAGTGCAGCTGATAGTAATAACTTGCAGCCTGGGGCGGCAGGGTCATGGTATTTACTTTGGCAAGCAGCTGCTGTGCTTGCAGCATTTGTCCCTGCTGATAGCAGGACAGCGCCTCAATGATGGAAATTTCATCAAGCTCCAGCGGCGTAATGGCCTGCTGCCTTAAATTTTGCAGCAGGGAAGTGGCCTCAGCATATTTGCCGCTTACGATATAGGCGCGGGCAAGTAACAGGGAGGCAGGGAAGACACTGTCACTGTCAGCGCCGGCCACCTGTGCCTGATATTGCTCAAGGGTGCCGCTTAAGGGGGCAAAGGCCTGATTGGTAGTGACACTGCTGTGGGGGGTACCCTGCATGGCGCAGGAACTGAGCAGCATGGCTGCGGCTACAGCTGCGGCGCAAAGCTTGGTTTTAAAGACGGTGACTTTCATGAAAAAAATCCTTTCAGTAAGCGGCTGCGGTGCTGACTTTGGCAGATCACGGCGGATCTGCAGCAGCTGCGGGCGGCGCTTTTTTGCAATTTAGGCTATTATAGCCAAAATAGCCGTTAAGGCTTGTCTTTACCAGAAAGTGCGCCGTGAAGATGGCGTATAAGGGATCCCGGATATGTTAAAACCAGCGCTCTATTTGGCTGCCACCCCGATTGGCAATTTGCAGGATGTCACGCTGCGCGTGCGCGAGGTGTTGCAACAGGTGAGCCTGATTGCAGCTGAGGATACCAGGCACTCGCAGATATTTTTGAACAGCATCAATGTGTCCGGCAAACGCCTTATCTCCTGCCACAATTACAATGAAGCCGAACGCGCCGATCTTATCGCCACTGAAATTGAAAAAGGAGGTAGTGTGGCGCTGATCTCCGATGCCGGAACCCCGCTTATCTCGGATCCAGGCTATAAACTGGTGCACCTGTTGTGTGAACGGGGAATTGAGGTGATCCCGCTGCCCGGCCCCTGCGCGGCGGTGACGGCTCTGTGTGCCTCTGGGCTGCCGACCGATAAATTTTATTTTTACGGTTTCCTGCCGGTAAAGGACAAGGAACTTGGTGAGGTGCTGTCCTCCTTCAAGGAGGCAGAGGCCACCGTCATCTTCTATGAAAGTCCGCGGCGCATTGTGCATACCCTGCAGCAGATGGAAAAACTGTATCCGCAGCGGCAGGCGGTATTGTGCCGTGAGCTGACCAAGACCTTTGAAAGCTTCTATCGCGGGAGCGTGGCAGATCTCTGCAGGCAGGCTCTGAGCGATGAGAATTTAAGCCGCGGAGAGCTGGTGTTGTTGCTGTCCCCGGCTCCTAAGGAGAAGCGGGAGGACTTGCCGCCAGCTGCTCTGAGTGCGCTTTCTGCCATGCTCGCTGAGGGTATGAGTGTCAAGGGAGCAAGCCGGGTGCTTGCTGATCTGTTGGGACTTAAGGGCAAGGCTTTATATCAGGCTGGACTGGCGCTCAGACAACAGCAGCAGGAGCTTTAAACCCGGACTGCATTTTTGTATAATGCGCGCAGGTCAGTCGGGCAGCCGCTGCCGTGGTACGTGTTTTCAAACGGCCGCGGGGGAGGAAAGTCCGGGCTTTGCAGGACAGGGTGCCAGGTAACGCCTGGGAAGCGTAAGCTTACGACCAGTGCAACAGAAAGTATACCGCCGGGGCTGGCCCCGGTAAGGGTGAAATGGTGCGGTAAGAGCGCACCGCGCCTCCAGCAATGGCAGGCGGCAGGGTAAACTCCACCCAAAGCAAGATCGAATAGGCCCCCTTCAGATGTGGTCCGCATCGGGGGCGGGTAGATCGCTTGAGCCCGCAGGTGACTGCGGGCCTAGATGAATGGCTGCCACTGCCTTGCGGCAGTACAGAACCCGGCTTACAGACTGACCTTCACTATTTATCTACTTATTATCTGCCTGAACTTAAGTATCCTGCTTGTCCTTAATTATCCCGCTTAAGTATCAAGGTAGAGTCAAGGTGTTTTTACGTCCTGAACCGTCCTTTCCCGGATCCGCTGTCACTTCCTGCCGTTAGCTCTTAACCTGCTTGCCGGATTGCTCCTTGCTGCAAGCAGGCTGACAGCTGCGTGGGCTTAGCTTTTATCCGGCTTTTTTGCTTTAGCTGTTGCTGTGCATGGTCACAACTGCCCGGCAATGCGCTAAAATATGTGGATGAAAGTGGCAGATTGTGGTTTTTAGTGGTAATTAGCTATTATAAAAATAAAAATGAGCGCTCCCACCCTTTTTTTATACGGCACCTACGAATTGAGCTTTGATGATAAAAGCAGAGTAGTGCTGCCTGCTGCCTTCAGGAAGTTGCTGTCAGAGGAGTGCGGGGGACAGCTGGTGCTGACCCAAAGCCTGTTTGATCCCTGTTTGTGGCTCTATCCGCAGCCGATGTGGGACAATTTGCTCTCTGATTTAAATGCCGCTTCCACCATTTCCCACCCAGCGCTGCAGAGCATGCAGCGTTTGCTGCTCTCTGCAGCCTGCGCCGTAAAAATTGATGCCCAGGGGCGACTTGCGGTTAGCAGCGTCCTGCGCAGCTTAAGCGGCATGGATGATAAAAAAATATTTCTGCTGGGGCTGCAGCATAAATTTGAGCTGTGGGCGCCTGCGGCATTGACGCAGCGGCAGGAGCAGGATCGTCAGGCGGTGCGGGCGGCTTTTGCAAAACCCGCAGACAGTGGCATATTAGGACAGCTGAGATTTTAGCGCATGGAATACGGACATATCCCAGTACTGCTCAATGAGTGCCTGGAGGGACTTCAGATTAAGCCAGACGGCATTTACCTCGATGGCACTTTTGGCCGCGGCGGGCATAGCCGTGCCATTTTGCGTAAGCTGGGGCCTGCAGGAAGGCTGCTGGCGCTTGATCGGGACGAGGCTGCCCTGGCTGCCGCTCAGACTATTACTGATCCGCGCTTTACCATTATCAAAAGCCCTTTTTCGCGCCTGGAGACCGTGGTGACGGAGTTGGGCCTTGCAGGACGCATTGACGGGATCTTGCTTGACATCGGGATTTCCTCGCCGCAGGTAGATGATCCAAGCCGCGGTTTTTCCTTTGAACATGACGGCCCCCTGGACATGCGCATGGATCAGGGGGCAGCCCTTGATGCTGCCACCATTGTCAACAGCTACAGTGAAGATGCCTTGACTGCAATCTTTAAGGATTACGGGGAAGAGCGCTTTGCCAGGAAGGCGGCCCGGGCCATCTGCCGCGAGCGGGACAAGGCACCGCTGCAGCGCACCTTGCAGCTTGCCCGGATTATCAGCGCGGCCATCCCGGGAGCCCCGGGGCCGAAGCACAAGGCTACCCGCTGTTTCCAGGCGCTGCGTATTGCTGTCAATGCTGAGCTCGATGAGCTTAAGGCAGCTCTCTCCGGGGCACTTGCAGTGCTGGCCCCGGGCGGGCGGCTGTGTGTGATCTCCTTTCATTCCCTGGAGGATCGCATCGTCAAGACATTTTATAAGGAAAACTCTGAATTGCCTGCGTTTGCCCGCTCACTGCCGCTGACCGAGCAGGAGCTGGATGCGCGCTTTGCAGACAGCGTCAGGCTCAGCACGGTGGGTAAGGCAATTAAGGCCGGGGCAGAAGAAGTGGCTCGTAATGTTAGGGCGCGTTCGGCAACCCTGCGGGTGGCACAAAGACGCGGAGGCAGTTTATGCTAGGTAGCAGCGCTTTTAAATTTACCGAACAGTCCAAGGACGGGGAGAGCCCGGAGTCTACCCTGCTGTCAACGGCAGGCTCCGTCCCGGCCGGCCCTGCAGCGGCGCAGGTGATCTCCCTGCGCCGGGCAGAACAGGCTGAAGGTGCCGGGGCAGATAA
This sequence comes from uncultured Succinivibrionaceae bacterium, assembly GCA_944390085.1. GTDB lineage: Bacteria > Pseudomonadota > Gammaproteobacteria > Enterobacterales > Succinivibrionaceae > Avisuccinivibrio. The sequence continues at coordinate 6,148 of CALXOT010000026.1, forward strand.
CGCTTACGGGCAGGGTACAGTTAAGCCTGAGGATGCCGCAGGCCAGGGACGGGCTGGGGCTGATCATCCGGATGCGTCTGTGGAAAAGGTGGAACTGGCTGGGACGGTGCAACGCTTTGTGTCGGCCTCGCGGCTCTATCAGATTGCCCCGCGCCGGCAGGTGCGGCTGGTGCCATCTCTTTTTGCTGATTTGGGCGATCATTTCCTGAGTTATTTTTTAATCGCCGCACTGTGTGCGCTGGCGCTGTGCCGGGTCTATCAGGTGCATGAAACCAGAGCCATCACTATTGAGAAGAATGAGCTGGAGGCGGCCAACCGGCAGCTGGAGCTGCGCTGGCTGGATTTAAGCTCGGAGCGGCAGGCTCTGTCTGAGCACGGGAGGATCAGGCAGGCTGCTACCTCTGAACTTAAGATGCGGGCACCGGCCACTGAAGCTGAGCTGATGATTGCCATCAGGCCTTAAATGCAGCAGGGCACTTCTGACAATAAGGAGATCTATCAGATCTCAGGCTTCCGCCGGGCAGTGATTTGGCTGACGGTGGCGTTGTGTTTTGCCTTTCTGGGCGGGCGCTTGTTCTATCTGCAGGTGCTTGAGCCTGAGTTTTTGGTCAGGGAAAGCAACTTAAGGGTGCTGCGCAATTATTCCTTTGAGCCAGCGCGCGGCATTATTTACGATCGTAATGGCAATATCCTGGCCATGTCCCGCCCGGTCAAGGCGGTGACGGCTGATCCGCAGCGCATGCATCAGGGCAAGGTGCTGCATGATCCTGAGTTGATCCGCAAAATTGCAGCTTTAGTAGGCTTAAGCCCGCAGGAGCTGTTTTCCCGGATCCAAGATCCCAAAAAACGCTGGGTAAGGATCAATCCCTACGTGCCCATCGATAAGGCGCAGGAACTTGCTGGCCTGAAGGTGCCGGGGCTGTTCATTGAGGACAATTACCTGCGCTACTATCCAAACGGTCAGGTCAATGCCTCGTTGTTGGGCTTTTTAAGCGGTGCCGGGCAGGGCGTCTATGGCGTGGAGCAGAGCTTTAATTCTTATCTGAGTGCAGCGCCCTTAACCCGTTCTGCACACAAGGACAGCGCCGGGCATATTGTGGAGAACCTGCAGGTACTGGAGCGCGGTAAATTAGGCGGCAATTTAATCCTTTCCATTGACGACAGGCTGCAGACCTTTGCCTACAGTGCTCTTTTGGAAACAGTAAGGAAATTTGGGGCCGAGTCAGGCTGCCTGGTGCTTATCGATGTCAAAAGCGGCGAGATCCTGTCCATGGTCACGGCACCATCTTTTGATCCTAATCAGCGCGCTACCTTTGACAGTAATTTAGCGCGCAACCGGGCCATCACCGATGTGCTGGAGCCTGGCTCCACCGTAAAGCCACTGGTATCCCTGGCGGCTTTGGAGCAGCATGCCGTAAGCTGGAGTGAAACCTTTGACACCAGACCTTTCTATGTGGACGGCAAGTTGGTGCGCGATTCCCATTCCATGGACAGCGGAACTTTGGCCGACATCCTGAAGTATTCATCCAATACCGGCATGGCACAACTTGCCATGCGCATCGGCCCGCAGCCTATTTTAGAGCTCTTTTCCCGCTTTGGCCTGGGGCGGCGCACCAGCTCTGGACTGGTCGGGGAATCTGCCGGGCAGCTTAATGCTTCCCGTCCGTTCTGGTCGGAAATTGACAAGGCTACTTTAGGCTTTGGCTACGGCCTGACAGTGACCCCGCTGCAACTGGCTTCGGCCTATGCCACCCTGGCCAATTACGGCGGGCGGGTGCCGGTTACCATCTTAAGGCAGCATCAGCCGGTGCAGGCGGTGCAATGTGGCAATGTGGCGGAGATCAAGCGTATTCACGCGGTGCTGGAGACGGTAGTGTCAGGCGGTGGTACCGGTGGCAAAGCGGCCATTGACCGCTACCGCATTGCCGGTAAGACCGGTACAGCCATGATCGCTCAGAAAGGGGGCTATGTGAAGCGCTATATGTCCACCTTTGCCGGCTTTGCCCCCTTGTCGGCCCCCCGTTTTGCCCTGGTGGTTACAGTGCGCGATCCGACTAAGATTTCCTATTACGGCGGTGCCGTGGCCGGCCCGGTGTTTAAAGATGTGATGACCCGCGCACTTCAGCTTTATAATGTACCGCCGGATAAATAGCAGGATGTGCCGTCCTGGGGCATGGCTTGCAGGTGTTTTGGTAAGCTGGCAGACAGAACCTGACTGCCGCAGCCTTTTGGTGAGGAGATGCAATGCAGCGCACCCTGTATGAAATAAAAGAATTTTTGGGTTTAAAACCTGATGCGGCAGATAGGCAGCAGGTGCTTACTGATCTGGTAAGCTCACAGCGTGAAGTCAGTCCCGGGGCGATTTTTTATGCCAGGAAGGGACTGCACACTGATGCCCGTACCCTGATCCCGGAGGCGCTGGAGCGGGGAGCTGGCGCCGTGCTGATGGACAAGGCGGATGCAGAGCCCAATTTTGTGGCACTGTGCGGGCGTGTACCCTGCCTTATCCTGGGTAAAAAAAGCGATCTGGCACAGCTTGCCTCCTTCTTTTTCCATCATCCGTCAGAAAAGCTGCGGCTTTTAGGGGTGACTGGCACCAATGGCAAGACTACCGTCACTTTCCTCACGGCTCAGCTGCTGGAATCTTTGGGTAAGAAATGCTATATCCTGGGCACTTTGGGCTGTGGTTTTTTAGGCCAGCTTAAAAAAAGTGCCAATACTACGCTCGAACCTATTGCCCTGCAGCGGGAGCTGGCCCTGGCTGTAAGTCAGGGGGCGCGTTATGCGGTGATGGAGGTGTCCTCCATCGGTGCTGCCGAGGGACGGATTGACGGCTGCTCTTTCTTTGGCGCTGCCTTTACCAATTTAACCCGTGATCATCTTGATTATCATCAGACCATGGAAAACTATGCTGAGGCCAAGTTTTCTTTTTTAAGCCGGGTCAAGCCCCAGCGGGTGGTGATTAATGCAGATGATGAGTGGGGGCGGCAGTTTTTATGCAGGCTTGATCAGTCGGTGTATTTTGGCAGTGACAAGAGCTTGCCTTTTATTACCGATAAGCGCGGCATGTATGCCGGCAAGCTCTCCTTTAATAGCAATGGCTGCCAGTTTGAGGTGGTAAGTTCGCTCGGTCAGATTGCAGTGAAGCTGCCGCTGTTCGGAGCCTTTAATGTCTCCAATTACATGGCAGCCATCAGCCTGTTGCATGCCGTCGGCCTGCCTTTGCCGGAGATGCTTGCCTTCAGTGACAAGTTAAAGCCGGTAGTAGGGCGCATGGAGCGCTTTGCCGCTACTTCTGGCCAGGATCTGCCTTTGTGCGTGGTTGATTATGCCCATACCCCGGATGGGGTGGAACAGGCCTTAAAGGCCTGCAGGCAGCACATGGCAGGCGGGGGCCGCCTGATTTGCGTGCTGGGCTGCGGCGGGGATCGGGATGCCGGCAAGCGTCCGCTGATGGCCCTGAAGGCAGCAGTCTTTGCCGATGAAGTGATCCTGACCATGGACAATCCCAGAAGCGAGGATCCTAAGGCTATTATCGATGACATGCTGCTGGGCGTGGCTGAAGCACGCTTTAAGGTAAGCTGTGTGCTGGACCGGCGTAAGGCCATTGCAGCTGCGGTGCAGTCAGGCAGCGCTCAGCCTGGCAGTGTGGTGCTGATAGCCGGCAAGGGGCATGAGGACTATCAGATTTTAAAGGACCGAACCATTCATTTTTCAGACCGCGAGGAGGCGTGTCGGCTGCTGGGGCTGCCGGCACCGGCGGGGCTGTACGCTAAGTCAGCTGAGGACAAGGCGGCTGATAGCAAGGACAGTGGAAAAGATGGCAGTGAAACTTTGACAGCCGGTTCCCGGGAGGACGCATGATCCCCTTTACTTTGCGTGAACTTGCAGCACTGGCTCCTGAACTTAAGATAATGCCGGGGGCGCAGGGGGCGGGCTCTTTGGTACAGCAAGTGCTGACTGACAGCCGCCTTGATTGTAAGGGAGCTCTTTTCATTGCTCTGCAGGGAGAGCGTTTTGACGGGCATACCTTTGTGGAACAGGCTGCAGCGCAAGGTGCGGCGCAGCTTGGTGTGAGTGCCGCCTTTTTCAAGGCCAGATCAGAGCAATGCAAGGCCCTGCAGGGGCAGGGAATTAGCCTGATTGTCGCTGAGGACACACAGCGCCTGCTTGGGCTGTGCGCGCTGTGCGTGCGGATGAAGTCGCAGGCGCGGGTGTGCGCTCTCTCAGGCTCGTGTGGCAAGACCACGGTCAAGGAGATGACGGCGGCCATTCTGGCCAACAAGGGCAAGGTGCTGGCCACCTGCGGTAACTTCAACAATGATGTGGGGGTGCCGCTTACCTTACTGAACTTAGAGCCTGACACCGCTTTTGCAGTGATTGAGCAGGGCGCAAGTCACCGCGGCGATCTGCAGCGTACCTGTGAGTTTGTGCGCGCACAAAGTGCACTCATCAACAATGTGGGCAAGGCGCATATCGAAGGCTTCGGCTCGGCCGAAGGGGTCTATCTTGGCAAGCGGGAGCTGATTGAGGATGTGCTGGCCTCAGGTGGCACGGGCATTGTGCCGGGAGCCGGTCCCTGGTCTGAGCGCTTTTTAAGCGATTTTGTCACAGAAAGGGAACAGGGACGGCTGCTGACCTTCGGGCCTGCGGATGCAGAACAGGCTAGGAGACTACACCTGCTTGATCCCCAGGATCCCACCGTAGTCCCAGCTAGGGATTATGCCGCCCGGGCGTCCACCTTTGCCGTGCGGGTAAATCAGATTGAGTCAGGGCCACAGGGCCTGTCCTTTGTGCTTGAGGGTAGGGAGGGGCAACGGGCCTTGATTAGCTTAAACCAGCTCGGTGCCCACAATGCCCTGAATGCAGCCGCTGCCGCCACCCTGGCCTTAAGTGCCGGTGCTGATTTTGCAGACATTGCCCCGGGGCTTGCCCGATGCCGCAGCCTGCAGGGTCGCCTGTGCCTGCAGCAGTCAGGGCCTGTAACTTTGATAGATGATGCGTATAATGCAAGCTTCAATGCAGTAGTGGCCGGCATTGAGGTATTGTCTGGCTTCAAGGATTGCTGCCGGGTGCTGGTTTTGGGTGATATGGGGGAGCTGGGCTCTGAGAGTGAGGCCTTGCACCGTGCCTGCGGGGAAAGTGCCTGCGGCAAGGTGGATGCCATGCTCAGTATTGGCCCCTTATGCCGCTACGCTGATGCCGCTTTTAACGGCTTTAAGGCGCATTGTGCGGATCATGAGGAACTGTGCGCGCGCCTGCTTGAGTTAATTGAGCTTAAGGCTGCGGCAGGGCAGCGCTGCTGCGTGCTGGTAAAGGGCAGTCATGCCATGCAGATGGGGCGTGTCAGTACCTTTTTGCAGCAGCATTTTGCCGATGCCCGGGGCTGATGGCGGCAGCAGGGATGCCGTTTTTAGGATGTGCCGGTTTTTGGCATAAACTCAAGTGCATGAGTTAAACACAGCATAAGTAAAACAAGAGAAACGCTTTCATGGCTTATTTTATTTTTGACTATCTGTCACAGTTTATTGACAGTTTCCGGGTGTTTGAGTACCTGACCTTCCGGGCGGCGCTGAGTTTTCTGACTGCGCTGTGCATTTCATTGTGTGTGGGACCCTATGCTATCCGCAGGTTGCAGCTGTTGCACTTTGGGCAAGTGGTGCGCAAGGACGGTCCAGAGAGCCACTTAAAGAAGCAGGGAACCCCCACCATGGGCGGGATCCTGATCAATGGCACCATTGTGCTGACCTGCCTGATGTGGTGCCGGCTGGATAATCTGTATGCCATTTTGTGTGTCATTACCATTGTGGTATATGGCCTGATTGGCTTTGCCGACGATTATCTGAAGGTGGTGCGCCACGATCCGCATGGCCTGCGGGCTAAGTACAAGTATTTCTGGCAGTCTGCCGCAGCGTTGGGGCTGTCCTGTGCCATCTATGGTTTTGCCGAAAGCAAGGCTGAGACCACCCTGGTGGTTCCTTTCTTCAAGGACTTTATGCCGGATCTTGGTTTCCTCATCATTCCGCTGGCCTACTTCGTACTCACCGGCGCCTCCAATGCGGTTAATCTGACCGACGGCCTGGATGGACTTGCCATCATCACTACAGTGACGGTGGCAGCCGGCTTTGGCATCATCGCCTGGCTGACCTCCAATGCCAATTTTGCCTCATACCTCTATATCCCATACCTGCCCAAGGCCGCAGAGTTGATTGTGGTTTGCACCGCGGTGTGTGGAGCGGGACTGGGCTTTTTGTGGTTCAACACCTACCCTGCCGAAGTTTTCATGGGCGATGTGGGGTCCCTGGCCTTAGGAGCCCTGCTGGGGATCATTGCCCTGCTGGTACGTGAGGAGTTGCTGCTGGTCATCATGGGTGGCATCTTTGTGCTTGAGACTATTTCTGTCATTTTGCAGGTAGGATCCTATAAAATGACCGGCCGGCGCATTTTTAAGATGGCCCCGATTCACCATCATTTTGAAAAGGGAGGCTGGCCGGAACCGCGGGTTTTCATGCGCTTTTGGATCATCACAGTGGTGCTGGTCCTAATCGGTTTAATCACACTCAAGCTGCGCTAGGGCACATTACGGGATAAACGCCCGAAGGACATTTTTCGATGAACGCAAACTTAAACGGTAAAAAGGTCGCGGTGATCGGCCTTGGTATCTCCAACATCTCGGTGATAGGCTATCTGCTAAAGCATGATTTAAGGCACCTGTCCGTCTTTGATACCCGTACCAACCCGCCCTATGTCGATGAGCTGCCGCGCGGTGTGGATTTGAATTTAGGCCCTTTAAATGGTGAGCTTTTGACTCAATTTGACATTCTGGTGGTTTCACCGGGGATCAGTATCCATTTGCCGGAGATTGAGGCAGCAGCCCAGAGCGGGGCGCAGATCATCGGGGACATTGAGCTGTTTGCCTTTGAGGCCAAGGCCCCCATCATCGGCATCACCGGATCCAATGGCAAGTCCACCGTCACTGCACTGGTGACGGCCATGGCGCAGCGTGCCGGCATCAAGACGGCAGTCGGGGCCAATTTCGGTATTGCAGTATTTGACATCCTCTTGCCCAAAGCTGAGCTTTACGTGCTGGAGCTGTCAAGCTTTGAACTGGAAACCACCTATTCCCTGGCCCTTACTGCCGGTACCATCCTCAATGTCAGCGAGGATCACCTGGACCGTTATGGCGGCGACATCGAAAAATATGCTGAGGCCAAGCAGCGCCTGTACCGCCATTGCAGCCGCATCATTGCTAATCGTAATGATGCACGGACAGCGCCAAAGGTAGGCAAGGCCTGGGCTACCTTCGGGCTTGACAATGCCGATTATGGGCGCGAGGTTACCACCAAGGGCACTTTCCTGACCAAAAATGGCAGACGGGTGTTCAATTGCCGGGATCTGGTGATCTGCGGCACCCACAATGAATTGAACGCAGCGGCGGCCATGGCGCTGGCTGATGCCGCCGGGATCCCGGAGGATGCACAGCTGGAGGCCCTGCGTACCTTCCCGGGGCTGGAGCACCGCTGTCAGCTGGTGCGGGTACTCGATGGAGTCTCTTTTTACAATGATTCCAAGGCCACCAATGTGGCATCAGCCCAGGCGGCCATTGAGGGACTGTGTGGGCGGCATCGCAATGGCATCATCCTGCTGGCAGGCGGTCTGGGTAAGGGACAGGATTTCTCCCCCTTAAAGGAGTATCTGGGCAATGAGGTGAGCATGATGTTCTGCTTTGGCCGCGATGCTGACAAGCTGCTCTCGCTCGATCCGGACTATACCCGCCCGGCACTTAATTTAAGGCAAGCTCTGAATGAGGCCTTTGAAATGGCAGTCCCGGGACAGGCTATTTTGCTCTCGCCTGCCTGTGCTTCCTTTGATCAGTTCAAGGGCTTTGAGGAGCGGGGGCGCATCTTTGTCAATTTAGTCACCCATCTGGAAAGCCGCAGGGACTGAAGCTGATGCTAAGGCAGGCCTGTGGCTTCCTACTGGGCAGCAAGGCCCCCTTTGACCGGGGGCTGGTGCTGTGCATCCTGGCACTGTTGGCCGTGAGCGTGGTGCTGATAAGCTCTGCCTCGGTGACGGAAGCCTTCACCCGTTTTCATGACAGCGCCTATTATTTAAAGCGCCAGTTAATCTACGTGGCTGCAGGATTGGTGGTATTTGTGTTCTGCGCCGCCATCCCGACGGCGGTGATCCGGCGTTATGCGGTACTGCCGCTTTTTGCCTCGCTGTTTTTGCTGGTGTTGGTGCTCTTTGTCGGGCGCGAGATCAATGAAGCCAGACGCTGGATTGAGTTTGGGTTGTTCAACGTGCAGCCGGCTGAAATCCTCAAGCTCTCCTGGATAATTTACCTGTCCTCCTACTCAAGCCGTCGCATCGGGGAGATCAGGACGCAGCTTAAAGGCTTCATCAAGCCTCAGATCTTCATTGCGGTGATGGCACTACTGCTGTTAAGCCAGCCAGACTTCGGCTCACTGGTGGTGGTGACGGCCATTACCTTCGGCATTTTGTTTGCAGCCGGAGCCGGGCTGTTAAAATATATCCTTACCCTGTCCATTGTTGGGGTGATCGGTGGACTTTTGGTGGTACTGCAGCCCTACCGACTGCGCCGGGTGCTGTCCTTTTTGGACCCTTGGGCCGATGAGTTTGGCTCGGGCTATCAGCTCACGCAGTCCCTGATGGCATTCGGGCGGGGCGGGTTGTTTGGCCAGGGGCTGGGCAACTCGATGCAAAAGTTAGGATACCTGCCTGAGGCCCACACGGATTTCGTGACTGCCATTCTGGGCGAGGAGCTGGGTTTTGCCGGCATGATGGTCCTGATTGTGCTGGAGTTTATCCTGGTGGTAAAGGCGGTACACCTGTCCTTTGCTCTGTTGCGCCGCGGACCCTGGTTCCAGGGCTTTGCTGCCTTTGGTATTGGGCTGTGGCTGTGCCTGCAGACGGTGATCAATATTGGCGCGGCCACGGGAGCCCTGCCCACCAAGGGCCTGACCCTGCCCCTGGTTTCTTATGGCGGATCTTCGCTTTTTATCTGCATGGCGGCTTTAGCCATGCTGCTGCGCATAGACTTTGAATTTAAGAGCGGGCAAATCGGAAAAAGCCCGCGTGAGCGCTTTAATCAGGTATACGTTTAAGGCGCGGAGGCTATATGAAAGTTTTAATCATGGCCGGCGGTACCGGCGGCCACGTCATTCCGGCGCTGTCCATTGCCCGCCGCTTGCAGGCAGAGGGTGCCCAAATTTTATGGCTGGGCGCGCGCGGTCGCTTGGAGGAAGCCTTAGTGCCTAAGGCGGGCTTTGACATCGCCTATATTAAGGTGCATGGCCTTAGGCGCAATGGCCTTAAGACCATGCTCACTGCCCCCTTCATGATCTTAAGGGCCGTGGCCCAGGCGCGGGCTGTCATTAAGGACTTTGCCCCTGATGTAGCCATCGGCATGGGAGGTTATGCCTCAGGTCCTGGCGGCCTGGCGGCCAAAATGGCAGGGGTGCCGCTTATCCTGCATGAACAGAATGCGGCCGCTGGCCTTACCAACCGCCTGCTGTTCAGGCTGGCAGACCGGACTTTGTTGGGCTTTGCCGGGGCCTTCAGTGGCTCAACTGTCAAGGTGACCGGTAATCCGGTACGCCCGGAAATTGCAGCCTTACATGCCATGGAACGGGTTTTTATGCCGGATAATACGCTGCGTCTTCTGATTGTCGGCGGCTCGCTGGGGGCGCGTGCCTTAAATGAGCGGCTGCCGGGGCTGCTCAGTGCTATTTTCCTTAGCGATCTTCAGGCACGGGGAATTAGTCTGAGCGTAACCCATCAGTGCGGCAAGGGCAACAGCGCAGCCCTGGAGCAGCTGATCTCTGCTCTGCCTGCAAGTGCAAAACCTGGCTTTGCTTACCGGGCCTGCGATTTTATTGACGATATGGCTGCAGCCTATGCCCATGCGGATCTGCTGATCTGCAGGGCCGGGGCCCTGACTGTGGCTGAGGCCGCAGCAGCGGGAATGCCGGCTTTGTATGTGCCGCTGCCCACGGCAGTTGATGATCATCAGACCAAGAATGCTGCCTCCCAGGTGCAAAAGGGCGGGGCGGCCTTGATTGCCCAGGCGGATCTTACTGAGGACAAGCTGCGTGCGCAGCTGCTGCCCTTGTGTACAGCAGCTGAACTTACGCGGCGCAGTGACTGTCAGAAACAGGCGGCGCTGCTGGACGCTCCGGAGCTTATCCTCAAGGAAATTTATGCGCTGCTTGAGGCTAAAAAACATCAGTCCTGAAAATAAGGACTTATAAAACAAATATATATATATATATGCGTTTAGGGTCGCGCGAGTATGGGGCTTGGGCTCTGGCAGTTTGCAGCAGGTTACCGTAAGTCAAATGTCAGCTGATTGCAGGAAGCTTGCAGACAAGGCCTTAAAACGGATAAAGACTTACAGATATTTTTTATGAACGACTTACAGTACAAATCTGAACTTAAGCTGGCAGTGCCCCTGATGCACAAGGTGCACTGCATCCATTTTGTCGGCATCGGCGGGGCAGGCATGTGCGGCATCGCCGAGGTGCTCTTAAATGAAGGCTATGCGGTACAGGGGTCTGATATTGCAGAGAGCAAGGTCACAGCACGCCTGCGTTCCTTGGGTGTCAGGATTTTCATCGGCCATGATTGTGCCAATGTTAAGGATGCCAGCGTCATTGTGGTGTCATCTGCCATTCATCCGGGAAACCCGGAGGTGGAGGAGGCGCTGCGCCGCCGCATTCCGGTGGTACGCCGCGCCGAAATGCTCGGTGAGCTGATGCGCTACCGTTACGGCATAGCGGTGGCCGGCACCCATGGCAAGACCACCACCACCAGCCTGATAGCTAGCATCTATGCCAAGGCCGGGCTGGATCCCACCTTTGTGATAGGCGGCCTGCTCAACAGTGCCGGCACCAATGCCCGCCTGGGAACCTCACGCTATCTGATTGCTGAGGCTGATGAATCCGATGCCTCCTTTTTGCACCTGCAGCCGATGCTGACGGTGGTGACCAATATTGAGCCTGATCATCTTGGCACTTACGGCGGGGATTTCTCACGCCTGCAGGATACATTCATTGAGTTTTTGCATAATTTGCCCTTTTACGGGGTGGCTGTGGTGTGCATTGACGATCCGGTGATAGAGAAGTTATTGCCGCGCATCGGGCGTACCGTGATCACCTACGGCACCCGGGAAGGCGCTGATCTGCAGGTCACTGACTATGAGCCCTGTGCCGGCGGCTCACGTTTTACCATTGTGCGCAAGAATAGGGCGCCCTTGCAGGTAAGTCTGACCCTGCCGGGCCTGCACATGGCCAAGAATGCGGCAGCTGCAGCGGCGGTGGCCATGGAAGAAGGAATTGCCGATGAGGCCATCAAGCTGGCGCTGGCCACCTTTGAGGGTGTGGGGCGGCGCTTCCAGCGTTACGGGCAGTTTAACAGCGGCAAGGCGACTGTCAGCCTGGTTGATGATTATGGTCATCACCCTTCTGAGGTGGAGGCTACCATTAAGGCGGTACGGGACGGCTGGCCGGGGCGCAGGCTGGTGATGGTGTTCCAGCCTCACCGCTATACCAGAACCCGTGATCTGTATGAGGATTTCGTGCGGGTATTGCAGCAGGTGGATGAGCTGATTTTACTTGAGGTCTATAGTGCCGGGGAGGATCCGATCCCGGGGGCGGACAGCCGCCATCTGTGCCGATCCATCCGTGCCAAGGGCAAGCTTGAGCCGCATTTTGCAGAAAGCCTGGAGGAACTGCCTTCCCTGCTTGAGCCCTTACTGCGCGATGGGGATATCGTGCTGACACAGGGGGCGGGCTCAGTGACGCAGGCCTGTAGGCTGCTGTCCCAGCGCTGGACGGCAGTACAGTAGGCACAACTGCAGGGATTTTGCAGCCATGCCAGCAGGACGCAGGGCCTTTCATTCGCAAAGCCGCGGTCGCTTTATTGCGGGACTGTGCTTTTGCCTGTTATCTTGCATGCTGACGGTATTTTTGGATCTGCGCTTAAAGGACGCGCTGTTTTCTGATCGCAATCTGCCGGTGCGGGCGGTAGTGATCGACGGGGCACTGATGCGCATAGACAAAAAGGAAGTGGCGGCCCTGGCCGGTCGGCTGTGTGCCGGTCGTAACCTGGCGGCCCTCGATCTCCACATCCTGCGCCAGGCATTGCTGCAGCTGCCCTGGGTGGCTCGGGCGCAGGTGAAAAAGCAGATGCCTGATCGGCTGGTGATCTCCTTGATTGAGCATGTGCCGGCCGCCTATTGGAATGAAAATGGACTGTATGATGCCAGGGCGCGGCAGGTGTTCTACCCGGATTTAAGCCGCTTTTCCGAGCCACTGGTGCGGCTGCGGGCACCGCATGACAGCCTGGCGCCTGAGGTTTATACCAAGGCAGTGCTGTTTATGCGCGAGCTTAAGCGTGCAGATTTGCAGATGAGTGAAGTTTTGCTTGATAATATACGCTGTTTTAGAATTAAGCTTTTAAACGGCACCACCCTGATTTTAGGGCGTGACAATGACGGGCAGATAGCCCTGGCGCGCTTAAAGCGCTTTTTGGCCGCCATCCGTGGCTCAGGTTTTGATCTGCAGGCAGCTGAATATGTCGATCTGCGCTATGACATTGGTTTTGCGGTAAAGGAACGCGCAAAGGAGCAGCAATAACTATGTTTCCCAAGAACAAAGGCAAGATTTCAGCGGCAGAACGCGGCACTGACCGCTCGCTCATCATCGGCATTGACATCGGTACCTCCTGGCTGCGCATCATCGCCGGTGAAGTGGATGCCGATGGCGCAGTGGCAGTGCGTTTTTACCGGGAACAGCCGGCACAGGGATTGAACGCCGGATCGGTAAGTGATCTCTTTGCCTTAAGTGCGGAGCTGACGGCGCTGTTGCAGGATGTGGAGCCGAACTTGGGGCAGCGTTTTGATCATTGCCTGTTAGGTATTGCCGGACGGCACATTGAATCGCGCAACGAGCATGGGACGGCCACGGTGCAAAACCGGGTAGTATCCACGGCCGATCGCGATCATTGCATTGAAAATGCTCGCTCGGTCAAGCTATCTGAGGGCAATCACATCATTCACGTGATCCCGCAGTTTTATACCTGTGATAATGGGAGCGAGATCACTAATCCGATCGGTCTTTCGGCAATGCGGGTCGATGTGCAGGTCCATATCATCTCCTGCAGCCGCGATCAGGAAAATAATTTGCGCGCGGCCATTCAGCGCGTGACCCCGGATGTGATGATTGACCGTTTTGTCTTTACCGGTATTGCGGCAGCTGATGCCGTGCTGTCACTCGATGACAAGAATATCGGGGTGTGCCTGATAGATTACGGTGCCGGCACGGTCAATGTGGCGGTTTATGACAAGCAGCGCCTGATTATTTCCTTTGGCCTGGACCGCGGCGGCAATGCCATTACCCGCGCCATTGCGCTGCGCTATGGCCTACCTCTGTCGCTGGCGGAAAAAATCAAGTGTGAATACGGGGTGGCCGGATCCTCATTGCTCACTGATGAGGAGCGCGGCAAGTCTCTGCAGGTTTCGGTGCCCGGTGCCGACGGCAAGGTGGAAACCCTGCTCATTCCCAAGGCTGATCTGGCTGACGTCATTGCCTCGGGGCTGCAGGATGTGTTCAATTCCGTAAGCGATCACATTGAGCATGCTGCCAGGGAGCAGGGAGTGTTGCTGCGCCTGGGAGCCGGTTTTGTGCTGACCGGCGGGGTGGCACGTACCCGCAGTATTGAGAAACTGGCCTCAGTTTCCCTGACACAGGAGCGCTTTAATATCGTCAAGGTCAAGGTCGGTATCCCGCGCGGGGTCAGCTGGTGCGATGACAGCCAGCCCGGGCCTGACAAGGCGGTGGCGGTGGGGCTGCTGCGTTTTGGTCGCTCAGATCTTGATGAGCGCTATCAAAGTGCGGCAGAGGAGCCAGAGGGCGGGGTCAAATCCGCCTGGTCCAAGCTTAAGGACTGGTTCAAGCGTGAGATGTAAGGCTGGCAGGATACAGTTTTTACGATCAAACTTTGACGCAAATACAAGAAATCTGCGCGTTTCTTTTGCTAAGATTAGGGCAAATATAAATTTCAGGATAACGATATGAGCGATTTTAAGGTAGCGGCGGTATCAAGCACCGCAGCAGATTCCAATATCCATCCGGCCAATAACTGTGTGATCCGCGTCATCGGCGTGGGCGGTGGCGGCGGTAACTCACTGCAGCACATGATAAATCAGAGCCTGTCGGGCGTGGAGTTCATCGTGGTCAACACCGATACCCAGGCCCTGACCAAGTCCACTTCTCCCACCAAGGTGCAGATCGGCGTCAAGCTGACCAACGGCCTGGGCGCGGGCTGCGATCCCAATAAGGGACGTAAGGCTGCAGAGGAGAGCAAGGAAGATATCAAGAAACTGCTGCAGGGTTCTGACATGGTGTTCATCACTGCCGGCATGGGTGGTGGTACCGGCACCGGTGCTGCCCCTATCATTGCAGAGATCGCCAAGGAGACCGGAGCGCTGACTGTGGCGGTGGTGACCAAGCCTTTCCGCTTTGAGGGCAAGCGCCACATGATCAATGCCCAGGCCGGCATCAGTGATCTGTCAAAGCATGTGGATAGCTTAATCGTTATCGACAATGACAAGCTGCTCAAGAACTTAGGGGCCAATGTCTCTATTGTCAATGCCTTCAGTGAGGCCAATGACGTGCTGCTCAATGCCGTCAAGGGCATTACCGATTCCATTACCCGCCCGGGTTATATCAACCTTGATTTTGCTGACGTCAAGACCGTGCTGATGGGCAGGGGGCATGCTATGATCGGCAATGGCGTGGGCAAGGGTGCCAATTTCGTGGAGGATGCGGTACAGCATGCCATTCACAGCCCGTTGATTGAGCAGGTGGACATCAAGTCTGCCGCCGGACTGTTGGTCAATGCCCGGGTCAATCCGAATTTCCCGATCAGCAAGTGGGAGCAGATCTGCACCGAAATTCAAAGCTATGCCGACGAGGAGGCCGATTGCAAGATGGGTCTGTCCTTTGATGAGAAGATAGCTGAGGATGAAATTGCGGTCACTATCCTAATCACCGGCATTTCAGCTGCAGATGTCCCGGGGGCCGAAAGCCCGGCTGCAGTGGCCCGAGCCCAGGCTTCGATGCGCCGCAGCAATGCCTTAAACGGCAGGCCGGAGGGCGGCAATGGCTTTTTCACCATGTCCCAACAGCGTCCTTTGAGTTCCTTTAACAGCCAGGGCGCAGCAGCGGTGCCGGCGCAGGGACAGGAGACAGGTGCAGCTGAGGCGGTCCGTCCGGCAGCGCCTTTCAGTGCAGGGCCGGTGCTGCGTGAGGCGGCAGGACCTGCGGTACAGTTAACTGAGGTCAGTACCCCCGCTGAGGTGGCAGTCAGCCCGGCACAGGGGGCAGGTGCTGACAGTCCTGATCTGTGGTCAGTGCCGCCGATTCTGCGCAATAAGGCAGATTAGCGCACTGCGGGTACAGCAAGCAGGCAGTTACGGTACCGCGGCAGACAGACGGTAGTGCAACTGACAAGCGGTACTGCAACTGACAAGCGGTACTGCAACTGACAGTTAACTGTTATTTGTCGAAAAAAAAGAAGCCGGCAGCTGTGCCGGCTTTTTGCCGTCTGTTGCATCACAGGACGCAGCGGCATGAACTACCTACGCACTTACGTGCGAGGTTTCGTGAAGACGGTGCCTCACTTTTAGTAAGCACCCATTACTGGGCACTTACGGGCATGTCCACAATGTCCCCATCAGGTCGGAGCAAAAAAGCCC
>CALXOT010000027.1 GCA_944390085.1 uncultured Succinivibrionaceae bacterium
CTGCTAGCAGAGTTTTTTCGGATCCCTCTCCCCTGCACATTGCCAGGCTCTTTTTATTACAACACTCATGCCCAAACGCACAAAATAACAAAATCAAGGTGTAATAAAGATGCGCGGACAAAGCCGCACCAAAATAGAATACTTTATTGTGCAGGAGTAGCCTGTATAACCTCAATGGTAGTCGAAAATGTATCCTTATCAACCTCTCCTACTATAGTAATAAGCTGATTACGGCTGATGTTACTCCAATTCATATCATCATCAAGTTCAACCTCAATACGATCTCCTGCCTCATCTGTAAATTCATAACGATCATCACCTAAAAAGTTTGTTAGTCGCCCCTTTAAGGTAACAACTTGATCATCATAGGCTTGTCTAATCACTCCTGCTACTGTATTAGGAGCTAAATTATCAAAACCTTGGGGCCCACCAGAAACAGATTGATTGAAACCTTGAGGTGCTGCCAAAGTACAAGTAGATATCAAAACAGCAGACGCAACAACTATAGAAAGCTTATACATAATTCCACTCCTTAAGTCATACCAAAGATTAAACGATCTTCCTATAGTTGCAGTATAAAAACACTAAATTAGGGCAAACTTAGAAAGAGGCACAAAAATAATAAAAATAGACACACCAATTAATCAGAGATTTATGAGGAAAACATAATTACGAGCAATTACATTCCTTCTTTATGTCAAATCTTACGAATTAATATTAGTAATAAATCACATTTAATATCTTAGAAAGATAGTTGTTATAAAGAATCATTACTGTCTGGAAAATTTGTTATTTATAACATTTCCCTACATCAAGATTAATATCTAATTATTGCTAAAAATAAAATTCAATAAGAGTAATAAAGAAAAAGCGTAAACAACTAAATTATTTTTGATTTTGCTGTTTGAAAGCCGTTGAGGCTAAGCGAAGGATTCGAGAAAAATTATGAAAAAGTTTTGTAGTTATTTTTCATACATATCTGAAAAATATTAAAAACTATCTGTTTATCTTTCAAAAAGATAAAAATCCAGTATTATATGTATTTATATAATACTTGAACTATATTTGTAAAACCTGGAGGTTTTCTAAAAACTTACTATTTATCAAAATGATGGCACTATATTACGTTTATTAATATGGGTTTATTTATCTATTAACGCGTTAATTTTATTTTTATTCAATAAATTTTCATACTTTCACATTTTTCATACTGTTTCGCTTTTGGTTGTAAATATTTTTTTCATTTTCTCCAAAATCTTGTTTCATAAATAACTCAAAGCGAAAAGATCTGTATTCGGCCCGAACGACAACTATCTTGCGCTTTTTGCAACGTCCAAAACAGTAATCAGATTGAACAAACTTTTAAATTAAGAATAATAAAAAGGATCGTCAATTAGGTAGGCTTCACGAAACTTTCTATATACAGCGAACTAGAATGCAAAACCTACATTCTAGGAATTACTAACATATTTAGATAAAAAAAATCCCCTCAAGGATGGAGCTACCTGAGGGGAAAAACTTCTTAACAAAGTTAAGAACTACAGCAACTTAGGAGAGAAATTAAAACTTTTAGGCATACCTGGCATTTCTACCAATACTAATGGATCGATAAGCGCAGAGACAATTTGCAGGAACTCTAATCATGGCACCTGCTTTTAATATAATATGATCTAAATCCCACTCCTGGTTCAACAACATTACTCTGTAAACGTCAGAATCAGGGAACTCATCTAACACCATAAAATCCCCTACTCCGCCATTTTTAGAATATAGGGAAACCACTTGCCCTCGTAAAATAAGCTCTGCTCCTGCAAACGGCAAGAATAACCGACCACAGGGACGAGGTAATTTCACAAAACGGGCACAAGCCAGAGCATTGAGAGCCAAAGGCAAACAAATTTCATCCTTGACTATATTGATATTGTACAAACCTTCCTGAAAGTCAGTAAGCAATGCCGCATCTTCAATACAAAAAGCTTGTCCAGGCTGCGGAAATTCCCGCAGATCTGCGTTTGTATAATGCGTAGTGAAAACATATCTCTTGCCCTCATCATCGCATATATTGAGGACTAATGGGGCTATTCCATTGTTTTCGCTACCATATCCCCAAGACCACTCATTACCTGGCGTAAATTTCACTTACATATTCCTATTTGAAATTGTATTTCATACTCATATTGTATACAAATCAATTTTGAAAGTAAAAAACTATTCTAAAAAATTTTGTGAACTGCGCATCATTTCGATGCGTTGCTTGTATAGGAATAGCAAGAAGTGATTTTATTCAAAAATTGGCTTAAGAAATAACAAAAGACTAGAGTGTAAAAGAAGGCTTAAATTGGAAGGAACGTACAATGGCAAGACAGGCTCATAATAGTACGGCCTTGAAATACTTTTTCCTCGCAATCTATTTATAGGTTAGGCTAAGCTTAATTAGCTTATTACTCCTGGGCATTATCCCCATTACAATGATCATTTATATGCCGCGTCAAATACATGATCACCCCCAGCATAAGAACAAGCAATGCAGTTCCAATCAGTAAAGCATAATTTTCTGCGTTTACGATTGCATAAAGAATCAAATACAACGCCAGCAATATAGCAAATAAAGCGATACCTTGGCGTAACTGTTTAAAAACAGCTTTCATATACAATGCAATCATTATGCTTAACAATACTGCACCACATGCATAAGACAATCCGAATGAAATATGCTCACTTAAACTAAGTAACACCAGATAGAAAGAGATAAGACCTGCTCCTGTCACTGCATATTGCACTAAAGACACCATGGTTCGAGAAAGCAACTCAAAAGCAAGAACAGTTACAAAAGTCATAGCAATAAAAAACAGAGCATATTTAGATAAACGTTCTATATATGCATAATGCTGTCTTCCCTGCTGAATATCTACAACTATATCGCTCTTTTCAGGTAAGTTATCAGAGTAAAGTTCACTATAACCTGAAGCCAACGAGCTGATATTGTATTGTGCACTAAAGCCATCTGCTGTTATGTTATGTTTAACAGGCAAAAATCGCCCACTAAAGGAGGGGGAGAGAGCTGTTGCATCCAAATGAACATTTATCTGCCCACTAAGAGCCTGCAGTGCCAACATCAGCGAACCTCGCAGGGTGTAACTGCAACTAAAGCTCACCTCACGGGTCTGCAAACTATGATCCAATATTGCCATAAAACCATCAGACATCTGTGCACTCACATTTTTTTGACCTGGTCGTGGTGTTAAACTAACTCCATTAATCTTAAGCTCTTCCACGCTATCAATGCCTGAAGCTTCTTGAATCGGGAATAAAATATAAGGACTTGACTGTAACACGCTAACGCCTTCGAACTGAGCTTCCTGTAAACGATCCAACAGATCATTTAAAGAAAACGTTCCACTCATAGAAACCTCAGCCCGATAGAGATTAGCCCGATAAATTCCCCGCTGACGTTCCTGCCCTAAAAAATGAATCTGAATATCAGTAATCCTTGGAGCCAGCAATAAATCAAATTGCTCAACACTCAGGCGCTGCTCACCATTTTTGCTAACTTCTACCACCCTTTCCTTTGTTGCTGCAAAGATCAGCACTGGAGGCGCAATTGTTTGCTCCCCTCCCCAAGAAGAGGTTATGGATCTTATTGCACTATCCTGCATATACTGTCTGTCGGAAAGCACCGAATCAAAGAATATTTTTGGGATAAGCAATAGCAGGGAAATAATAAATATAAGGCCAAGATGCAAAGTCAATTCTTTGTTAAGACTTGATCTTTTAGTCATCAGCAACTTTCCCATCTTTGAGCGCGCCTATAAAGTGTCCTTTCCTAAGTTACCCTATACTTATCAAAGCAATATAAATAGAGTTAAGAGCCAGTATGTGATCTGGGCTTTACAGATTTTCTACTATATCCTTAATAACCTGAGGCCCCTGATAGACAAAAGCACTGTACAGCTGCAACAACTGTGCACCAGCCTGAATTTTTTCCCGTGCACTAACTACTCCATCGATCCCACCTATGCCAATAAGAGGAAGTTCATTGCCTACAAATGAATGAACTTTCGCCAGCACCTCTGTACTACGATTTAATAAAGGACGCCCAGACAAACCGCCCCACTCTCCAGCATGCTCCATGCCACTTATCATGTCACGTGCTGTAGTAGTATTAGTGCAGCTGATAGCATCTATCTTATATTTCAGACAAATCTCACAAACTATCTGTAATTGTGTTTCACTTAGGTCTGGCGCAATTTTTACAACCAAAGGGACATAACGGTGTGAAGCGGCAGCAAGCTTATCCTGTTCGCGTTTGATCCCAGAAATCAACTGCTCCATCGGGGCGGCTTCCTGTAACGCTGTTAATCCGGGGGTGTTAGGACAAGAAATATTGACTGCCACATAATCACAATGTGGATATACTTTATTTAAGCAAATAAGATAGTCATCCAATGCATGATCTAATGCTGTGCTCTCATTTTTACCAATTGATACCCCTACCACGCCATCGTAATTACGTGAAAGCAAATTTCTGACCAGATAATCTACTCCTTTATTATTAAAACCCATGCGGTTAATCAACCCATGTGCAGCTTTAATACGGAACATACGCGGACGCGGATTCCCCTCCTGGGCACGAGGTGTTACTGTACCAAGCTCCAAATGGCCAAATCCCAAAGCTCCCAAATAATCAATGGCGTCACCATTTTTATCCATGCCGGCAGCAAGACCCAAATTATTCTTAAAGCTAAGTCCCATTACCTCAAGCGGCCGTTCTTCCACCTGTTGCGAAAACAAAGATAACAACGGAGGCCTAGACAACAACTTGCCTAGTTTTATAGTAAGGCTATGTGCCTTTTCAGGATCTAGCATAAAAATCAATGGGCGAACCAGGCTCGGGTAAAGCGCGTAAAGAGACATTGGAACCTCAGTTGAGTTGTTTTAAAGAAATAAATTTATTATCAGAATTTAAAGTCAGCTCAAAATTCCCGCTTATGCCAGACTGAGTGATAAAAGGGCGCAAATGATATGCAGGTAACTCCAGCAGCAAACCTTCAGTAGCACGTACCTGCACCACCTGAGCCTGTCCGCTGTAATAGCGCAACATTTCTGCGCGCGGAATATTCAGCCTGAAATGGTAACGGATATAACCGAACATTTTATTGTGCCTTTAAGGCGGCATCTACTTTCTCAAAAACAGAACGGGACACGTCAGGCAGATCACGGATCTGTTCAAGACATTCACGTGCAAGTGCTTGTCGTTTTTCATCCAAGCGATGGAAACTTAGCAGCGGAGTTAACAGCTTGGCTGCCATTTGTTCATTAACAGAATTAAGCTCCCGTACTGCATCATTTAGCAGCACGTAACCTGTACCATCCAACTTATGGAAGGCCTGCGGATTACCTTGAACTAAAGCCCCGATCAATGCACGCACCCGATTAGGATTAGTCATATCAAAGTGAGGATCCCGCATCAATTTTCGTACGTTATATACTGTTCCCTCGCCAGGAGCCGTAGCCTGCACCCTGAAGAAATTATCGTACAACAACGCATCATCGTCAGCCTCTTTCTTAAAGACATCAAGAATGCGTTCGGCACAAGGCAATTGCTCATGTACAGCTACGGTCATGGCAGCAAGGCGATCTGTAAGATTATCTGCCATGTCAAAATGAGAGCTTATCAGGGCATCAGCCTCTTCTGCTTTGCCCTGCTCCTTTAAGGCCACCACCTGCATCTTTAATGAAAGATTGCAAAGGGCTCGACGTCCAGCCTCTTCCAAACTATAGCGATAAGGCACCTTGATATGGGTGCTTTCATAAATACGCTTAAATTTATCATGAAGGAACAGTGCCGCTACTCGGCGCATCTGGTCACGCAGAACACACAAAGCATCAATATCAATCTTTTCGAAATATTCCATCATGCTCTGCAGTGACGGCACATCCACGATCAAAGCAATTAAACTGGGTTCAATATTTTTATCCTCAAGCACCCTGGAAAAAGCCTCACAAATGGCAGTGGGTGCAGGTAGTTCTTTCCCTTGTCCAGCCTTGTCAATATTCTGTTTGCAGTAGCGCTGAATTAAAGCAGATGTACTTTCCATCTTAATAAAAGGATCGTCACAACAAGAGATCAAATGCTGTAACTGAGCCTCACAATAGGCAGCGTGTAGTTTTACTGGAGCTGAAAAATCACGTAGTAATACAGGCAAAGTACCACTGTCAGGAACCGTAAATTCAAAAGTCTGTTCATTTTCAGTAAGACAAATAATGCCTTCTGTATTCAACTCCGGTGGCAATATTGTCTGGCCAGCCTCATTTAAAAACGAAGTGCGTACCGGAATCTCAAAAGGTTCTTTGTGAGCCTGATGCTTGGTCGGCCGGGTATACTGCTTGAAATGAATGATTAACTTATTAGCAGCTTCTTCAAAATGCCAATCAGCCTCCACGTTTGGAGTTCCATCCTGAGTATACCAACGCATAAATTGCCTAAAATCTCTTCCAGACACCTCTGCCATGCAAGCAATAAAATCATCAATGGTAGCAGCACTGCCATCAAAGCGCTTAATATATAAATCCAGACCTTTTTTGAAAGTTCGCTCTCCCAACAAAGTATGGATCATGCGGATCACTTCAGCACCCTTATCATAAATAGTGACAGAATAAAAATTATTCATTTCCATCACCTGCTCAGGACGCACCGGATGTGACATGGGACCTGCATCTTCTGCAAATTGTGCAGAACGGATCAACTTTATAGCATTTAAACGAGTCAAAGCCCGTGAAGACACATCCGAAGAAAATTCCTGATCTCTAAAAGAGGTCAGACTTTCCTTGAGGGATAGCTGGAACCAATCGCGTAAGGTTACCCGATCACCGGTCCAATTGTGAAAATACTCATGACCGATAACATTCTGGACATTATAAAAATTACTATCAGTGCCTGTATTCTTATCAGTGAGCACATAAATTGAATTGAATATATTAAGTGACTTGTTCTCCATCGCTCCCTGATTGAAGAAATCTACTGCCACTACCTTGAAATTATCCAGATCATATTCCAGGCCAAAGCGCTTTTCGTCCCAAGCCATGGCCTGTTTGATGCTTTCCATCGCCCATTGGCCACGATCATAGGCACCACGATCCACATAAAGCTCTAATGATACAGAACGTCCGGACTTTGTTTTAAAGCTATCCTTAATAATGTCAAAAGTACCCGCCACCAAAGCAAACAAATAAGAAGGTTTAGGAAAAGGATCTTCCCACACACAATAACGCCGCCCATTCTTAATGCCTTCTTCTACTAAATTGCCGTTTGACAGCAAGACTGGACAGCCGTACTCTGGGGCAATAATGGTTACCTTATAACGAGCAGACACATCAGGACGATCCAAAAAATAAGTAATGCGGCGAAATCCCTGCGGCTCACACTGAGTACAATAAGTACTGCCTGATTTATAGAGTCCCATCAAAGTACTGTTAAGTGCAGGGGCAATAACATTCTCTACTGTCAGCTCAAATTCATCTGGAACGTTATCAATAACAAGTTTGTCCCCATCCACTCGCGACTTACAGCTCATCCCGTTCAAGAGTACCTCAATTAACTCCAGATCCTCGCCATCTAGTTGCAAAGGAGCCTTGCGATCTGAGGTCAGGCGTTTGTAATGTGCCACACTACGCACCAAGGTATATTCATCAGAAAGGGTAAAAGTAAGCTCAATATCAAGTGCAGTAAATTCCGGAGCTTTATAATCCAATCTTCTTTGAACCCGGTAAGAATTTACTGAAGGCATGGGAGATCTCCTCACTTGCGCTTGCGCAAAAGAAACTAATTTTAAAAAAAGGAATTATTTTTTTTTTTTTTTCCAAGTCCAACTGCTTATCAGACTGAGTAGCACTTGCAGTCTCAGCTTTCTGATTCGGACTTGTGGCTGTTACAGAGAAACGGGTAAAAATAGGGGTATCCTCAGATTTGTAGATTTTTTTAGCCAAGGCATCAGAAAAATCACTGGCCACAGCTACAGCTTCATTCAAAAGAGCGTCCGGGAATTCAAAATCCTCAGGCAACTCATCAATATTTTCTATCTCAGGCTCGCCCATGTCCTTTAGCCGGGCATTAACGCTATTGAGGCGGAACAAATCATCGCTTTCCTTCATCGTGCGCCTTTCTGCTAAATTAACGGTCAGCACTTTACCTGCTTTACGTTCCAAATAGCGCTGCATTTCTTCTTTAATCAGACGGAAAGCTACATTGTTCTTTACTCGTTCTTCATGTTTAGCTGTCAGTTCTGGCACATAAGCGTCAATATTAAGATATCCTTTATAGGCTGTAGGTTTGATCTTATCCCATGGCAAAGCATATGGCTCTGAGGCTTCACCGATTTCATCATCATCCACTTGTGGAGGAAAAGCTATGTCTGGACTTACCCCTTTAAGTTGGGTAGACCCACCGTTAATACGATAAAACTTGGCGATAGTATAGTGAATGGCACCAAGCTCAGTATTAGAAAAATCGTAGACTCGTGCTAACGGACGGTTTTGCTGAACCGTACCCTTACCAAAAGAATTGTCGCCTACAATAAGTGCCCTACCATAATCCCGCAGAGCTGCTGCCATGATCTCAGATGAAGATGCGGACAAGCGATTAATCAAAACAACTAATGGCCCCTGGTAAGCTACAGACGGATCCTCATCAGCTTGTGCCATAACGTTACCTATGGCATCACGAACTTGTACCACCGGCCCCTCGTCAATAAACAATCCTGTTGACATGATAGCTTCAGGTAACAGTCCACCTCCATTTGAGCGCAGATCAATCACCAAAGCCTTAATGCCATCTTTAAGAAGTTTATCTATTTCGCGTTTGATATCTTTATGCAGATCAGTATAGAAGCTCTTAATAGAAATGACACCAACTTTTGATCCTTGATATTCCTTAATTTCACCCTTGGCTTCGCGATCTTGTAACCTGATTTTGTCACGCACCAGCTCGACGGCAAAGGTGGCAGAACTTCCCCCGCCATCACGCTCTATTTCCAAAGTAACCTTGGTTCCTTTAGGTCCTTTGATCTTCTTTACCACGTCAGTCAGGCGCCAGCCAATAATATCATCATAAGAGCCGTCCTCCTGACGTACACCAACAATCTTATCCTTGGGTTTCAGCTTTTTTGACAATTCAGCCGGAGAACCAGGCATTAACTCATTAATAACAGTAAACTCATCTTCAGAAGAGAGCACTGCCCCGATTCCCTCTAAAGACAGATTTAAATCCTCATTAAAACTTTCACTGTCCACCGGGCTTAAGTATGAGGTGTGAGGATCTATGGAACTGGCAAAAGCGTTCTCAAAAGTAGAGAAAACATCCTCAGAATTGGTCTGCGCAATTTTTGACAACGCAGCTTCATAGCGCCTGGTTAAACGCTCGCGAGCTTCTTTGTCTGTTTTATCATTAAGAATCTGATTTACGTATTCATTCTTGATTTCAGCCACCCACAATGCTCTAAGCTCTGAAGGGGTGTCAAAATATTTACTGTCCTTGCGATCATATTCCAAAGTTTCATGTGTACTAACATCAATTGAGTTTTTCACAAAATCTACAAAAAAAGAATATTTCGCAAAACGGCGGCGCAAAGCATCGTTATACAGTTCGTATGGATAGCTTAAATCGCAAAAATTTAAGGCTCGCAGGATACGTGCACGGTTTGCATGGATCTCATCGACCTCATCTTGCGTATATAAGCTTTTGTTATAGTCTAAAAAACTTAAATAACGATCAATAACGGTATCTGCAAATTGATCGTTAATTTCCACAGTTTTGTAATGTGCACGGATAAAGTAATTAGCTGTGCGCGAACATGCCAACTGATGCTGCTGCTCCTGACTGAGCACAGGAAGATCTTCCAACGTAGGAACTGTCAGCTTAGCTTCAGCTAACACGGCTGTACATAAGAGCACGGCTCCTAAAGCATATTTAGCAGTAAAACGCAGCACAGCCACCTCAAAATCCTCAAATTAAAACAAATGTTAAAGAGAAAAGTTTGACTAACTTTCTCTCTTAGTGGATACCGGGCGACCCGGTAATAACACACGATCAATAGGCAGCGACATGATAAGTCCAGTTGACAGCTGAACCTTGACCGTGCCTCCTTCCGGTGCTGAAGTAACAGTACCCTTCATATAGTGGTTATTATTCAATACCAACACAGAGGTACCGACAGTTAACTCAGCTTCTGTAGCTTTGACACCAAAACTGCGACTGCCCATCATATTGCCACGTCGCACATGGGCTGCAGCGTTAACCCTAACCATGGGTTTACGCGGTGAACGGGAGACAGATGATCCTGCTGTTTCAGCATCTCCCTCATTCTCATTATCATACTGGGGTCTGGGACGATTATTAAATCCTGGCTTTTTAAACTTATTGAATTTTCCGTTTTTATTAAAAGGCTTCTTGCCCTTATTATAAAAAGGTTTTTTACCAGCTGGCTTTTTATCGTCTTCGTTTAACTTACCTTCTGCCTGAGCCTTTTCGCGTTCCTGCTTTTCTTCAAGTCGCTTCTTACGCTCTTCATTTATCTGTTCAAAGCGCTCTTTGGCATAAGTGCCATGTTCTGCAGTTACTTCCTCGACCTCATTGCCCTGCAGATCGATACGCTTTGCCCCCTCGCGTACACTATAAAAATAACGCAAACGAGTGCAATACATACGCACTGCAGCACGTAACTTGGAGGTAGTCATGCCAGGGAGATTAGGAACTTCTTTCTTAAGATCATCAAGAATACCGACCTTAAGCGGACGAGCATCTCCTTCCCGGATAAATGCTTTAGGAAAATGCTCATACAAGACCTCTAGCGCTGCTTTTATATGTTCAGCGCGAGAACCACCTTCAGGAGTGTTTTTTTGCTCTTCAGTATCTATCTGTGCCTGGGCAGAGGGCTGAACTGATGAAACCTGCTGAACTTCAGCTGTTGAGTCGGATGCTACAGCTGTGTTTTCAATATTATCCTGAGTTTCCATGAAGAAGCTCCTAAAATAAAAATTTAAATCTGCTAAAAGCCAAAAAACGCAGATTGCCAAAGACAGCTTTGGCTGCGTCACAGCGCATTGTACAACATGCCATCAGTAAAAACATGTTTTTGCCCTCGTCTAGTGCGTAAAATAAAGTTTCTAGTAGCCCCCCATTTCCTGTATTGCTGCCACTGCTCTTTTTTATCTATTTGCTGTGATTTTTTGTCAAAACAACACTTAAACAAACATAAAAATTTACGTGATCTAAGATTTTGCCTAAAATCATGTGGTGGTATGAAATTCAATTAACCTGCAATCAGACAAACAAATCAGCAAAATACAACCTAGAAAAAACCAGACGATCAACCTTTAAGCCAAAAGACATCTCTACCATGCAAAATATTTCTTTAATTTTTATCATTATAGTTATGCTGTCAGCGGGCACTGCATTTTATGGGATGTTGCACCCGCTCAGGCAACTGCGTCTAAATTGGAAGCATGCTTTAGGGCTCTCATCAATAGTAGCTCTGCTCTCTGGATTGCATCAGGCACTACTTTCACTTGGGAATTATTATGATTTAGGTCTATTTTCAAACTTACTCTATCTCACCGCCTTTGCTGCTAATTTTGGCATTTTTGCTTTGCCCATAGCACTGTGTACCGATATCATTCTGAGTATGATCCGGTTAATCAAAGGCCCAGTTCTGACAACCCCCAAAGTCCTTTGTGTAAGGCGTTTTTATGGCTCTGCCTTGTTGCTCATCATCAGTCTGACCAGTGCCGTATCACTATACCAGGCATATAAGGCTCCTGAACTTAAACTGCAAACCATCTATATACAAGATCTTCATCCCGATCTTAACGGTTTTACTATTGCTCAGGTAAGCGATATCCATTCTTCACCTTTTTTCCGGCAACAGCGTTCAGAACAATGTGTATCCCTTCTTAAATCTGCAGCACCGAATCTTATTGTCTTCACCGGAGATCAGGTAGATGGCACACCGCAGATGCGAGATGATGATCTCAAGCCCTTTCTGCACTTAAGTGCTCCTACCGGGATTTTTTATATCCCTGGCAATCATGAGTACATCACGGGACTTAGACCATGGAAACAATGGTACAGTGAAAACAATCTGCATTTTTTGATTAATGAAAGCAGGCAAGTGTCACAGGGCAATGCTCTTATTAGTATCATCGGACTTGATGATGATAGCGGTGCCAAAGCTGCAGAGCCGGGATTTTCAGGACCAGATCTAAAAAAAGCACTGCTTACATTGCCTGAAAAAAGAGATGATTTCAGACTGCTGCTTGCGCATCAGCCTCGCCAGGCCAGATACTATGCACAAGCCGATTCAACCATAGACCTAATGCTATCAGGACATACCCACGGTGGGCAAGTTCCTCTATTAAACCTAATGACAGAAGCTGCCAACGACGGTTTTTTAAAAGGGCTATATCAGATAGGTTCAATGCAACTTTACGTCAGCGAAGGTGCAGGACTATGGCAGGGGTTCTGCGCCAGGTTAGGAACTTCATCTGAGATCACCATCTTCACCCTACGCCCTGCCCACGCGACTTAACTGATTTCTGCTACAATCAGGGCAGTTTTTACACAGGAGTGAAGTAATGACACAGATCACTAGGCTGCAGCCTGACTGCCCACCTGACGCACATAAAGTTATTCGTGAGCCAGAAAACAAACTTAACGCACTGATTGCTGTACGTCTTGAGGATGAGGAGATTGAGAAATACGGTGCGGCTGATACTGCAGAAGTAATGGCTTTAATGAGTGCCACTCCCAACATTATCTGCAGCAGCAAATGCGCTGATGCCCTGCGTGCCCAGGCGGAAGCTGCAGAGATCAAACCGAACTTTATCAGGGTTTCACAAAATGATGCCTGTATTCTCTATCCTGACGGAGCCCAAAGCGAGCAAATCAAATTCTATGATTTAGCTGGAAATTATCTTAATTTTAAAGGTTTTCTTTCCTTACTTAGTGAAAAGTGCATCATCAGTGTTGACACTTTGTCCATGCTGATTTTGCGATCTATTTCCACTGTATACCCATGGGATAAATTGCTTGCAGGCGATTTTGTCAGGCAATATCTTAAAGCCTGCGAAAACTTGAACGCAAAAGATCGCGAACTTCTTACTGATATTCGTTATGGCCGTGTATCTAGCGATATCAAACAAAAAGAACCATCCGCATATCAATTCCTACGTTTAGAACGCAAATTGTTCTTGCAATATCCGTCTGACGACTAAGGAGCACCAGATCGTGGCTGGGCAAAATTTTTCTGATACCGTTAACTTGGCTGCCCGCCTGATAAGGCGGCGCAGCATTACTCCGCTTGATGAGGGGTGCCAGGATCTTATCTATTCTTATTTAAAGCCTCTTAACTTTCGTACAGAAGCTTTCTATCAGGATGGCACAGTTAATCTATTGGCTTTACATGGCAAAGGATCGCCTTTTATACTTTTTTTAGGTCATAGCGATGTAGTGCCACCAGGTGCTGAAGATAAATGGGATCATCCACCTTTTGCCGCAGATATTATCTCAGTTAACGGCTCCCCTGTACTATACGGACGCGGAGCTGCAGACATGAAGGGTTCTGATGCAGCCATGACTATTGCTCTGCGTGATTTTGTGCAGCAATATCCTAATCACCCAGGCACAGTTGGCCTGCTTATCACTTCTAATGAAGAAGGTGATGGCGCCGGCGGCATAAAATATGTTGCAGAAAAACTAAAAAATATGAGCTTGATACCTGACTATTGTCTGGTAGGCGAACCGTCCTGCGCCACACAGCTTGGCGACACCATTAAAATCGGACGTCGTGGTTCGTTGACTGCACATATCACGGTCAAAGGCCGCCAGGGACACGTGGCTTATCCTGAACGACTAATTAATCCACTGCATCAGGCGGCAGCATTGATTGCCAGACTGATGGAACCATTAGATGAGGGTAGCACTGACTTTCCTCCCACAACTTTTGAGTGTACAAATATCAAAGGTGGAACTGGCGCTGAGAACGTTGTCCCAGATGAGTGCTGGTTTATGTGCAACTGGCGCTTTAATAATTTGCAAAGCGCCGAGAGCATCGAATCCCAGGTCAAAAAAGTTGTAGCCAGCTTACACCTGAACTGTGACCTGAAATTTGTTTTAAACGGCGAGCCTTTTTTATGTCCACGTGCTGAGTTATGCCTGAAATTGCAGCAAGCTATCGAACAAGTCTGTAAGATAAAGCCAGTTCTCTCCACTGCTGGTGGTACTTCAGACGGGAGGTTTATTGCTCCTCTAGGAACACAAGTGCTAGAATTTGGGCCTTGCTCTGCAACTATTCATCAGATAAATGAAAGGGTAAGCGTGACAGATCTCGACACTTTAAGACAAGTCTATCAAGTCTTATTGGAAAAGATCTGTCTTGACTGACAGTGCGCAACAATACAGCCAAAGACAAGCTGCAGCATGTGTCCAGAATAGAAGTAACGCATAGGAGGGTGACCCCCGTGGTGGGGTCACCCTAGTAACATGGCAAATCAGGCCAGCAAATAGTGCTCGGCATCCAGTGCGGCCTTGCAGCCTGAGCCTGCAGAGGTGATCGCCTGACGATAAATACGATCCGCACAATCCCCAGCTGCAAAAACACCTGGCTGCGAGGTTGCAGTGTCGCTTCCCTGTCCTACTACTATAAATCCAGCCTCATCAAGTTTGAGCTCAGACTTAAAGAGCTCAGTTTGCGGCATATGCCCTACTGCAGCAAAGATTCCAGCCACAGGCAGATCAAAAACCCGATCCTGCTGCTTGATCCGCGCGGCAGTCACCCGATTGCCATCCCCAATTACCTCTGTAACCACTGCATTTAAGATAAACTCAGCTTTACCATCGCTTATCTTTTGCTTAAATTTATCCACCATTACCGCCTCAGCCCTAAAGCCCTCACGGCGGTGAATAAGATATACTTTGGCACACATTTGCGTAAGGAAAAGTGCCTCTACAAAAGCAGCAGAGCCTCCCCCAACAATTGCAACCTCCTTACCCCTAAAGAAAAAGCCATCGCAGGTTGCACAAGCAGATACACCGCGTCCCTTATACTCATCCTCTCCAGGCACCTGCAAATAGCGAGGAGATGCACCGGTAGCAATGATCACGGACTTGCTCTTTAATACCTTGCCAGAACCTAAAGTTAAAGTTTTTACTGCTCCTGCAAGTTCAGCTTTTACTACCTTATCTGACAAAAAAACTGTCCCCAAAGCTTTGGCATGATCCTGCAACTTAGCCATCAGATCAAAGCCTGACGGAGAACCAAGAGCACCAGGCCAATTTTCAATTTCCGGAGTGGTTACCAGCTGACCTCCAGGCACATCACCTGCCACCAGCACCGGTTGTAAATTTGCACGGCTGGCATAAATACCGGCAGCACATCCGGCAGGGCCGGAGCCAATAATGACAACATTCAACAGTTCTTCCGTCATACTTAAACCTCATTACCAATGATGCCAATTACGATGATGGCGCATATAGTGATGCGGTCTGCGCCCATCCTGATAGCAAGGAGGCAAGGCCGCAGTACCATTGTCCTCACTATATTGTTGCATAAGAGCATCATATTGCGCATCAAGACGATTTTTTAAATCAACTACAGTCCTGGACTGGGTTCTGATTTCTGCAGCTGTAGCACTACCGTTTTGTTGCATACTGCGTAATACATTGCGCTCAACGTAGAGCAGATCTTCAAGTTTTTCTATTTCATCAGTTTGCTTACTATAGCGATTATCAGTCAGAATCTGAGCCATACCACCATTATAATACGGGCAATCCGGACCATATCCCCTGCCATCATGCCACATGCGGTGATAACGGGGCGACGGAGGTGTCCCCCAATTGTCAGCATAAGCCGGAGCATATCCTTGCGGAGCCTCCATCACTATCACTGGACGAGGTGCAGGTATGGGACGTCCCTCAGGCACTAACCCAGGGCGAGCCGGAGGAGGAGGAGGCAGCTGCCGGTAAGAGCCATCACCTACAATCACCTCAGGACCAAAGCCCTGCGGGAGATGTGATGCCCCTGGAGGAACCGGAGGCACCGGAATGTCAGCTTGTGCAATCTCCTGCGGTGCAGTACGTGCCAGCACGACATCATCTGCAGCCAAAGCCTGTAACGGCAGCACCATTGCTCCGACAGCCCCTGCTGCCACAAAGGCTAATACAGTTTTTTTGATAACCATAAAAATGTCCCTTTTTGTTTGTCTGAAAAGAATGTTCTAACAGAACTGATTGTTCATGTATTTACTTTATGCGCTCTGACTTAGCACATACATAGCAACTTACGATAATTTTTTCTGGAAAAAGAAATTAGTTCAGGCACAAAATCTTCATGCTTATCCTGATATAAACTGCAAAAAACCTCAAAGGAAAAATCAGATAGCAGCTCTTGTGCACGGATACGGTAGGACAAATGCCATGGTTCTGCTCCCCCCTGCCAACCTTTGTTATGCCAGAAAGGGTGAAAAAAGCCAAACGCATGCGCTCTTGTTTGTAAAAATTGTCCTAAAGGATAAAAATAAGCACCTTTGTCGTACTCATGATAAGTAAGTTGCAAGCGCTGACCTGCTGGTAGCAATTCAGGAGCATACAGATCAAAATCGGTGCCAAGATGATGACGGGACAGGCCAGGAATAGCTGAAAAAAATGTGATGGCTTTAATTTTTTCTACACAACTTAATGCACTAATATCAATTACACTTTCGTCAGGTGCAAGAACTGGTCGTCTTCCTTCAAATTTATCCTTGAAGATCTCAAACTGCCGCTCAAAACTGCGGTAGGCTGAACACACTGCTATCTTCAGACCGCAGTCTGCTGCTGCCTGCTGCATATCCCGCAGTGCCACAATACTTTTGGCATCAGCTACAAACTCATTACCATCATCCACAAAAGGGACAAGTCTGCGACCGCAAAACAAAACATCTTCTATAACGGCATTTTTACCTTCAGGCATACCGTTCTTCAAGCTCCCTTGCACGGTCTTGCAAATCAGTATCTCCTTGTACCTTGATCCTGGCAATAAGCTCATGAGCCTTTTCTGTATTTCCTGATTCAAAATATAGTAATGCCAGATTCAAAGCGTCTGTAAGTTCACGTCTTAAAGCAGGATCAAGATCTGTAGCTGGTTTAGCTTGCAACATGGCAGCCACATGCTTATCACTTAACTGCAGATAATTTTCTGGCTCAGCCTGGCTATTTCTTACTGCCTCCTGGTTTTGTGAATGATCCTGATGGTTAGAGCTAACCGGTGCTAGCATGACTCGTATATTTGCCTCATCATCTGCCTCAGGCAAGGCTGATGGTATCGTTCCCTGTTCAGCAGGGATATCCTGTGGTGCAAATAATGGCATCGGCTGCGTAGCCTTAGTGATATCAAAATCATCGTCCTTGGGTACCGCCCAATTCATAGCATTTTCAAAGCTATAAGGACCACCTTTATCTTTATCACCATCTGTTGCTGACCCCTCCTCCTGCTTGTTTATTGAGGATTCAGCTATTTCGGTATCTGTTGCACTATCTATACCGCTATCTGTGCCAGTATTGGTTTGCTGGCCAGCACTATCAGCAACATCATCTTCCGAAATTAATTCAGGTTCTGTATTTACCGCAGACAGACTGTGTCTTAAGTTATCATCAACAGTTTTGCCGTTTAAAAACTGATCAAAAACAGAAAACAACGGATCATTTGGTGAAATATCAGATTGTTCTTGACTTCCAGTGTTATCCTCTTTTTGTATCTCTTCTTCAGCCGCATTATTCTCCTTCAGGGAATCCACAGAGATATTCTCAAGCCCTGATCTATTCTTTGACGGATTATTTTTATCTAAACCTGCAAATTGACTTGCAAGTGCCGGTGGAGGATCATCAGGCAGGGAAGTTCCGTTTAATACAGCCCCCAAGCGCTTTGCATCGGCGCTTGACTCTGAGTCTGTATCCTCATTTGCCTGCGGCTTAGTTACAGCTGACATGGCCGCTGCTGATTTAGCAAAGTATGAAGCATCATCAGGCAGCTCGGCCTCCTCAGGCCCTGCACCGGCTGCGCTGCCAGCTACAGCAGCCGGTGCTTCAGTTTTTGGGTCTGCCTGCTCCTGTAAAGCAGCTTCCCATTGAGCAGCCAGTTTTTCATCTGCACTCATTTCCTGTGCCGGTGCTGATGTACTGGTATCCGTTTTAGTCTCAGACTCAGTACTCTTTGCTGCCCCTGATTGCTGAGCCAGTGCAGCTTCCCACTGTGCAGCCAGCTTCTCATCTGCACTCATTTCCTGTGCAGGTGCTGATGTACTGGTATCCGTTTTAGTCTCAGACTCACTACTCTTTGCTGCCCCTGATTGCTGAGCCAGCGCAGCTTCCCACTGTGCAGCCAGCTTCTCATCTGCACTCATTTCCTGTGCCGGTGCTGATGTACTGGTACCTGTTTTAGCCTCATACTCAGTACTCTTTGCTGCCTCTGATTGCTGAGCCAGCGCAGCTTCCCACTGTGCAGCCAATGCTTCATCAGGACTCATTTCTCCAGAGGAAGAAATCTGTTCCGGAACTACGGTTGTTCCTTTATTATCTGAACCAGATGCTGCTTTTTTTTCTTTTTGTTCAGCGGCTTGCGCTTTTAAAGCTGATTTCCATTGCTCAGCTATCCCATCACCTGCCACTGATCCGGAACGTTTTTTGCTTTGAGCTTTTCTTTCTCCTAACTTCTGTTCCTGCATAGCAGCTGCCCACAGCTCATCCATATCTACAGGATCGCTATCAGCCGTAGCCTGTTGCTGCACTTGCTCCTGCTTAATCTCGCGTTCTTGTTGCAGTGCTGCATCCCATTGTGCTGCTAGTTGTGACTCAGGATTTGCATCTGCAGCCGCTGTAGTCTCAGACAGCTCAATCTCCGCATCTGTGTTTTGCTCTTGGCACTGTGCCCAATCATCCGGGCTATTACCCACAACTGGTCTGTCTTTAATATCATTCCAGGCAGCTGCAGCTTTATCGGCCAAAGGCTGATCAATCATGCCACTTGGAATTTTGACGTCATCAACCATCCCTGTCTCTGCAGCATCAAAGTTAACCTTTTCAGGCTGCTGGGAAGAGATTGCTGCCTTACCTCCGGAAACGACATCACCTGCCAGCTCTACTCCATTACCTCCTGTAGGCAAGTTGTTGCCACCGACAATTTCCACTCCAGCCCCCTGCCCCAAGGTTGCTGATTGAGCGGTGTCTCTTGAGCCAACTTGTTCCTGTTGATCCTGAATTTTCTGTGCTTCTTTTTGAGCATCCGGAGACTCAGTTCTATTACTCTCTGTACCCTCCGGCTCAGAGCTTGAAACAACTTGCTCAGGCTGTTCTTTTGCTTCTTTATTTTGCTGATCTTTTTCTATCTGTGCACTAAGATCATTAGGATCAATCTCTGGCTTTGTCTCATCATCCTTGTTAATGATGCTGGAAGATATAAGTTCGGTAGAGCTTAAATCATCGTCAAAACCGTAATCATCCTCTGCCTCATCAGCATTTCTGCTACGGCGTTTAAAGATGAATAAAGCTAAGGCCAGCACTAATGTCATCATGCCAAACCCAAGCAAAATCCACATTAAAGGCCCCTGAGGCACAATGCGGTTACTTGAAGACTGATCCAAAGCCAAATTCTGTTTAATAAGCTCCAGTTCATCTGCACTGTTAAGGCTCATCTGTCTTACTTGATCGATTTGTTTTGACAGCTTGGAAATGTTGGCACGTAATTCTGCATTGGACTGCTGTAAATCAGAAATGATGGCCTCATATCGGTTCATGATTGAAAAAACTTCATCATGAGCTACGGTCTGAGCCGCATCCTTAGCTGCGGCTGTAGACATATTAACCGCTTCTGCCAACCGCTTATTAACCTGCTGATCGTGTATTTCTATGCTTTTACGTGTAGAGTCAATCAAATCTCGCACTGCAGCAAAATCAAGGTGCTGCTGTGACAACTCCTGTACCTGTACCGGAGCAGCATTAGCTCCAGGATCATTTTGTGCATTCAGGGTTTGACCTTGTGCATCACCAGCTGAACCATCATTATCATTGTAGTATTCATCCGGTCTGTTAGGATTTTCAGGAGGCAACAAGTCCGGAACCACCTGCGCTGGATTTTCAGGTTGTACATGTTGACCATCACCTTCACGAACCCTGGTTTCCCGTGCCACATACTCACGCGGAGGCAAACTTTCAGGAAGGATTTGTTCCACCCGTGATGCAGGGATCTGTGCAACCGGCGTAGAAACAGAAGCCGGGCTTGGTTCACGAATATTTTCTGCTGAAACAGCTAAAGGAGGAAGTTCTGCCAGTTCCCCGCGCAATAGTGCGCTGCCCGTACTTGAACTTTCACGAGCTATCTGATCCTGTGGTGGAATAATCAGGGTCACGCGACGCAACTGATTTATATTTCCATCAGCAAAAGCCTGAGGATTGGCCCGATATATAGCAGCTACGGTCTGAAATTCATTAACTGCACCATCTATAGGTAAAAAGCGGTTGGCAATTGACCAGATAGTATCATTGCGCTGAACCTGATAGGTACGGGACTGCTGCACCGGTGCCATATCCTGCACCAGCTGTGCCGCCACAGCTGCAGTTCTTTGCGGTTGGATCCTTTGATTTTGCCGGACAGGGGCAGCAGTCTGAGCTTGCTCTTGCGGGACAGGTGGTGTTACTGACTCCGGTACTGCCTCTTCCTCTGCAGGCCCCGTGATATTAATGACAAAGGTACCGTCCCCAGGCGCAGCCTGCAACTGCAATGATGACAGCAGTACCACAGCCGACAGTGCCAAATAAAATTTACGCATTACGCCACCTCTGCCAAAAAATTGTTGCTAGCTCTTATTTTTCAGATCTAGCAAAAAGCGTGCTAACTATGTAGCTCCCTATAAAGCAATTCCGCAATTTGCACACAGTTAAGCGCTTCTCCGCGCCTGGTATTATCCATCACACAGACAAAATCTATCAATCGGCGGGATGCTGGGGTTTTGCGCAAACGTGACAAATAAATCTTAGTATCACGTACCCCATGAGTAACTGGACTTAAAAGCTCAGCAGGATCACCTACAGACAAATAGTCTTTAGCTGCAAAACAATTCCTGATTTCTTCAAGGGACGCATCCTCCTCAAGTTCTGCATGAACAATGGCGGTATGCCCATAAAATACCGGCACTTGCAGGCAAGTCAGGCTCATGCTTTTTGGTAGAACCCCCAACAGATGGTTTAATTCCTGCATTACCACGCGCTCATGTCCAGTAAAACCATCCTCCAGCTGATCTCCGATACGATCATGCAGATTAAAAGCTAATTGCGCCGGAAAATCTGAAGACTCCGGAGGCAAACCATTCAACAAATGAGCACTTTCTCGCGCTAAAGTCTCAGTACCAGAACGGCCGTGCTCTGATACTGATTCAAGGACCGTGGCATTAAAGCCACATAATCCAAACTCATCATGCAAAGCAGACAGCGGTAATGCAAGCTCGGTAGCCGCACTAGAAACCGGAATAACTGTTTTTTTACCCAGTACATTTTTTATTTCAAAAGGATTAAGTTCCGGCAAAATGGCTGGAATATCCACAGAGCCTGCATAGAGCCTGCTATTGTCTATCACTATACAACCTGCTGCACGTGCCTTATCAACAAGACGCAAGCTCTCATCTTTGGTAGTGATAAAGAATGCTACATCAGCTTTGGTAAAATCAAATTCATCCGCTCCGCTTACCATGAAGTTGCGTCCGGACAGGGTCACGGCATCATATTCACCGGAAAAAGGAGACAGCGGGAACAATTCACGCAACGCAAAGGATCGTTCCTCCATTACTTCCAAAATCAATTTGCCAATATCAGTGTCGTATCCGTAAATTGCAATGCTCAGCGCCATGAAATATCCTTGTCTTAAACCTTTTTCATATTTTAACTTAAAAGCATGGATTGGAGTACTGCGCCTGCAAGAGCTGGCAGGGCAGACAAAGAGAGAGAGCCACTGCTGCAGTTCCAGCTGTGGCTCTTTAGTAATGTTTTAAGCCGGGCGGCGTTTTAACAGGAAGAAACAGACAGCCCCAACTATTAGCACCAGACAGGCTATTAGCAAGAAGGTCACCTGCAGGCCAATGGCATGGGCACAAAATCCTATTAAAGCAGGTCCGCATAACACCCCGGTAAAACCAATAGCATTGACCATGGTTACAGCAGCGTTAATGGAAACATCTTTAATTGTTACAGTGAAGGAAATAAGTTGCGGCACCACATTCGAGGCTCCCATTCCTATCAGGAAAAAGCCTACTAGTGAAACAAGAGCATGAGGCACCATCACACACAGTGAAAATCCCGAAAAAATAAGAAACGTGCCAAAGCACAAGGTACGCCTTCTGCCAAGATGAGTAACAATTTTATCCCCAGTTAGCCTGAATACAGTCATGGCAATGGCAAAGGCAGCATAGCCATACCCAGCCTGTTCCAATGGCACAGCGCGCTCATTTCTTAAAAACACCCCGCTCCAGTCAAGCATTGAGCCCTCAGCCATGAACATAATGAAGCACAACACTCCAATTAACAGTACCAGAGGATGCCACACCCGAACCCGTTCAGTTTGTGTCTGATCCTGACTTTGCGCAGCTGTATCTTCTTTGGACAACAGATGGCGGCAGCAAGAAAAAGCCACCAGAGCAAAGATAAGGGCAGCTAGAGTTCCTGTAGCTTGCAGGGAAAAACCTGCGCTTAACACAAAGGTCACGACAATGGAGCCAATAAATCCACCTACACTGTAAAGTCCGTGCAGACCAGACATGATAGAACGCCCTATCATTAACTCCACCCGTGCTGCATTGATATTGGAAGTCACATCCAACAGCACAGCTCCAATACCAAAAACAAACAAGACCACCGCCATCAAGAATAGTTGCTGCACTACGGTGATAGCAGCAATACACAATGACAGCAGCAAGGCTCCTGCATACACCAAGGTACGGCACCCCAGGCGGGATGCCAAAAAACCAGACAAGGGCATAGAACAGATAGAGCCAATTCCTATGCATAAAAGAAGCAGGCCTAATTCCTGTTCATTAAGGGCAAAACGCTCCTGTACAAAAGGGATCATCGGAGCCCAGGTAGCTACACCACAACCGGCCACCAGGAAAGAAGCCCTATTGGCAAACATAAGCTGCCGTTCTTTTAACTTATCCATAGAATTTCCATACTTTTATGCCAAATTTTCAGTCATGCAAACTTGGTTCGCAGCACAAAAAAAAGTTAAAACTTATCCTGCAAGACTTTTTGTACGTCAAGAAAATATAATCAGAAAAGATTAACTATGGCCATTGTTTCTCTGCCAGAGCGCCACCGTTTATTGATACCTGTTCCGTTCCCTATGACAGAACACAGTTTCAGCTATAAAAAATAGGATAATGCATATGATGCATTATTGTTGTGAAATTATCTGGCGGTTATCTAAGTTAATTTTACTTCCGTCATGAAAAAGCCGCCTGAAGGCGGCTTTATTCTCGTGAAACATTCAGCACCAGCTGTACTCGAGTCAGAACTAAACTGGCATCGGTGCTGGATTTTCCTGAGCTGCAGCCTCTTCTTCGGGCGGAGCTACCTCTGGCTCTCCCTCAATATGCGGGCTAACCGGCTGGGCATGAGCTAATTTATTAAGCTCATCCCTATTAAGCGAGGATTCATCTAAGGTAAAGAACTCCAGATCCTTAAGCAGGGTATGAATCATATCCACAGAGTACTCTGCCATTGATGCAGCATGATCTGACACATCCACTGTCTGCTGCGCCATTTCAGTGATCCCCTGCATATTGGTAGATATTTCAGAAGTGGCAGTGGTCTGCTGTTCAGCTGCGGTAGCGATATGGATAATCTGATTGTTAACATCATTGACCTTGGCCATGATGTTATTCAGCGTCACCTCAAGTTCACCTGCTTTATCGGCCATGGCCTCCATCTGATCAACTGAGCGGTGCATGGAGTCAGTAGCAGCCTTAGAATCTTCCTGCACAGTCTTTACCATGGCTGATATTTCCTGAGTGGACTTAGACGTACGCTGTGCCAGGGCACGCACTTCATCTGCCACTACAGCAAACCCACGGCCAGCATCACCGGCACGAGCTGCCTCAATAGCCGCATTTAAAGCCAGTAAGTTAGTCTGATCTGCAATCTCATCAATAGTGCTTACAATAGAACCAATCTTCTGGCTCTGATCGGCAAGGCGCAGCACCTTCTGGGCATCCTCACGCGTCAGCACACTTTGTTCCTTAATCCGGTTGACTGTAGTGCGCACCTTTTCTACGCCTTCATTAGTCTCTACACGCGTATCTTCAGAAGTATCCTGTGCCACGTGGCAGTTTTTGGCAATGTCAGTGGTTGTGGAAACCATTTCATCTGCAGCAGCTGCTACGGTGATTGAACGGTTTTCTGAGGTCTTGGCTCCTGAGGCTATGCTCTTTGAGGATTCGTCAAGCTCATGGGCATACTCGGCGATAGCATTTGACACTGCGATAACCCTGGCAATAGTGCTGTTCAGGGTTTTACCGATAGAAATATACGAATGATAGATGTCGCCAATTTCATCTGCAGGAACCTGTTTGATATCAATTCCCAGATTGAAATTACCATTCTCCAGTACCTTGGCAATCTCAGAAAGCCTTAAGGTGTGCTTGATAATGTAGTTGGCTATCAAGATAGATAAAAACAGAGAGAAAATCACCGCAAAGACAGTAATACCAATAACCAAATAAAGGCTACCGGTCATGTCCAGATGTTTAATCTCAGATGAGATCAAATCACTATAGTCACGAACCAGCTCAGCAAACTGAGCATTTGCAGCTGAAGAAAAAGGAAGAACCTCTGTTAAAAACAGTTTGTCAGCAGCTTCATAATTACCTGCTTCCAGCTCACGCATAAAGTTGGCATTGATAGCCTGATTCAGGCTGTCCACTGATTGCAGTGTTTGGCTAATCAAATCAGAAAAATGAGCAAACGTCACGCTCTTCATGGACTCATTTAAAGCCTCAAGAGCGGCATTGGTTTCATTGCCTTGAGCAACCAATTCAGGGGACGGCACCACCTGTAACTGATGCAACCAGGAATGCACCTTATTATAAGCATTGTTCAGTTCCAGAACTTTATCCATTTCCTCTGCCACCATCAGATGCAGACTACGCTGAACTGACAGTGCATTGGATATGGAATAAATTGACACTGCTGAAACAATCAAAGACATGATCAGCACCACAGCGAAGCTGCCCATTAGCTTCTTGCGCATGCTCATATGTTTAAAAAAACTCATAAATGTTACCTTATGCAAAAGACATTCCTGCAGCAACAAGCCTCTTGATGCAGAGCCAACTGCTGATTATTTTTTAGAATCATTATAATCCTTATCGTGCTCTTATGAAGGAATCTTGAGCTTTTTATTTGTGGTTTTGCGAGCCCTAAACACCCCGATCACTACGCCAAAGAGCCTTAAATATCCCGATTTGTGAGCATTGTCAAAATTAAATTCCAAAAGGCGGTAACAACCATTAAGATAAACTACTAATAGATCTCCTTCACGGGGCTCAAGATCCCTTCTTACCACCATGAAGTCACCCGATAACAATCCTCGGCTACACCATTCTGCTCCCTGATACCTGAATAAAAAAACAGCAGGATTGTCCAGTTCCAGTAATGCATTCAAATCACTGCACCCCGAGGGTATTTCTGGGCTTGACACCAATACCAGAGTCCTTTCTCCCACCATGAACTGCTCCTGTAATTGTAATGTCCCTAACCAATTGATTGCCTGCCGCCTCTGAGTAGTAAAGTAAGCGGCAAATTACGCAGGGTTTACGCATCAAAAATAAGCAAAATAAATGCCATATAGATAATATGTTTTTATATTGTGCAGCAAGGATCAAAATTTTACTTCATACGATCGACTCTGTTTTTTTATTCTGATCTAATACTAAAAGTTTACTTTGCTTAAAGGTCTTTCAGTTGACTGTGTACCAAGATATGACAAC
Source organism: uncultured Succinivibrionaceae bacterium (assembly GCA_944390085.1). Classification (GTDB taxonomy): domain Bacteria; phylum Pseudomonadota; class Gammaproteobacteria; order Enterobacterales; family Succinivibrionaceae; genus Avisuccinivibrio. The sequence continues at coordinate 26,053 of CALXOT010000027.1, forward strand.
TTTGATGGATAAAGTCAGCGTAACTGACTTTAGAGTGCTGGGACGGGTTAAGTACCCGCTGCTGCCTCTGCTATTTTCCATCATTATGGCTTGGTGCGCAGGGTATAACAACTCGCTGCAAGCCGCGGATTTTATTAGAACCAGAAAGAATATGCTCGCTGAGATTATTCCAGATTTCGGAGTCTGCGGTGATGTTTCTCATGACACAGTTTTAAGATTGCTCAAACTGCTGAACTTTTCAGAGCTTAATAGTTTTCTTTATGAATTTTGTGCGGTTTTGCTTAACCATAAAAAAGAATTATCCAGATAAAGAGCTTCGGGTTCTGTCGTTAGACGGGCAAACGCCGTGCTCAATTATTTATGAACCTGAAGAAGGGCAAAAATCCCCCACAGGATCGAAGAACATACAATCACCAGTATTACGTGACTCTGTACGACTCAACCAACAAGATCAGCTTGGATCAGGAAGATGTTATAGATAAAGAGAATGAAAATAAAGCTTGTATCAGACTGCTCAGTCTCTTTTCTTTAGAAGGGTGCGTCGTTACCTGTGATGCACTGAATACTCAGCGCTCGGTTGCTGCAAAAATCATCGAGAATAATGGTGATTATTGCTGTGCGCTAAAGGACAATCATAAAACCTTAGCCAAAGAAGCAAAGAGACTTTTTAATGATGAAGAGGTTCTTGATGAGTATGCGGTTTATTCTCAGGCAGAGACCGAGCTCACTCACGGACGGATGCAAAGCCGCTTAGTAATTGCCTTACCGGCAAGTTTAATCAAACCTAGAATTTTAGGTGACTGGAAAGCGGATGCAAAGACTATTTTCTTTGCTAGAACCTGTATTTACGATAAGAAGTACCAGCAATATAAAGATCCGATTATAAGGCTGTATTTATCATCATTAGATCCTGATGATCCGCATATAGCTGATTATGGTCTGCAAATAATAAGGAGGCACTGGGCCATCGAAAATTTGCAGCACTATGTCCTCGATGTATGCTACGGTCAAGATATGTTCCGGGCTAAAAACAGAAACTATATCAGGAACGCTCTGGTGTTAAATAAAATTGCACTTAATACTGCAAGAACAGCTCAGAGTGACAGCACAGACAAGCAAATGAGCATTACGCGTATTAAGAAGATCATGGCATACGATCTAGGGCTTCTATGCACTGCTTTATGTAAAAGCGTAATTATCAACAGAGACAACAATGCATGCGGTAGCCTAAGTTAAAGACCTCCAAGAGTTATACCCGCAGCACAAATTTTAGTATCTCCATCGACACCAACATCAATATATCCTACCTTAAGCATAAGGTAAAATTCTCATCGACGCAGAATCTAATACCGCTGCAGCCAAAAACAGCATCCATCCGAATTATCAAAGGTAAAAGCAGCACCTGTGCCGGCTTTTAATGCGTAAACCCTGCAAATTACGTGTGTCAGTTCAAAATTTTAGCCTTAGATCTTAGCAAGTAATCAATTTTTCGGTAAAATTATGATGCGTACAGAGGTTGGTCGGATTCAGCCTTATATCTGAATCAAATCATGCGGTAGTGCGAAACAGAAACCTACCTGAAAACCAGCTGCAGCCAGCAGATAAGATCCAGATGATCTGAATATTGGCTGACGTGGCGCTTTTTGCTGCAGCCCTGTATTTAAATTTACCTGCAGCAGCTTACATCCGATGGATTTGCTGTATTTTACAGAGACAGAAAAATGGCTTTAACCAGAGCAGATATAGCTGACAGACTTGTATACAAATTGGGCTTTCCCAAGGCTGATGCCCAGCCTTTTGTCGATGACTTCTTTGAGACCATTGCCACCTGCCTGGAGAATGGGGAAACAGTCAAACTGACAGGTTTTGGCAATTTTGAACTCAAGGACAAAAACTCCAGACCAGGACGTAATCCTAAAACAGGACAGGAAGTCACTATTACCCCTCGCCGTGTCACCACATTCCGCGCCGGCCAGAAGTTAAAAGATCGTATTACCAATCACTGATCCTTTAACTGATCCTTTATCTTTTAAATAAAGCCGTCCTGCCATTTACCACCAGGACGACCTTTACTTTGCTGCATATTATTACTTTTTGAGGCATCATACCGGTAATGTTATAATGCACCAGCCTAATTAAAGCTAATGTTTTTTACAGTTATGCTTCTAACAGGATATAGATATGCAGCAATTTGTTTATAAAATTCAAGACAGGGACGGTGTACATGCCCGTCCTGCAGGCCTTATCATCACCACTGCAGGCAAATACAAGTCTGAAATCAAGCTTACCGCCAAAGGACGTCAGATCGATCTGAAAAAAGGAGGGATCTTTTCCTTGATGGGATTGGGCATCCGTTACGGGGATGAGATAGCCGTAAGCTGCAACGGTGAAGATGAAGCTGAAGCCGTCATCGGGCTCAAAGCAAGTTTTGAAGCAAATTTATAAACCTTCTGTTACTACTACCTGCAGCTGAGCTTATGCATCAGGAGGCAGACCTTATAAGTCTGCTGCTTGCACTACATTTTTTCACAGCATAATTCTGGCCTGCATATATTAGCTAATATATTGATTAAACAATGGAAAAAAGCTATCAGGCCCTACTTGAGCGCATAAAAAAACTCATGGCACTCTCGCAAAGCTCCAATCCCAGTGAAGCTTCAATTGCGCTTAACCGTGCCCAAAAGTTGATGCAGGAACATAATCTGTGCATGGATGATATCTCCATGTCAGAAATAAATGAAAAAGCTGAAGAAATACTTCCAGCATTGCGCGATCGCGTGTTGTTTACCCATTTGGCCGGCATTATCGGTCGTGCCTTTGGTGTGGAGTATTTCTTTACCCACCAGGGCAGAGTCTACCAATCTGTTAGCTTCATCGGGCCAAAGGCCCGTTTGGCTACAGCCTGCTATACCTTTACTATTCTGGCAAGACAGGCGGTACAGGTCAAAAAAGATTTCCGGGTCATGGAGAAAAAACGCATTCTTAAAAATCTGAGCTCGCTGCTGGAAAAAAGATATTCTCAGCAAACCCTGAGCATGGCTTTTTTTAACAATGAGATTGACGATTTAGTACGCAAAACCATTGACTCCACCTTGCGTCAGAACACCAAAGCTTATTTGCATGGCTGGCTGCGCGCGGTATACGAAAAGGTCGTGGATTTTGCACAGGACGAGGAGGAAAACCGCCTAATCGAGAACTATATGCAAAGGCATCACCCTGATCTCGCTCCAATGCGTGCGCGCACCTTAAGATTCAGCCGCGATCAAATGCAGGCTTACGGTCAGGGAAAAATTGACGGACAGGATGGTTTTGAGCTCTATCACGGGGTAAACGGCGCTGCCGGCAACGCTCGCCTTAACTATAACAAGTAACTTTCTCCCCACTTTATAAAGAAGGTGAACTTCCGACAGGTTATATTTACAATCAATTAGCAGCCACATGACGTGTCCATTGATAAGCCACGCGATCTCCTCTGCCTGCTATCTCAATAATGCCACAATACTTAAAACCCAGTTTAGATAAAAGCGAGCGCATCGGTAAATTTTCTGCCATGGTATCAATGCGGATATTATCCCAGCGCTGCTGCATGGTTTGCAGCATAAAAGTACCTACCCCCTGTCCTGCATATGCGGCTACCCGATGCAACACCACATATGGCTTATCATTAAGCCAGTTACCGGCACGGATCACCTCATAACAAGGTTCATAGTCAAACAGAGCACAAGTACCAATGATGTTTCCCTGCTCATCCTCGCAGACAAAGGATGCTCCTTTTGCGATGTCTGAATTAAAATCTGCAGCACGGGGATAACCATCACCCCATTGCCTGGCATTACCATGCTCAGCCATGAAACGGCGCGCAGCCTCAGCAAGCTCACATAAAGCCGGAATATCTGACTGTTTGCTTTTGCGTAAGGAATATTTTTTCACTGTTTAATTTTCCAAAAACAAGATTGATGGCTATGGGCTGTTTCCTTTCCCCTAAGCAGAAGGTTCTTTCTGTACCAGTCCTGGCCACCAGCGCTCCTTGGGGCCCGCTGCCTGCAGGTATGCAAGCGGAACTTTAACAGACTGCAGTTGCTCCTGATCAGGGCTCACCAGACCTGGGGCAAAGAAAAGGCGCAAGCCGTCCTCTACAATAATAAAATTACGTGGGGCATATTCAGTCACTGCAGAGAGCACAGGTAACATGAAACTACCTTCCTGCTGATAATGTTCTTCAATAAAACGCGCAAGCAACATGGCTGCGAGATCCGGATCTGCAAATAAGTCAGAAAATGGCAGATTACGCTCGCTTTCATTGTCAAAATTAAAAGTTTCCACCATGCGCGTAGAGGGTTTGTCTGTAAAATACTGAAAACTTAAGGCATAGAGAGTGGTGATTGGGGCTTCCTTATTTTGCAGAAAAAACAAAAACACATTTTGCCTAGCGCGTTCAATATTTGCGTCAGTAAAATCGGCTTGACCTAAGGCCACGGACTGACTTTTTTCCAGAATCAGCTCGCGCTCAAAGCGCCTTGTAAAATAGTCACTCAACCGCTTGCACAATTTACCTGCCTTTTCATTGCGGCACAGAGATGGCATTTGTACAGTAGTCAGGGAATAGCTGCGCTCTATAGTAACTTTATTGATCTCCCCCTGCTCTGCTGCCTGTATGGACTGGCCAAGATACAGTACGGCAGTAAGGATAAAAGTAAGCTTTTTAAAATTTATCAGTCCTGGCAAGTCAGCACCTCACTGTACAAAGCAAAAAGCCGGTCAAAGGAATACTGCGCATTGGCCGGGCTGGTGGAAGGCAAAAAATAAAGCTGCACCTTAATGTCTTTATTGTATTTAACAAACAGCTTTTTAGCCAAAGCACCGTTTAGAACAATACGCTCAATGCCCGGGTATAGTCGTAATAAAGAGCAAATATCAGCAGGCTCTGCTTCTCGGATAGCGCTATCGAGGCTACCTTCACGCCTGCAGCTTAAAATAACGTCATAAAGACCTAATTTAAGGTCAAACAGTGCCTGTTTTTTATCTTCTAGGCAGCTAAGATCACGTCCCGTCAGTTTTGACAATATTGGCCACAGACGGTTGCGCGGATGAGCATAGAAAAAACCTTGCTTCAGTGAAGCTGCCGATGGCATGGAACCTAACAATAACACTCTTGCCCCTGGCGGAATGAAAGGAGGCAAGGCAATCAGGCGTTCAGGCAAGCAGTGCTCCTTTAAGCCTTATCACCCGATGTCCACTGCGCTCAATTAATTCATGTACATCCTCAAGCTTAATATCTATACTTAAATTATTACGCAGCGGATGACAATTAATCAAAGGATAAGCGGACAATTCACTGGGCTCTGCGTAAATAAGCTCCTGGCCTATATCATTGAGTAAAGCAAGCGGACTGACCATCCCCGGAGGTACTCCCAGAAAGGCAAGATCAGCAGTACGCGCAAATGAAAAGCGGGGAAGCTGCAACAAGGTTGCTACCTGTTTTAAATCAGCCCGGTCATTAAGTGGCAAAGTAAAGAGTACCAGCTTGCCCTTTTTGGTACGCAAAACCAAGTTTTTAACCACTGTGCCTTCGGTTTTAGGAAAAAGATAAGCATTATCCCCGCTGCCAATCGGAGCGTGCCGATAAAGTTTATAGTAAATCTCTTCTTTATCAAGAAACTGCAATAAGGTTTCCGGCACAAACATCAGGGCTTACTCTCCTTTTTCTTGCTCTGCTCTGAGCTTGATTGACTGTTTTCATCTGTGCGGTCAAAAGTACGTCCCCGTTTTTCCCAAAAACCTAACTTAAAATCCAGGATACCGAATGCAGCTGCTGCAGAGAGCAGCAAAGACATCAGCAAGGCATAGCACAGATACAGACGCAATAAAATAAAGATATAAGGATAACAAAGCCCCCACAGATTATCGCTAGGCTGCGATAACTGTCCAATTTTAACTGCAGCAAACAAACGCTCAGTAAATGTAAAAATAAGGATAAACAAAAGTGCTGTAAACAATACCCCGGGCAGATTTTTAAGCAAAGCCCTGACGCTGAGAATAGCACAATTGCCGGCTCCAAAAGACTTACCTGAAATTCTGCCGGCTAATATAAAGCCAGAGCTAAAAAACAGATACAGCAGCAAGCACAGCACAGCTGCCCCAGACTGTAAACAAATAATCACTGTATTGGCATACTTAAGCTGCTCAGGTGTGCCAATTTGTAAAGCCTGATGTGAAGCTGCAGCTGCAAGATATTCACCAAGGGCCACCGCGATAACATCAAACAAAATTTTGAGCAAAAAGAAAAGAACAACAAGGTAAATCAGCTCAGCTGAAAGCCAGCTTAGCAAACGGGCTTTCAAATAAGCTGTGAGAGCAAACTCACGTCCCTGATGCTGCGCGCGCCCCTTGAGCAACCACAAGGAGGCCACTGTCGGGCATAACAGCATCATTGGCAACCACACTATAAAAAGAGGTGGAAATATAAAATAACGCGGCAGTTCCTTGCAGCTGCCGCATATCCCTGCACGCAGGGTCTGAAGGAATCCCCCAATTCCTAAGAAACGGGGGAATGCACCTTGCTTTTGCATCAGATAGCCATACCTGAGGCCAGCACAGCGATGATAATCATGATCTGCGGAGATAAGATACGCAGGAACATGGTCAGCGGGTAAACGGTCGCATACCCCATGGAAGAAGCTTCCGGATTGGAGTGCAGTCCGTTGGCAAAAGCCAAAGCAGGAGGATCTGTGCAGGAGCCTGCCAGCATACCACACAGCACCAGATAGTTGACCTTTGAAACTTTATATGCCAGAACCGCAACCACAAACAACGGAATGAAAGTGATTAAGGTTGCCCAGCACATCCAGCTAAAACCAGGACCATTGGTTAAGGTATTCCAGAAGCCAGAGGCACCGGCATTAATACCAACAATGGACAGGAATAAGGTTATACCTATTTCACGTAGTGCCGAAAGACCTGCAGCCGGAATAAACCAGTGCATTTTATTAAAGGTCAACGCCTGACCAAAACGTGACAGCAGAATGGCCATCACCAACGGGCCACCGGCCACACCCAGCTTCATCGGAGCAGGAACACCAGACACCGGAATAGGAATGGAGCCTAACAAGATACCCAGGATAAGGCCAACGAAAATCGGCAGCATAGCCACCTTGTGCAGTTCTGCGTTAGAGTTACCAACTACCTTGCCTGCTTCCTTGATATTGGCATCCTGTCCAATCACGTTCAGAATATCACCAAACTGCAGCTTCATATCCGGAGTCGGGATAAACTGCACACCGGTTCTAATCAGGCGGGATACCACCAGATCAAAACGCGATTCCAAGTTAAGCGAACCCAGGGTATGACCGTAAATATGGGAATTGGTTACCACCAAGCGCTGTACAGTGATATGAGTTCCACGGGTGGTCAAAGTTTCTGCTGAAATCTTACCAATCACCTTGGCGGTAGCTCCGACATTAGACGGTATACCAACCAGGTGCAAGGTATCGTCTTCCTGCAGCACCAGATCATGGTGGGGAACTAACAGCTCACTGCCTCGCTTGACACGCGATACCACAACCTTGCCATCCTTGACACCAGGCACGTCGTCTATGGTCTTACCGAAGAACTCTTCATTCTGCACACGCACATTGGTGGTAGAAATGGTAGGCTGTCCCTTGGTCTTGCTCTTTAAATAAAGCTCACCTTCTTCCTCGATGCTCACCTTGAACATCACACGCACCAGAATCATGGTAAGCAGGATACCGCACACACCGAAAGGATAGGCCATGGCATAAGCAGATGGCACCATCAGCTCATTAAAGCCCAGTTCAGATACATCCGCACCGCTTGCCGACAAAGCTGCCCCCACATCATGGATCATCTGTGTGGCGGCACCCAATGCCGGTGTATTGGTGATGGCACCTGAATACATGCCGACCATCACATCAATCGGCACAATGCCGAGGAAGAACAGGGTAAGAGCAATAGCACACCCTGAAAAAATGATGACCAGCACCCAGCCAATAAGCTTAGCGCCCATATTGCGCAGTGAGGCAAAGAAGGAAGGGCCGACCTGTACGCCGATAGCATAGACGAACAGGATCAAGCCAAACTCCTGCACGTAACTTAAAATGCTACCTGCAGCAGTAAGCCCCTCAGCCGTGCGCACCGTTAAATCGAAGTACTCGTGCGAAAAATGTCCGACAATAATGCCAGAAAAAAGCACGCCTCCGATACCCAGGCCAATACCGCGGTAGCGGATCATGCCAAGGAGGATACCCAGCACTGCTGCAATGGATATCGCAAGAGTTAAAGATGCTACTGAAGACATAAAATTCCCTTTTTACAAGCAAAGTTTGGAGATCACGCTATTTTAACAAAATTTATCAATAAGCTCTCCTGCCTGGATATAAAAAAGAGTACTGCAGGTCATTTCTCTCAAGACAATTCGCCTGACTTGGCATCTGTTTTATACCTAAGATCCTGGCTTAGAATCTAATTTTCCCTGATCCAAGATAAATACAGCTTGTGCAACGGCAGCTTGATGTTGTCAGATGTATCCATAGCAGGTCAGCCGACAGGGTGAAATTTTGCTAAAGCTCACAAAGTATGAAATTCAAAGCGGTTAAATCCGCGCTCTGACAAGGCCTCAGCTGATTTAAGAGTACAATGCAGGCAGGCGTTGCGGATTATAAGGGGTATCCATCCCCGTTAATTAAGTTGCTGCGCTAAGACAAATAAGGAATATCTATTAATGGCAACACTAACCTATACTAAAGCTTTCGGCTTGAACTTCATGGGTACTGCCCCAGTGTGGTACAAGCTGTTCATTCTGGCCTGTCTTGTGATAAATCCGCTGGTTACCTTTGCGATTTCCCCGGTGCTGGCGGGCTGGATGTTGGTTGCGGAGTTTATTTTTACTCTGGCTATGGCACTTAAATGCTATCCTCTGCAGCCAGGTGGCCTGCTGACTATTGAAGCTTGCTTCATCGGTCTGTGTGACATGGAGCATGTACGTGAAGAAATCGGCGCTAATCTTGAGGTGATCCTGCTTTTAATGTTCATGGTGGCAGGCATTCACTTCGTGCGCGATCTCCTGCTCTTTGTCTTCACCAAGCTTTTAATTAAAATCAAATCCCATCATATCAGCGCCATTATCTTCTGCTTCATGGGGGCATTCCTGTCAGCCTTCCTAGATGCGCTGACTGTGCTGGCAGTAGTGATTGCCATCTGCATCGGTATGTACTCACTCTATCACCGCCATCTGTGCGGAGATGCCGCTACTGCCCGCCTGAGTGACGATCGTTTCGTACCAGAGGTATCAAAAGCCGATCTGGAACAATTCCGCGGATTCCTGCGTTCAATCCTGATGCATGCTGCAGTAGGCACAGCATTGGGTGGCGTCTGCACTTTAGTCGGTGAGCCGCAGAACATCATTGTGGGTGGTGTTGCCGGCTGGGACTTTGCTGAATTTGCCCTGCGTGTTTCTCCGGTGTCCATTCCGGTACTGTTTTGTGGTCTTCTAACCTGCTTTGTAATTGAGCATTTTAAGCTCTTTGGTTTTGGTTACGAGATGCCTGACAGCGTTCGTAGCCTGCTGACCAAGCGTGACGAGCAAACTACGGCTGAGCTGACCAAGCGTGACAAATTACGCCTTTATGTGCAGGCAATCTGCTGCATCTGGCTCATTATCGGACTGGCCTTACATCTGGCAGCCGTAGGTTTAATTGGTCTTTCCATCATTATTTTCGCCACTGCCTTTTGTGGAGTCACCTCCGAAGAAGAGCTAGGGCAAGCCTTTACTGAAAGCCTGCCATTTTGCTCGCTTTTATGTGTGTTCTTTGCGGTGGTAACCGTAATTGGCCAGCAGCAGCTGTTCAATCCCTTAATTGAGTGGGTGCTGTCCTCACCGCCAGAAGCGCAACTGCCAATTTTCTACATGGCAAACGGCATTTTGTCCTCAGTAAGTGACAATGTGTTTGTTGCCACCATTTATATTGAACAGGTATACGATGCCCTCACTGCAGGCGTGATCTCTGGTGAGCAATTTGATCACCTGGCTATCGCCATCAATGCCGGAACCAACCTGCCATCGGTTGCCACCCCCAACGGTCAGGCAGCATTCCTGTTCCTGCTGACCTCTGCCCTGGCTCCCTTAATCCGTCTGTCATACGTTAAGATGCTGTGGATGGCCTTACCATACACCATCGTGCTGACCTTAGTCGGCTTGCTGTGCACTACCTTCCTGCTGCCTGATGTCACGCAGTTCTATATCGAACAAGGCTGGATTATCTCCGGCGATATTGCGCACGCCGCTGAAGTAGTTGGTAGCGCAGCTTCTGATGCTGCAGCACAGGCCGCTGAGGTTGCAGGTGAAGCAGCTGCGCATTAAAATAGGCACATACTGCTGACAGCAAAAAGGAGCTGACGTGATTCATCTAATACAATCCATCTCCAACAGCCGTTGGTGCTGGATTGCCTTATGCCTGCTAGGTCTGATTTTAGAAGGCTGCGGGCTGTATTTTCAGTATGGCATGCGCCTTGATCCCTGCGTCAACTGTGTCTATGAACGTGCTTTTTATTTAAGCTTCATCTTAGCTGGTCTGATAGGTCTGCTGGCACCACAGCTGTTTTTAACCCGGGTGCTGGCAGTTCTTATTTTCCTTGCAGGATCGGTAGGCGGACTGCTTACCGCCTTTGCACACATGGCCGAATACAGTAATACCGGGCTCGGTGCTTCCTGCAGCCTCAAGGCCTCTTTCCCCTCCTTCCTGCCATTAGACTCCTGGTTGCCCTGGATGTTCCAGCCCACCGGAACCTGCGGGCCTTTAGACTGGTCTTTACTGGGTCTTAATATGCCCGAGTGGATTTTTATCTCCTTTGCCTGTGGCAGTGTAGTGGCTCTGCTCTTTTTTATAGCAGAGTTCTTTAAGAAAAAGCGCCGTGACTATATGCGCTATTACCGCTAACGTCAGCAAAGTTCGCAATCTAACTATTTGTTGCCCGCTCTTGGCGGGCTTTTACATTACAAGGGGCATTGAATCTTTTCTAACTTATAAGAATTTAGAGGTTCCCCTGCAGTCTGACTGCCTTGTTTATCCAGATATGGCAGACATGCAGCATCCAGATCTATCCCAAATAAACTGGCAAAATTGCATGCTGTAAGCTGTGCCAGCTTCTTTGCTTCCACCCCTTTTAAAGCTGCTAAAAACTCCAGAGTATAACGCACGAAAGCCGGTTCATTTTCCACTCCCCTTACCGGTACCGGAGCTAAGTAGGGGCAATCTGTTTCCACCAGCATACGGTCAAGCGGCACATAGCGGGCAACTTCCCGCACGTTTTCCCCTGCTTTAAAGGTAACAATGCCGGAAAAAGAAATATAAAAACCCAAGTCCAGACATTGCCGTGCCATCTCCACCTCATCGCAAAAACAATGCATCACCCCGCCGACATCGCGGGCATTGCCGGCACGCATCAAGCTTACTGTATCCTGATGTGCATTCCGGGCGTGAATAATCAGTGGCTTTTTAAGCTCTAACGCCAGATCTATCTGCCTGGCAAAGGACGAGAGCTGCTGTTGCCGACTTTCTGGGGCATAATGATAGTCAAGCCCTGTTTCCCCCAGAGCCACGGCACGATCATCTTGTAGGATGGAAATAAGTTCATCCTCCTGCCAGTCAGGAGCTTCCTCCAGATTCAGGGGATGGACCCCACAGGCCGTATAAATGCCAGGATATGGCTCCACTGCCTGACGCATCGGTGCATATTCTGCCGGAGTACAGGCAACACACAGCATATGGGTAACCCCTACGCTTTGGGCACGAGCCACAATTCCCTGCAAGCTTGAAGCAGCCTTACCTTTAAGACTCAACGAATTTAAATGACAATGAGAATCAGCTAAATAGGTCATGATCCAGCCTTTTATATAAAAAAGCGCAGCCTGTGGCCGTGCTATAATTCTGCGCAGAATTGTAGATCGGATCACACTCTTGCAAAAGAGCGCGAGCCGTCAAGTTTAAGGATTTCAATCATGACTGAAGAAACTATTTTTAGCAAAATCATCAACGGAACCATTCCCTCCACCCTGATTTATCACGATGATTTGGTCTCCGCATTTGCCGACATCAATCCCAAGGCCGAGCATCATATCCTGATTGTGACCAACAAGCCCATTCCCTCTGTCTCTGACGTGACTGCGGCTGATGAACCGGCCTTAGGCCGTCTCTTTACCGTTGCCGCCAAGCTGGCGCGTGATTTTAAAGTAGATCAAAGTGGTTACCGCCTGATAATCAACTGTGGCCCTGACGGTGGACAGGAGGTACCGCACATCCACATGCATTTTCTGGCAGGAGGAAAATTAGGCGGACTGGGATTTCCTGAAAAACACTGAGTTTTAATAATCTAAAACCCATAATACTGTTTTATTACAGAATGTTATCGCCCATTTGCCCATGAGACATGCAATTATGCAGCGTTCATTTACTACTTTGGCTGTTGCAGCCTGCTTGTGCTCCTTATCTGGCTGTACTTTAAATGAATTATTCCAACCAGCAAACAATACTGCAGAGCCCTTGCCTCCTGCGGTACAGGCTATACCTGAAAATGCTGGTTATAACCATCCGATCCTGACCGAAGATACGGCAGATATGGCAGACACTCCGGTAAATCAGAGTGCTGTCCAACCAGCATCTTCTGATCTCACGGATGCTGCTACCATTAATATCCGTGGTCAACGGGCGCAAAACGTAGCCTTGGAGGACAATACCCCGCATCCAGCCCTCAAGGCACCCCAGACCACTGGTGAAGGAGAGGTTTTCATAGGCTCTATCAGTACTCCACAGGCTGACTTTCCCCAAACCGATGAGCCGAATCGTCCTGAAAGCGTAGGGATGCTGTTGCCAACCTACGCCAGTGGTTTTGGTTCTGGCAACAGTTGCGATCTGCATCTTGGTCAAGAGGCAAAGGTGCAGGCTGCTGCCCTCACAACAGCCCTGACAGCAAGGCTTAAGATTGAGTCTGGCCTTGTCTATGCGGCCCCCACCATTATTCCGGATGAATATTTAGATTGCATTGGTGATTTAAGCTCAATTATCAGCAGTACCGCTGCACAGCAAAACTATCTTACCGTAATTTCTGACAGCACCCGCCAGAACGTAGAGCAAGCTATAAGCCAAAACAGCGGCAGCGCCTCCACCCTGCCACTTACCATCAGAACCCTCAGGGCCAATGACATTCCCTACCTGATTGTCTCCAGTATCCGCCGCATCGGTGACGATGCTGCGCTAACCTTGCGTTTTGTGCGCGTAAGTGACGGTATCACCTTAACGCAGAGTTTTAAGAAATTGTTACCTCCTGAAACAGACAGAGAGGGTGCCAAGTGATTACTTTAAGCGATATTACCTTGATGCGCGGCAGCCTGGTACTGCTTGAACATGCTACCGCAGCGCTGCACGATCAGCATAAAATCGGTATTATCGGACGTAATGGCTGCGGTAAATCGTCGCTTTTTGCAGCGATCCGGGGTGAACTGATACCGGAGCTTGGACACATCGCTGTACCCCGTGGGCTTAAAATCTCAACCGTAGCCCAGCAGACTCCTGCTCTTGAGGAAGCTGCCCTTGATTATGTGATTGATGGTGATAAAGAGTTACGGTCACTGCAACAGGCCCGTGAACATGCTCTGTCGGCAGGAGATGGCAATCAAATTGCCCTGCTTGAGGATAAACTGGGACTTGCCGGAGCCTGGACTATAAAGGCCCGGGCTGAAAGTCTGCTTGATGGTTTGGGGTTTTCCAAGGAGGAAATGCAATATCCGGTCAGGAAATTTTCAGGCGGCTGGCGTATGCGTCTTAATCTGGCACAGGCTCTTATAGCTCCCTCAGACCTGTTACTTTTAGACGAGCCCACTAATCACCTGGATCTGGATACCATTATGTATCTTGAATCCTATCTTAAAAATTATGGGGGAACCTTGCTGTGCATTTCGCATGATCGCGATTTTTTAGACAGCTTTTGCAGTGACATCCTGCACTTTGAAAATCAACGCCTGATTATTTACCGCGGCAACTATTCTGCCTATGAACGCCTGCGTGCTGAACGTATCAAAAGCGAAAAAGCGGCACGGCGCAAAGAAGAAGCCACCCTTGCCCATCTACAGGCCTTTGTGGATCGTTTCCGCTACAAAGCAACCAAGGCCAAGCAGGCTCAGAGCATGTTAAAGGCCATCGATCGAATCAAACTTACTGCAGTCACCCAGGAGGAAAGCCCTTTTTCCTTTAGCTTTCCCACACCTGAACGTACAGTGCCTGTCATTGCCACCTTAGAACAGGTCAGCGCAGGCTACGGGCAGACCAAGGTGCTGCAACAGATCAACCTGCAGTTGTTAGCAGGAGATCGCATCGGCCTGCTCGGGCGCAACGGCCAAGGCAAGTCAACCTTTATCAAGACCTTAGCCGGACTGCTTCCACCTCTTTCTGGCACCGTTACTCTCGGTAAGGACATCCGGATCGGTTATTTTGCTCAGCAGGAGCTTGAAGCATTAAACCTGGGGCAAAGCGCACTGGCTCATTTACAACAGCTGGATCCTAAAGCCTCAGAGCGCGATTTACGCACCTTCCTAGGTTCATTTGCCTTTTCCGGTGACAAAGCTCTGTTACCTGCAGGACAATTGTCAGGTGGCGAACAGGCCCGCTTGGCTCTTGCCATGATCGCTTTTCAAAAGCCTAATTTACTGCTGTTAGACGAACCTACCAACCATCTTGATCTGGAAATGAGGGAGGCTCTGACGGTGGCACTGGCCTCTTATCCTGGAGCTTTGATCCTGGTATCCCATGACCGTCATCTGCTGGAAGCCATCGCAGACAAACTGTGGTTAATAGATGATGGCAAAGTAGCTGAATTTGACGGTGATCTTTCTGATTACAAAGAATACTTAAGCGAAAAACACCGCCGCTTTGCTAACTCCCTGAAAGAAAAAGCAACTCACCAGCAATCTCCGTCTTTATCGGTAAAAGCATATAAAAGTAAAGAAGACAAAAGGCAAATGGCTCTTTTTCGTGCCAGCCTGCGTCCATTAAAACTTGAAATTGAAAAACTGGAACATAAAACACAAGCCTTGCAACAACGTCTGGCTGAAATTGACGCCATCCTTACTGACAGCGCAATTTATCAGAGCAAGGGATCTGAACTTGAAAATCTGATGAAAGAACGCGCCCAGCAAAGCGCCTTACTTACGCAGACTGAAGAAGAATGGCTTACCCGTCAGGATGAACTGGAACAGAAAGTTAAAGCCCAGGAGAACGCATGTTAAGCTATCGCCACGCCTTTCACGCAGGCAATCATGCCGACGTGCTCAAGCACCTCACCTTATGCCTGTTGTTAAGCCGGCTCAATGAAAAGGAAAAGCCATACTTTTACCTGGACACTCATGCAGCTTGTGGAATCTACGCCCTGAACGGACGTTTTGCCGCCATGCATCAGGAATACTTGGGCGGCATTGCGCGTGTACTTGACTGTAAAGATCTGTACGATCTGGTTCCAGAGTATTTTTCAGTGCTGGCCAAAGCCAATGGTCAACAGCAGGTTTTAAACACCTCCGCACTGAGATGCTATCCTGGCTCCCCCTACTTTGCTGCTACCTTGACCCGTCCTTTTGACAAGCTAGCCTTTGTGGAACTGCACAGCCGCGAGTTTGAAGACCTCAGCCATAATTTCAGACGGGATGAACGCATCAGCCTGCACTGCCGTGATGGCTTTGAAGCTCTGGGGGCCTTACTGCCTCCCCCCATCAAACGGGGACTGGTGTTTATGGATCCATCCTATGAGCTTAAAAGTGACTATACGGCTGCACTCAAGGCCGTTAAAGCCGGGCTGACCCGCTTTAATACCGGCATTTTTGCATTGTGGTATCCGGTATTAGGAAGGCTGCGTGATCACAGCAAAAACCTGACCCAGGATTTGAAGCGCTTGCGTGCTCCCTTGTTGCAGGTTGAACTGCGTGCCACTGCGCAAAGAGAAGAACATGGCATGTGTGGTTCAGGACTTTTGATCTTAAATTATCCCTATCAACTCTATGAAAAGCTGGAACAATGCCTGAACCTGCTTTATCCACGTTTATGTGATGAAAATGGCAGTGCCCGCCTTAGAATTATCAATCCCCAGGATTAATTTAAACGCAAGCCGGGATCGGTTCATGCGCAAGCGGCAGGAAAAAACATTAGAAAGCCCGGGCAAGCATCCCTGTCTTCAGCCTACGGGGTGACGGCAGACACTGAAATTTTTATGTGTATTTTTGCTTAAAAGTATCTGTTTTTGATAAAATATCTCAAAATTTTGTTTCTCATCATTGTTATATAAGGAATTTTATTGATTTAAGTCTTTGGGGACAATTTATGCCGACCATTAACCTGTCTGTTAAGTTGCCAGAAAATTGCTACCAAATGCTCGAATTAATGGCAAGAGAGCAAAATTCTTCCGTTACCATGGTGCTCATAGATCTGATCCAACAGACCTATATGCTTCATCATAACAGCATTCCCCCGCAGGAAAGGACACCGCAATCAGGCACTGATCTTAAGGATGCGGCTTTATTGTCTTTGTTAAGTCACAGGCTGCCGCGCACCGATACTATAGGTCTGGCTACAGATGCACAGAATCTGTTTGGCAAACAGCTACTGTCAGAGCCGGTTTCCTGATTAGATTTTAGCTAAGATTAGGTTGCCAAAGTCAGCAAAGCCAAAACGGTAAAAAGCAGCGCACTGATGTAATTTAAAACAGTGGTAAAGCTTTGTCCCTGCAATCTTGCAGACAGATATCCTGCAGCCAGGGCAACTGCAGCAAATACTAGCAAAGTAGCTACCATGAAGGTAAGTCCCAGCACAATCATATAAAAAGCCAGCTGTCCCCCCACAGTCCCTGGCAACACGAACTGCGGGAAAAAAGCCAAAAAGAAAATCTGCACCTTAGGGTTGGTGATATTCATAATAAAACCACGCCGCACCAAGGATCCCTTAGTTAATGCTGAAACCTGCGGCTTATCTGACAGATCCCGGGCATGTCTTACAGCCAGATAAGCCAGATATAAAAGATACAGTGCTCCTGCTATTTTGATGGTCCAGAATAAGGGCGGTAACGCAGCCACCAGGGCAGCAAGCCCCAAGGCTGCGCAAACTGTTTGAACCAGCAGCCCCAAGCACAGGCCGCAAACCACCAGCAGCCCAGCTTTTGCCCCAAAAAGAGCACTTTGCGCCAGCACAAACATATTGTCAGGGCCTGGCACCGCTGCTAATAAAAAAGAGCTTATAACAAAGGCTATATAAAGATCAGCGCTCATCGTTATTCCTGTTACATCAAGACACAACAGCTGTTTATGTAACAGCCCGGCTTTCCCACAACAGCGAAGCTGTCTGTAATATTACCGACATGGCGATAAAACAAAGACCGCAATAAAATGAAAAATTTAACTCACGGTTTTCAGAAAAAAGCAGCATCGCTGCAGCTATGCTGTAAATGGGCTCAAGATTATAAGTCAGATTCATGGTAAAGGCAGACACATAGCGGAGTACCACAATTTGCAATAAATACAGACCTACCGTGCATACCGAAGCCAGGGCACACAGAGCCAGCAGATCTTTTAGGTTGAGACTAAGGCCTTTGCCACCATAAAATGCCAGGTAAACCGGCATAAGCATCAATATCCCGAGGACTCCACCGCTCATTTCCCAAAAAATAACCCGCTCAGGTACTGCGGCATTAGCTCCATAGCGCTTATTGAAAATGGCGTAACAGGCAGCTAGCAACGCGCAGATCATACCACAGGTAATCCCAGCACGAAAACGCGCATCAAAATTAAAAATAAGGGCGATTCCGCTGATACCAACTAAAGCAAAGCCCAGTTCACGTACCCGAAAACGCCGGTGCAACAGCACGGGTTCCAACAGCGCACAGAAAAAAGCCATGCCTGAAAGACAGATCACCCCAATAGAGATATTGGCAAGTTTGATACTTGCATAAAAGAATACCCAATGCCAGGACAGGATCAGTCCGATTAACAAGAAGCGCAGCTCCGAGTGTTTAAACTGCACTGCCACCCTCCGCCAGCGCAACAGCAGATAAAGCAATACTGCTGCTATAAGCACTCGGTAAAAGGTCAGGGCAAACGCATCAACTGAGATCACCCGTCCAAATACCCCCGTAAAACCGGCGATAAAAACTGATAAATGAAGCAACAGCAAAGCTTTATACATATTTTTATCAAGGCGGCCTCAAACCGCAGTACTTTTCTTAAAACAAATAAAAACAGCTATAATCAGTACAAAAGTCACACAAAAACGCAGTGAAAAATCAGATCATGCCGCAGAAAAAGACTTATTTTACTGCCATCTGCGCAGCTTTGCTGTGCCTTGGCTGCAGTTTGAGCGTACTTCTTTTTATAAATCAGGAGCAACTGCTTACTGAAAAAGATGCAGCTAACGCCAAGGGGGGCTTACTGTCATCAGAACAGATTATAAATTTGCAGCTTCATGCCGCAGGACATCTTCTTGATCTAAATGCACAAAGCATTTTACAGCAACAACAACAGCAGCTGACGTACAGCACCAAAATACTGCAGCAGCTGGCTGATAACTTTCTCACTGCAGAACAGCTACTGGAGGCAAAACTAAAGCAAAGCCTGGACGGACTTGATTTTCTTATTACAGACAGCCTCAATGAACTGTCTTCTTTTGAGTCCTGGCAACAGCGCCTGAGAGCTTTTTGTAAGGACAGCGCCTTTTTTGCCTCTCAGATCGGAATTATCACCACCAATGCCTCAGGCAGCATATTCTGCCCTGCCGCCAACCGCTCCCTGCTTGACTTAAAGGATAGCAGTGGACGCAATGTACAACAGCTAATGCAGGATGAAATTAAGGCAAAACCTGCTGTAAATCCTGACATTAACAGTAATTCCCGAACCAAGGTGCTGCAGTTAAAATCTTCCGGCTCAGGGAGCAGTGCCCTGGCTCTGTGCCTTAGTTACAATGATCGTGCTGCTTTGCTCATTTATCAGTATCAGCAAAACCACACTGACAATATGCTTGAAAGCACCCTGACAGAGCTTAACCGTTCTTTAAATACTTCAGAAGGAACCTCTTTCGAGCTTCACTGCAAAGTGCAGGAAAATGCGCAGACAGTTCCTGCATATCGCTTAAACGCAGCTCCCTGTACTCTCACTGCAGGACAAATCCTGGTTAAAGAAGGAGCATCAACTGTAGCTACAGCTACCCACGAACCTGTTAAAAAATCGATATTTTTACAGTCCCTGCCGGCGTTAATCATAACCGGGCTCGGCTCATTGTTAATTCTTATCCTGTTCTTAAGACAGTCTGCACAACAGCTGCAACAAACAGAACAAATCCTGAGGCAAAACCTGCAGAACTGCTCTCTTTTAAAAAACACCTTAAACTCATTGCAGCATGACGGCACTGGCATGCTGCGCTATGACAAAGAAACATTTAGTAAACTTCCTGCAGCAGATGGCAACAGCTTAAGCACCACTCTGCAGACACTGAATCAGGATCTTAAAGCCTGGCAGCAAAAACAGTTGCAACGCGCCACAGCTGCGGCTGCCCGCACCTTGCAATTAAATTTACTGCCTTCTGTACATAGCTTGCCTTTATCTGAGTTTTTAGATATAGCCGCCGGTGTCACTCCCTGCCTGCAGCAGCAAAGTGCCCTCTATGATATAACACGCCTTGATGCAGACAGCATCGCTTTTCTGATAGGCAGGGCTGAAGGACATGATCTTGCTGCCATGGCAATCAGTGCCAAGGCAGCATTACTCTTAAAATCTGAGCTTGCAAACAAACAGCAGCCGGCACAGGCTTTATCAGCGGTAAACAGCTACCTGTGCCAGGAGGTGGCGAATCCCAATCAGCCAGCAGCACGCTTCCTGACAGGCATTATCAATGAAAAAACCGGCAATTTCGTAATGGCCGCAGCAGGTTCTGGATGTGCCATAAGTGTCACCCCACAGGGGGCAACTGAACTAAAAGGAACAGCCAGCCCTGCCTTAGGTCTTGATCCCAAGGCCAGCTTTGCTCTGTTTAAAGGCACGCTGGTGCAGGGGGATACCCTACTGCTTTTCACCCCTGAGGTAACTGAGTTACAGGGGACAGACAGTGCACCTTTCAGAAATACATTGCTTGAGCATGCCTCCCGCCTGTGCGCACAGGACAGCTCACACAGCATCGAAGGCCTGCAACAGCTGCTGACTGACTTTGCAGGAGAAGCCGCCGCTTCACATGACAGCATCTTTTGCGCCTTAAAACAGCTGAGGATTCATTTTTAGTACAAAATTACACTATAAGCAGCAAAATACATTACATAAAGCCGCACTGCCCTGCTGCTTTGTTATAATTTTTGATATGAACACTTTTGAGCCATATTAGAATCATGCAGATCAAAAGCTATCTAAGCGAAACTGAGATCCACCGGCACATTCGCCTAATGACGCTGTCTGCACTGGCAGCTGCTGCTATTCTGCTTGCTTTCGTGCTAGCTACCACCCACATGACGCAACGGGTCTTTGACAGTTCTTACCGGGCACAGGTGCAGGCCTACAATTACGAATTTGCGCTGGCTGTGAAAAAACAAAGCACCGGCGATATGAATACCTTAAACACCCTCACCCAATTCATTCACTCTGAGAAGGATTTGAGCAAACGTAATGTACGCAGCAGCCAAACTGACAGTCAGTTTGATCTGATAGGATTTTGGGATACTGATGGTGGCAACTCCCAGGTATCACTATCTGGCACCCGGATCTTCTCGCATTTCAATAATATGTACCCAGAGATCCAAAAAGTAGTGATCTCTGCCTGGAACGGACAAAGTGCCATCTCTGAGCCCTTTTTTGATGATCGCTTAAATCAGTCCAGTATTGCTTACGCCGCCCCGGTGCTTGACAGCAATGGTCAGCCGGTAGCTGCCATTTCTGCAACTAAAAACCTGAACTCCTTTGATGCCCTTTTAAGCCAGCTTAATTTTCACATGCCCAACGTGAATCTGTTTTTGGTCAACAAAAACGGCTTTGTGATGGCTAATAACAATAATATCTTTGACATCACTCATCTTGACAATATTAAATCTATCCGCGGCCTGAGTCCTTCCATCATTAAGGAGATTGATAACGCACTTACTACGGGTAAAGACTACACCACGCATTTTAGCTATCAGAACAGCGATTACACCATGAACCTAATCCCCATGGATTATCAGGGCTGGTTTACTGCTTATATAGATCATACAGTAGCTGAGGCTGCGCCGGTCTATGCCTCTTTGCGTACTTTAGTCTATATCCTAATGACCATCCTGGTCATCATCGTACTTTCAGGTGGTGCTGCTTTTTTCATCATCCGGCGCAGTTACCTGCAGCAGCTGGCTGTAGCCTTTTATGATCCTCTTACTGAAAGCTACAATTCCCGTAAATTCAGCCTTGAACTGCATAAAAAATTATGTCATGGCAATTCTGAACGTTACAGCCTGATTTCCCTTGGTCTGCGTGATTTTACCTTTATCACCGACTACCTGGGACAGAGCCATGTCAACGCTCTGATTAAGCTTATCAGTGAAGGCATACAGGGAATGGAAAGCCTGGTGCAATTCTGCCGGTCACAGGATGATCGCTTCTATATTCTGCTCAATACTACAGATCATGAACAGATAACCGCACACTTACAAAAGTTTTTCCAAGAAATTGCAGCTATTTTTGAGCGAACCTTCTCTCTGTTCCCGGTAACCTTTCAGGCAGGCGTAGTAATTTCAGGAACTGCTGAAAATGAAAAAACCCTGACTCGCAAAGCTGACTTCGTATTGGGACAAATCACAAAGAGCTATACCCACGTGGTGCGCTTTTACGACGAAAACAGCTATCAAAGTGAGCTTAACATCAAGCAGCTGGAAATTGACATGCGACCGGCTTTAGAACACGGTGAGTTCAAGCTATACCTGCAGCCTAAAATAGATTTGAAAAGCCGGAGGATCAGTGCCGCAGAGGCTTTGGTTCGTTGGCAAAAGCCTGACGGCAGCATGATTTTCCCCGGAGCTTTTATCCCACTGTTTGAAAATAATGGTTTTTGTGCAGAACTTGATTTGTATATTTTTGAACAGGTCTGCAAGCAGATAAGAAAATGGCTTGATGAAGGCAAGGAACCAATTCCAATCTCAGTAAATCAAAGCAAGCTGCTATTATTCCGTCCAAACTACATTGAGAGTGTACAGTCCCTGCTCCAACGCTATCAGGTACCGTCACACTGCATCATCATCGAAATTCTGGAAAGCATTGTGGCACAGGATGTGGTGGAGCTTAATGATTATATGAAAAAATTACGTTCCATCGGTCTGTCCATCTCCATGGATGATTTTGGCGCCGGCTATTCCTCCCTTAACATGCTTTCTTCGCTTGAAGTAGATGAGATCAAATTTGACAAGGAATTCCTGCTGGAGCCAGATGCTGCCAAGAAGGAAAAGAATAAGATTATTCTGCGTCACCTAATGAACTTAGCGCAGCAATTTAAGGTCAAGACCGTAGTTGAAGGCGTTGAATCAGCCGCAGATGTGGAATTTCTCTCTTCACTGAACTGCAACTTAGCGCAAGGCTTTTACTTTAACAAACCCATAGATCTTGAGACCTTTGATAAAACTTACATGCAGGAACAGCAGCGCGAGTAATATCACTCCAGGTAATGAGATACGGCACATCAGATGATCCTAGCGCTCTGGCCTGCAGTTAAGCGGCGTTATTTCTTAATTGCAGCGCACAGATCTGCCCTAAAAGCACGTTGTATTCAGCAAGCTCTGCAGGCAGGATATATTCATCTGCCTGATGGGCTCTGGCAATATCACCTGGGCCCAGCACTGCCACCTGCGAGCACACCTGTTTAAGCAAACTGGCTTCTGTACAATAATTAACCTTAAGACAAGGTTTACCACAAAGCCCTGCCACCTGCTTTAATAACGCACTTTCCTCTTGTTCAAGGCAAGGGATATCCGCATAAGGAGTGCTAAGCTTTAAATCAAAGCCCTGTTCTTTAATACTTGACAAAGCATTTAAAACCAAGCCATCTATTTCTTGAGGCAACAGCGCTTCAAGCGGACGGATTTCAAATGAGAGCTGTGCTCTGTCACAAATCTGATTGATGCAATTGCCACCTTCCACCATGCCACAGTTTAAGGTGGTATAAGGGATGCTCCATCCCCCGGCAGCTGATCGCCTGGCAAAATTATGAGCCAGGGAATTTAAGGTGCACACTGCCTGAGCCATGCCGTAAATGGCATTAAGCCCGGAAGCAGGATCAGAAGAATGGCCGCTGCGCCCTCGCACCTGCAAGATGCGCGCAGCATAACCTTTATGCGCAATGATAGGTTGTCCTGCTGTAGGTTCTCCCACCAGGCACAAAGCGGCTACCCTCTTGCTGTGTTCAGCAAAAGCCCGAGCCCCTGCCATTGATGTTTCCTCATCGCAGGTAAACAGCAGATCAAGGGACCCGGCAAAGCTTTCCGGGCTTTTTTTGTAGAGCAAGGCCTGACTGCAGGCCGTACTTAAAAAGCAAGCCAGCGCGCCTTTCATGTCGCTGCAGCCAAGGCCATGGAGCCTTCCATTACGTGAAGTTAAAACCAAAGGATCACTGTGCCAGAGCTCTTTGCTGGCAGGAACGGTGTCGCTGTGACCGGACAAAAGCAAAGCGCAGGGCAGTTTGGGCTCAAGGCAGGCATACAAATTATATTTACCTGCTACCACTTCCGTTACGCTGCAACAGTAACCACAGCCCTCCAGTACAGACTTTACAAACAGGATTAAAGCCTTATTGCTCCGATCTTCTGATTTAAGATCAGAACTTTTGCTGTCACAGGCAATCAGGCGCTGCAAAAATCCTAATGTTTGCTCCAAGTCTGTGCATTGCATCACTCACCTCCGGCTGTAAATCTACTGTGCTTACCATATTGCCGCATATAATGCCCCAAAACCCTTTCACCGTAAACTTGCGGGCACCTTGCACAAAAAAAGTGCCATGATGCAATTTACGCCATAGTTCTGCAGTTTGTGCTAATTTGCTTTTTTTATTGTGCAGCAAAGCCTGATCTAAGCTGCTTTGCTTATTGTTTTTTGATTAAGGTAAAACACACACGGACACAACTTATGCTGAAAGCTGCCGTAGTCGGCGCCTCAGGCTACGCCGGACATGAATTAGCCTCTATTCTGTTAAGACACCCCTCTATTGAACTTACTGCGGTCTATGTATCCGCTGCAAGTCAGGACAAGGACCGATATCTTAACAGTCTGTATGGCGATCTCTATGGACGCAGCAATTTGATCCTGCAGGGACTCAGTATTGAAAATATAACGGAAGCTGCGCAGCAGGTGGATATGGTTTTTTTAT
>CALXOT010000028.1 GCA_944390085.1 uncultured Succinivibrionaceae bacterium
CTGGGCGGGAATCACATTGTTAATACGGATTTTTAAAGAACAGAACCCGGCGTAACAGCCGGATCTGAATGTTAATTTTAACCATGGCGGTAAGTGTGAGTTTCGTCACTCAGATGAATCCGCCATAGAAAAATAGCTGTACCGTGGGTTTAGCTTTGCTCATCAGTTTTGCCCAGTTGTAAGCTCAATACCTGACATATAACTGTACAGTAATTGCAAAATGAACTACCTACGCACTTACGTGCGAGGTTTCGTGAAGACGGTGCCTCGCTTTTAGTAAGCACCCATTACTGGGCACTTACGGGCATGTCCACAATGCCCCCATCAGGTCGGAGCAAAAAAGCCCGTTCCTGAATTCTTAGAGAGTTTTGTACATGACCAAAATGTGCGACACCAGCCGCTTTCATCCCCAGGCTCACGCAAGGGGAATTACGCGGCATTAGTTAAAGAGTCTTAGCTGTAATTCCTATGCCCTGCCTGCAGTCTTAGTGGGTGCCTACGGCATCATCAATCAGTATGGCCTGAAGATGGTGGGCGGCCCGGTGGGCGGACTTTTGGCTGACAAAGTGGCCAAATCACCGCTTATCTACCTGAAGTGGACTTTCCTGATTGCCTGTATCGCCATGCTGCTCTTCATTCAGCTGCCGCATGAGAATATCGGCAATGTGTATCTGGGCATGGCTGCCACCTTAGGCTTTGGTGCCATTATTTTCTCACAGCGCGCCATTTTTTTGCCCCGATGGATGAAATCGGCACTCCGCGTGAATATGCCGGTTCTGCCATGACGGTAGGTTGCATCGTAGGCTACATGCCCTCAATGTTTGCCTATGCCCTGTACGGCTCCTTTATTGATAATCATCCGGGCCTTGCAGGTTACAATTATGTGTTCTATTGCATGGCAGCCTTCCTGTTTGCAGGCTTCTTATGCGCAACTGTGCTCGCCCGTCGCATCCGCCGCTCGAAGGCAGCAGCTGCCTGAGTCTGGTTAACAAAAGCTTAATAAAAGTGGTTTACAATACAGATCCGGATTTTTATCCGGATCTTTTTTCCCTGCTAAGACTGAATTATTGCGCTGTAACAGCAAGTAGAACCCTGTGATGCTAAATGAAAATGCAGCTGCGCCGGTAATGGACGCAGCTTATGCCCTTACTTCGGCAGATGAGGCAATTTTGCGGGAGTACGGCAAGATAGTTGAACTGCTAGGCCGAATGCTCGGTGATAACTGCGAGGTGGTGCTGCACTCGCTCAAGGATCTGCACCAAAGCGTTATCGCCATCCACAATGGCGCTAAAAACGGAAGGGGCGTCGGCTCCCCGGTCACCAATACTGCCCTGACGGTGCTCTCCAAGGCAGAGCAGGATCGGGCAAATGATGTGTACGGGCCTTACGGTACCCAAAGCCGCAGCGGGCACAGCATGCGCTCGGGTACAGCCGTGATCCGTAATCCGGCCGGGCAGCCGATTGGGCTTTTATGCATGAACCTTGATCTGGACATGCCGTTGCGCCAGTTCTTTGATGCCCTGCGCATCATGGCGCCCTCCGTGGACAGCCCCGAGGAGCCAGCTGAGTTCTTTGCCCGGGATCTTCCGGATCTGATTAAATCCACTGCAGATAAAATTAAAGCAGAGATCATGGCGGATGATTCCATCCCGCTGCGCAAGAAAAACGGTGAGATTGTCGAGCGCCTGTATGCAGCCGGACTGTTTCGCTTCCGCAATTCAGTGGAGGAGGCTGCCCATGCCCTCAATATTACCCGCGATACCATTTATATGCATCTGCGCCGTCTGCGCGTGGATGGATCGCATGAGGGCGGGAACCGTGGATAAAAAAGGCGCTTATGCCTAAGCGCCAAACAGAGCAAAACCTAAAAGCAGACTTGTGGCCTTAGCCTTAGGTTCAAGGGAAATCCATGCTTACAGCAGGGCGATGCACTCAATTTCAACCAAGGCACCCTTGGGCAGATCGCGTACGGCAAAGGCTGATCGGGCCGGGAAAGGGGCGGAGAACATACCCTGATAAACTTCGTTCATGGCAGCAAAGTCGCTGATGTCGTGCAGAAGCACGGTGGTCTTGACCACTTTGGACAGTGAAGATCCGGCAGCCTCCAGCAGAGCCCTGATATTCTCAAGGCTTTGCTTGGTCTGGGCGGCAATGCCTTCGGGCATCTTGCCGGTAGCGGCATCAATGGGCAACTGTCCGGAGATATAGAGGGTGTTTCCGGCTCTGATGGCGGCACTGTAAGGACCGACAGCGGCGGGGACTTTATCTGAAACTATTGCTTCCTGCATCATTTAGCTCCTATAAAACAGATTAAACCTGGATGGATACAGTATAGCGTATTTACTCAAATAATTTTGATGTAATTAGTAGATATGTGATAAACACAACAATTTATAAAGTCTATCAATTAAATTTGAGTAAAGTTTAAGAAAAAATTGAGAGCTCCCGGAGCCTGGTATTCTTACAGCCAGGCTCCGGGCTGCAGTTTAGTACCAGTCGTGTTTTTCCCCGCGATCAAGGGCATTGATGCGCGCCATTTCCTCAGCACTCAGGGTAAAGTCATAGAGCTCTGTATTTTCCTTAATATGTGCCGGATTGGAGGATCCCGGGATCACTACAACTCCCTTTTGCAAATTCCAGCGCAGGATCACCTGAGCGGCACTCTTGCCATGAGCCTTTGCAATGGCAGTGATCACCGGATCGTTTAGCAAGGCGGCAGTCCAGCCCCGGCCGCCCAAGGGGTACCATCCTTGCATCACTATCCCCAGGTTCTGCACAAAGGGGATCACCTCATTTTCCTGATAATAAGGATGGATCTCATTTTGTACCAGCGCCGGCGTGATGCTTACTTGTGGCAGAAAGTCCTGAAGTTCCCTGACATACCAGTTGGACAGACCGATGGAGCGTACCTTGCCGGCAGCCACTGCTTTTTCCATGGCCAGATAGGCCTTGACATCGTCCTTGCCCGGATGATGGAGCAGCAGCAGATCGATATAGTCAAGCTGCAAGGCAGCAAGGGCCTCATCGATGGCCTGCTCGGGCTGTGAGTATTGATGGGGGTAGAGCTTGGTGATCACGAATACCTCAGAACGCGGTACCCCGGAATCACGGATGGCCTGTCCCACCTCACGCTCATTGCCGTAGATATGGGCGGTATCAAAGAGCCTGACTCCACTGTTAAGTGCAGCGCTGACTGAGTTAATGCAAACGTCGTCCTTGAGGCTATAGGTACCAAGGCCGTTTAGGGGCATGCTGTAACCACTGTTGAGGGTGACGGTGCGGCTTACAAAGTCAAACAGACGAACCTTGCTGGGCTCAGGATCAGTGGTCGTAGCGCCGGCCACGCCGGAACACAGGACAGTGGCACCGATAAAGCCTGCAGCAAGGGTGCTGCGGATCTTATGGAACATCAGCAATTTCCTCCACTAGTGCTGTTCTAGCTTAAGCTGGTGAGAACCGGGTTTTTCATATAGTCGTAAATACGGCGCACCTCGGAGGGTTTACGCGGATCGAGCATTTGCGGCCTGCCCAAATCCAGGGTCGCAATGGCAGCCATGTCCTCGGCACTTAACTCAAAATCCCATAAGGCCTGATTTTCTGCCATCCTCTCAGGACGTACGGTCTTGGAGATCACCGCAACCCCACGCTGCAGATCCCAGCGCAGGATCACCTGAGCCACGCTCTTGCCCAGACGTGCCGCAATTTTGCTTAAAACAGGATTTATGAACACATGGTTCATGCCCTCGGCAAAGGGAGCCCAGGCCTGCGCACAGATGCCGTAGGAGCGCAGTAGCTCAAGTTCGTCCTGCCGTTGATAGAAAGGGTGGATCTCAATTTGATTGACTGCCGGGATCACAGTGGCATTGGCACACAGATCGATGATGCGATCAGGCAGAAAATTACTGACGCCTATGGCTCGGATCAGCCCCTGCTGATACAGCTCCTCCAGTGCCCGCCAGGACCCATAATAATCGCCAAAGGGCATATGGATAAGGTAGAGATCAAGGTAGTCAAGTTTAAGTTTGCTCAGGCTTTCATAGAAGGCCGCCTTGGTTTTTTCATAGCCCATCTGATGCACAAAGGCCTTGGTGGTGACAAAGAGCTCAGAGCGTGGGATCCCGGAGGCAGCAATGGCTGCACCGACTGCCTCCTCGTTCTGATAGCTTGATGCTGTATCCAGCAGGCGGTAGCCGGATGCAAGGGCGGCACTGACGGTGCCCTCACAACTTTTGGGATCAACCTGGAACACCCCGAAGCCTGCAAGTGGCATTTGCACCCCATTATTTAAGGTAACTGTCTGTTTTGTGCTCATAAATGTTTCTCTCAGTTTTCTGGCTGTCATGACGCTTTCAGCCATGTTCCTTATTTACATGTGCGCAGTGGGGGTACTGCGCTGCTCCGTTTTCCTGATTATAGGGTCCGGCCGGGCGGGGCGGAAAATACTAAATAGGCATAGGTTTTTATAACCCTTGGTTATGGATTTGTTTTTTCCGCTTGACATCTCGCTTTGTCCGCCGGGGAGGCTTGCTAAGTCAAGGCTAAGGCAGCAGGACCTAATTTAAGGCCATCCGGACAGACAAGGTCTTGTTATCCGGCATTTTAATTAAGAAAAGGTAACAGAAAACAAACAAAGGACTTAATGATGAAGACATTACAAACCGCAGCTACCTTGACTGCAGCATCTTTTATTGCCTTATCTGGCAGCGCCCTGGCCGAGGACAGTCATGCAGGCAGCGGGCCTGCCGGCTTTGATTATGGTCTGAAGCCGCAGAGCGTCACGGTAAAGCAGATTCTGGCCAAGCCTCAGGACGACATGCTGGTGCAGCTTTCAGGTAAACTGACCAATTTTTTGCAGGAGGATAAGTTCGAGTTCACCGATGATAATGGCGATGTGATCACGGTAAAGCTGGATGAAGATCAGAACTGGAGTCATATCGCCAAAGATCAGAGCATCGTAATTGTGGCAGATGTGGATGTGCGCCTGGACGTGCGCAATGCCTGGCCACAGGCTAACTAATCAGAGAGCGGTCTAAGCCGTATCCCTCGCAGGATATCCGGGTTTTCCCTTTTTTCTTCCCGGATAGTCAAGCGCTGCCGGATGTTTTTGGCACAAAGCGTCAGGCAGCGCTTTTCTATCTTGGCTGCCGACGCAGCTGCAGCCCAGTTCTTTCTGTATCCGGGCTTTTCCGGGATGGTCTCGGGTCTGCTTTAGCTTTTCCCTTTTTCCAGGGCGCGGTGACGGATCTGGGTCAGATAGCCGCGGGCGGTGAACCTTTCATATAGGATTTGCGCGATGAACACGCTGCGGTGAAAGCCTCCGGTACAGCCGATCGCCACAGTAAGGTAGCTGCGGCAGCTCTTTTCGATGTCAGGCAGGTTGTCTAGCAGTAGGGAATCTATCTGAGCGATATAACGATCAACCTGCGGGTACTTGGCAAAGAAAGCCTTTACCGGGGCGGTCAGTCCGCTGATGTTGCGCAGTTCCTTTTCCCAGAAAGGGTTGGGTAAAAAGCGGGCGTCAAAGACAAAGTCGGCATCCTTGGCGATGCCGTTTTTAAAGCCAAAGGATTCAAAGACCAGCACCAGGCTGCGCTCTGGTCGGCCGGACATTAAGGTGGTGATCTCATTTGCAAGATCATGTACGCTCAGGTTGGAGGTATCGATACGCAGATCAGCCATGGAGGCAATGTCTGACAACAGCTCTGTTTCCAGCACAATGGCCTCATCGAGTGAAAGCTGGCGGCGTGACAGCGGGTGCAGGCGGCGGGTCTCGGAATAACGTTTGACCAGCACCGCATCATCGGCGTCAATAAAGATCAGGGTGCTGCTGATGCGCGGATCGTTCTTGAGGTTCTGATAGAACTCCTCCAGCGACTGCATATTGTCAGGTTTGTTGCGGATATCGATAGAGACAGCCAGCTTGGGATAGCGATCCGGGGCAGTCGCCACCAACTGGGGCAGGAACATGACCGGCAAATTGTCGATACAGTAATAGCCTAAATCTTCCAGTACCCGCAGGGCCACGGTCTTGCCGGAACCAGAACGTCCTGAAATGATGGTGAGCTTAATGGAATTGTTATTTTTCATCTGACTCCTTCTCCGCAGCAGGGACGGTAGTGGCTGCACTCTCATCCGGAACCTGATCCAGTCTCAGCTTCTTTAGCAGCAGGTAGTCAATTTTATGCAGGATTTGCAGGATCTTACCTTCGTCATGATGGGAGCGGCGCAAGCTGGCGCGCAGCTCGCTGCTGTCAAAAATCTCACATAAATGTGACAGCATCAGCTGCAGATCCTCAATATTGGATTCAGGGGAAAAATAAAAGGAGAAGGCAATGTCTACGGTTACCGGATCGCTGTCAATGGTATTAAAGGGGATCTTTTTGTCCAGCAAGCAGAGGATGGCCAGTGCAGGCAATGCTCCGCTGATCTTGGCATGCGGTATGGCTACGCCATCGGCTATCACCGTCGAACCTGCCCATTCCCTTTCATTGAGCGCCTGAATGATGTCATAAGTGGAGCGCTGCAGCGCACTGCCGGCGCATTCGCCCAGTTCTTCAAACAGTCTTTTCTTGCTGAAGCACACTAAGGGCGCGAGAATGATGGTAGGCGGTAAGATCTTAAAATCTGAGTACATAAACTAAAAACCCTGCCGGAGCAGGGTTATTGTAAAGCAATTTCCTTAATCCTGCTTTACCTTTTCCTTGTGCTTTACGATCTGGCGATCGACCTTGTCAATCAAGGCGTCAACGGCTGAATACATATCTTCGCTCTGCGCCTCTGCGTGCAGGCTATTGCCCTTAACATCAATGTCTGCTTTTGCAATGTGAACCAGTTTATCCACAGTTAAGGTGACAGAAATGGCGTTAATCAGATCTGCCTTGCGGTCGAGCTTCTTGAATTTGTCATTAACAAAATCATTCAAAGCGTCTGTGACTTTGATGCCGATACCCTGAATTGTCAATTGCATAGTAACATCCTTAATCCAACTTAGCGTCGGATAAATCACGGTTCATAAAAGAGCTCGCTTTAATAATAGAGCATTTGTAAATGGCAATAACTGGATCTGTATCAACTAATGAACAACAGATGCTGATAATTTTTGTCAAAGACCTTGCATAAAATCCGGCTAACATCTCAGCAAGGCCGCTTCGGTTAAGGAATTTGCTTTTAGGATAATAAGGTGCGATGTTTTCTGTAAGCATCTGCGGTTACGGCAATTGCCGGCAGCAGCGTCCTGCCTGCCGGCAGTCCTCAGGCTCAGAGCCGGGAGCGCAGTCTGGCCCTGCTTTCGTCCTTATCCCTGCCAAGGTAAGTTGCAGGTAGCATTAATCCTGTAGCAGGATAGTTGTACATAGATTATGTTAGCTATGCAGCTTGTTGGCTGTAGCTATACCCGGGTATTTGCTGGCTATAGATCCTGCATTTGCCGTTTGCTGTGTTCAGGGAGCCTGCGTAAATATTCTATTTATTTCTGGTTAGCTTCGGGCATTCCAGAAAAATGCCGGACTATATAGTGGCAGGGTGCTGTAATCGATTTGTTACAATTACTCAACCAGCAACAACGCTTTGGGGTGAGAGCAAGGGGGTCTGATGCAAAACTACGGTAGTTTAGCTGCGAAGTTGCCACTGTCAGCGCAGAGTTTTGCTGAAATCAGGGAAAATCAGCTGCTGTATGTGGATAAGACCAGTTTTGTTTATGCCATTGCGCGCAGCCGCAGTCCAAAATTCCTGTCCCGGCCGCGGCGCTTTGGTAAAAGTACTTTGCTCTCCACCCTGGAGGAATTGTTTTTGCATGGGGTGAAACCCTATGCTGGCCATGATTCCTTTTTTAAGGGGTTAGCGATCGAAAGGCTCTGGCAGGATGAAGGCACTTATCATGTGCTGCGTCTGGATCTTTTAAAAATTGTGGCTCAAAGCAAGGATGCTGAGGATTTTGAGAATTGCTTGTGCCGCTACCTTATCCGTTACGCCAAATCCTGTAACATTGAACTGAAGCGGGAGGCCGGGGAAAAATTCCATGAGCTGCTGGAGATTTTATTGGAGCTGCTGCCGCATCAGATGGTGTTGCTGGTAGATGAATATGATGCACCGTTAGCTTATTTCTGGGATGAGCACGATAAAACGGAATTAAACAGAATAAGCAGTATTATCAGCGGGATATTTATTTTCATAAAAACCAATACCCGTAAATTAAGGCTGTCGTTTGTTACAGGAATTACCCGTTATAAGGACAGTTATCTGTTTACGGAGGGCAATTCCATTCTTGATCTGTCACAGGCAAGTGAATTTGGTACGGCCTGTGGTTATACCCGTGCAGAGCTGCAAACATATTTCTGCGATTATCTTACAGCTGCGGCACAGACCTGGTTTAAGTTGCCTGCTGCAACAGTGACAGCCAGCGATCGAGAGCGGGTGATAGATTTGATGGCCAGGTGGTATGACGGTTATTGTTTTTCTGAAAAAGGTGACAGTAAGGTGTTTTCCACCTGGTCAGTGTTAAGTTTTTTTCATAACCCTGGTTTTGATCTCAGGACCTATTGGTATGACAATGCTGGCCTGCCCTTTCTAATCAGAAAAGCCCTGTCACTTGATCATTATCAGCAGATATTGGCAACCCTGGAGAGCAATAAAATTGAGGTTGCTAGCAAAAGCTTCCTGAATCCAGCTTCTCTGGACGACATGAACCCAGCTGTACTGCTGTTTCAATCAGGCTTCCTGACACTGGCTGAGCCTTACGTTAAGGATGGATTTGCCCTGCCCTGGGTCAGCTTACGCCTGCCAAATTATGAATTGGAATACGCCTTTATTTCCCTGCTTAGTACTGCGCTCAAACGCCTGCACCCTGAAATAGGAAGTAATTACAGAAAATTGCAGCCCCAATTTTTGAGTGCTGTCCAAAACCAGGAGCTGGCTTCCTTTGTGGAAAAACTCAATCTGCTCTTCAACAAGCTGGCATATGACGGGGATCCGGTGGGCAGCGAGGCAGCATTTTCAGCATTTATCCAGGTTTTTGTGGAAAATGAACTTAATGTACAGGTGCAGCCCAACCGCCATGAAGGTGGGGGAAGGCCTGATTTGGTATTTACCGTTGCGGGCATTACTGTGGTCATTGAGTGCAAGTTTGTGCCACGGGAGGGCAGCGCATCAGTGTGTGATCGGGAGCTGCTTAAGGCGGTGCAGCAGATGCAGCAGCGCCTCTACGGTAAGACCGCACACAGTGCAGACAGGCTGTGGCGCATAGCACTGGTATTCTGGGAGCGGGAGAGGCAGATCACGCATTATGCCTGTGCAGATGGGGCTAGCGCAATGACTCTGCCGGATAAGTGTTAGGGCTGCTTTAGGGGGCTGCAGCCCGCTATCATTTCGCAGGCGGCTTCTTCCTTGACGGGTCGCTGCGCGGCGGCAGAAGCGAAACCGAATTTGACGGCTCAAACAGTGGTGAAAAGGCCGATTACGATGCCGATCATACCTACATAGGTGCTCATTTAGGTCTGGGCTATCAGTTCGACGTCGCAGACGGCATGAGCTTAACCCCGTATGCCCGCTACACCTTTACCTGGATGAATGATGACTCCCTCACTACCGCCAACGGTTATGACTACAAGATCGATTCCATCACGGCTCACGCAAGGGGAATTACGCGGCATTAGTTAAAAGCCATTCCTCATCTGTTTTGAGGGAAAGAAAAAGTGCCGCCCGCAAGGGTGCGGGCGGGTAAGGATGCAAGCTGCAGTCTGCCTGCTGGCAGATCTGGTCTTCAGTCCATTTTTAAGGAGCGGCGGGCACATTCACACAGAATGTCAGCGCAGTCAGGAATGGTGAATTTGCTGCTGTCAATCAGAATGTGGCGGTAGGTCAAATCGGATATAGCTTCAGGCTCACAGGCCTGGCGGTATTCCTCGCGTGCCTTATCCACGCGCCTGATGGTATCAGCGGCGGTACGCGGATCCATCATCAGCTGATTGATGCAGTTATCAAGGCGCTTTTCAAAGGGGGCATAAACGTAGATATTGAGTACATTGTCCATGTCCGCCAGGATGCTGTCAGCACAGCGCCCGACGATGATGCAGGAGTTCTGGGAGGCAAAGTCGCGGATCACGCTCTTTTGTACCTCAAAGATCTCACGGTTGATGTTGTACACATCGAGGTGGAACAGATAGGAGTGGCGCATGAAGAAATTGCCCTTGGGGATGGTTTCGTCATGATTGCTCACGCTCTGCAGCGACATGCCCATGCGCTTGGCAGTTTCGGCGACAATATCGCGATCCATGAAGTTGATATTAAGACGCTTGGACATCTCTTTGGCAATGGTGCGGCCCATGCTGGCAAATTGCCGGGAAATGGTAATTACATAGTGGCTCATCTTATTATCCTTATGCAGAAACCTCAGGCTTTGGCCGTGCGGTAAGCTGATGCAGCCGCCTTGCGGCGGGCATTGATATGCCGTACCACCAGGGACAGGGCAAAATTAATGATGAAGTATATCGCAGCGGCGCAGCCGTAGAGCACAAACACGTCCGAGACATTGATATTGCCAGTACCGTTGTAGATATTGGCGGTGCTCAGGATTTGGCGCACGCGTGACATCAGCTCAATGGTGGCAACGTTGGCCAGGTATGAGGAGTCCTTGATGGTGGTGATGATCTGGCTGAGCAGGGTTGGCACTACATTGCGAAAAGCCTGGGGCAGGATGATGTAGACCATGGTCTGCACCGTGTTGAAGCCCTGTGAGGCTGCCGCTTCAAACTGTCCTGCCGCCACGGAGTTCAGGCCGCCGCGCACGATCTCGGCAATCACCGAGGAAGTGAACAGGATGAGGGCAATGGAGGCCTTGAACAGCAGGGTGGTTTCCACGGTGGTAAGGCCAAACATGCGGTGGGCGAAGATATCGGGCACTGGGCAGAATACCACACAGATGAAAATCCACAGCAAGAGCGGAGTGTTACGGAAAATCTCAATATAGGCTACCGCCGCATAGCGGAAGATCCGGTAGCGCGGACTGTGGCAGTAATTGCGCACTAAAGCCAGCACGGATCCTAGGATCACGCCCAGAATAACTGCAATGGCAGAAATGATGACGGTAAATAAAGTGCCCTTCAGGATATAGAGCAAAATAGCGGAGCTTTGCAGCATGCCAAGGCTGGCAGACCATTCTTCCATCATGATAAATCCTCCGCTTTTACCGCAGGCTCTTTCTTAAAGGTCAGGCGCTCACGCTTCTTCAGGTTGTTCTCCCAGGTACTGGCTAGCATGGACAGCGGGAAGCAGATGATAAAGAACATCACGCCGCTTACCAGGTAGGCCGGCCCGTGGGCACCGCCGGTATTAGCTCCGGTGACGAAACTGTAGGTGATGGAAATCAGATCCGATCCGCCGATGATATAGAGGCAGGAAGTGTTCTTTATCAGATTGACTACCTGATTGACCATGGGCGGCAGAATGATCTTGATGCTCTGCGGCAGGATGATGTAGTACATGGTGGCAAGGTAGCTAAAGCCCTGTGAGTGCGCAGCTTCAAACTGTCCACGCGGGATGGACTGAATGCCGGCCCGGATCACCTCGGACATGTAGGCACCATGATAGACCCCGATGGAGATGATGCCGGAGGCGATGATGCTCAGGCTGTGGCCTGAAAAGGACATCGCATAATATAAAAAGCAGATCTGCAGCAAAAGCGGGGTGTTCTGAATGAACTCCACATAGACGCGTGCCACTGCCTGTAGCGCGGTTTTACCGCTGGTGGACATCAGGCCGAACAACAGTCCGAGGCACAGCGAGAGCAGCACCGCAAACAGTGCTGTTTCCAGCGTGGTAAGAAAGCCCAGCAGGAAGGTGGATTTGTAGGTCCAGACCTTAAGCCAGGCTTCCAGAGAAACCAGTGTTGCCATGTTTTTTCCAAAGCAAATGAAAGGAGGCAGGAGCTTCCTGCCTTGCAAGCAAATAAAGGGCAGAAGGCCCGGCCTTCTGCCCAGGGCGCACTTATGCGCTTAGTTCAGGTTGTTTTCTTTAATCAGTTGATCCAGGGTGCCGTCAGACTTCCAGGTCTTGATCAGATTGTCGATATAGGCACTTAAATCAGATCCCTTCTTGGTGCAGGTGCCGTACTCCTGCGGGGAGAACTTGGCATCGCTCACGAAGGTGCGGTTCTTGGTCTGATAGATGTTAAGGATGGACTTATCCACACAGAAGGCCTGCACTTCGCCGGCGCTTAAGGCAGTGGAAATGGTCGGGTAATTGTCATACTGCTGGAAGGATATGCCCTGCGTCCAGGTAGCCGGATCAAAGGTCTTTTCATCAAAGCCAGTGCCGTCAATGACGCCCGCTTCAATCATGGCCTTGGTTAAAGCCATGGCGGAGGTTGAACCTGAGGAAACGCCTACCTTCTTGTCCTTTAAATCAGCCAGGGTGCTGATGTTGCTGGATTTCTCAACTAAAACTGAAACATAGTCAGTATAGTAGCCGGTAGAGAAGTCCCAGTGCTTGATGCGCTCCGGGGTGATGGTGAAGGTTGCGATGGATACGTCCAGATCCCCGGAGTCCACCAGCTCACCACGGGTGGCAGCGGTGACGGAGGTAAATTCCACGTCAACGTCCAGGCTGTCTGCAATCATTTCGGCCAGGGTCACTTCCATGCCCTTATAGGTGCCGGATAAAGGATCTTGGAAGCTAAAGCCGATCACGTCGTTCTTGACGCCGACCTTGAGGTAGCCCCGATCCTTGATCTCATCAATTTCGCCGGCTGCAAAGGCAGAGCTGGCGGTAAAAGCGCTAAAGGCCGCGGCGCAAAGTAAAGCACCTAATTTTGCGGATAACTTAGTCATGCTGATGACTCCTTTTGTCAGTGTCTTAAAATCTTGCCCAAAAATTGCTGCACGCGCTCATTGCTTGGATTGTTAAAGAAATGATCGGGCGTGCCCTCTTCAATAATCATGCCGTCTTCCATGAAGACAATGCGATCGGCTACCTGACGGGCAAAGCCCATCTCATGGGTCACGATCACCATGGTAATGTTGGATTCCTCAGCCAGCTTCACCATCACGTCCAGCACTTCCTGAATAGTCTCCGGATCAAGTGCCGAGGTAGGTTCATCAAAGAGGATGATCTTGGTCTTGGCGCACAGGGCGCGGGCGATGGCGATGCGCTGCTGCTGTCCGCCTGACAGGGTGGTGGGATAAACATGAGCCTTGTCGGCAAGTCCCACTACGTTGAGGTAATGTCTGGCAGTTTCCTCAGCCTCCTTGGGGCTGACCCCATGCAACTTAATCGGGGCTAAGGTCAGATTGCGCATTACATCAAGATGCGGATACAGATTGAACTGCTGAAACACCATGGAAGTGGTGCGGCGTACTAATTTGATGTGATTGCGGGCGTTCATTTCTTCGCCGTCGATGATCACCTTGCCTGAGGTCGGTACCTCCAGGTAATTCATGCAGCGTACGGTGGTGGACTTACCGGAGCCTGACGGCCCGACAATCACCATCTTTTCGCCTTCCTTTACGTGCAGGTTCACGTCCTTAAGTACGTGCAGATCCCCAAAGAATTTGTTTATGTGTTCAAGCTTAATCATTATCGGCTGTCTGTTTACCATGAAGTGAATTTTGAGTCTGCCTCAAAATGGATCTGTTTTCAGTATACTTGCAAACGCTGAAAAACCGGCCTTTTTTATTATTTGCCTCCGCTGTGCCTTATTTTAGGGCGGGAGGTAGTAGCGGCCATTTTTCAAGCGGATCAGAGAGTTAAATGCAGCTTATTATACTTGACTTGAACGCGGTAACCAAAAGAGAACGCAAAGTCGTGCTTTGTTTTGGTGCGCACTGCGCGGGAGCGGCCGTAAGGTGAACCTACTGTAAGCACTTACGGTCAAGCATAATTATCATTTAGGCAGTAGGTGGGATATTTTTGTCCTAAGATGATGACTGCATAAATCATAAATACAGGAGTGAACCATGCGTTTTCAAGTGTTAGGTGCCGCGGCACTGTCCGCCCTGATTATTGCAGGCTGTGCCCAGCAATGTCCGTTAGAACCGGTTGATCCGCAGCCTGCCTCAGAGCTTTCATATCAGAATCCGGCATACCACAAGGTGACGCCTGATACCGCACGGGCTTTAATGGAGCTGGGCTTTACCGTAATTGACGTGCGTGAGCCTGATGAGTATCAGGCAGGTCATATTGAAGGCTCGGTTAATGTGCCGCTTTCAACCTTGCAGGCAGGTACGGTGCTTGAGGCAGCGCCTGATCTGAATCAGCCTATTCTGGTACATTGCCGTTCCGGCGTCAGGGCTGAAAATGCCTCCCGTATCCTGGTGGAAAGCGGCTATAAGCATGTCTTCAATATGTATGGCACGCTGCAATGGCCTTATGGCCTGGTACAAGACTGAGTCCTGAGGGCAACCTAACCTGCGGCTAAACCAAGCGTTTTCTTTGTGAGGACGAGGCGATGCCCAGGGATTCGCGGTACTTAGCAATGGTGCGGCGCGCCACGTTGATCCCCTGCTCCTGTAGCCTGGTAGCAATGGTGGCATCTGACAGCGGGTGGCGCGGGTTTTCCTTGCTGATAAGTTCCTTAATTTGGGCACGGATGGCGGTGGCAGAAGCGGTTCCACCGTCGTCGGTGCCGACATGGCTTGAGAAGAAGAACTTGAGCTCGTAGGTGCCGCGTGGGGTCTGTATATATTTGCCGGTAGTGGCGCGCGAGACCGTGGACTCGTGCAGATCAACTTCGGTGGCGATATCGTTGAGGATTAGGGGATGCATGGCGCTTTCCCCGTACTCCAGGAAGTCGCGCTGTTTTTCCATGATGCATTTGGCCACCGTCAGTACGGTATTAGTACGGTTTTCCAGTGACTTGATAAAGTAATTGGCTTCCTGCTTGCTGTTTTGCAGGTAGGCACGGTCGCGCTCGTTCTTGACCGTCCGTGCCAGCTCCAGGTACTGCCGGTTCAGGCGCAGGCGGGGCAGGGCATTACGCGGATTGGTGATGACCTGATATTCCCCCTGCGCATCCTTGACTACCAGCACATCCGGGATGATGAAATCAGATTTTTCATGCACGGCACCCTGACCGGGGCGCTGGTTTAAGGAGGTAATCAGATCAATCACCTGCTTTAAGGTGTCCTCCTTGATGGACAGACGTTGGCACAGTACCCGGAAATCGCGGTTGGTAAGCTGGGGCAGGCAGTCAGTCAGCGCCTTACGCGCCAGATTGATAAGCGGGGTGCTCTCAGGCAGTTCATTGAGCTGCAACAGCAGATACTCCTGCACGGAACGCGAGCCTACCCCCAGGGGATCGTAATGTTGTACCAGCTTGAGGATGGGTAGCACGTCGTCCATGGTCAGCTCAGGGTAGCGCTGCTGTAAGGTAGCAAGGATGTCCTCCAGGCTCACACTGAGATAGCCGGAATCGGCGATGCCATCTATGATGGCCTCAGCAATAGCCCTATCGCTGCCGGTAAGCGGGGAACAGTCAAGCTGCCACATCAGGTGATCCTGCAGGCTTTCGCTGGTCTGGCCTTCGTAAACCGCATCGTCATCAAGTGAAAGTGCCTTGGATCTGCGGTTTTGTACCGCGTTGTAATCATCATAACGTTCTGCAAGCGCTGAAGCTGCTTCCCCGGCTTCGGTAATGGAGGATAAGTTGTCATGAGCCTGCCCGTCTTCGGAGCTGATTACGTCATTGGACAGGGAAATATCGGCGCTGGAGACTGAATGATCGTTGTCAAAAGGATCGTAAACATTTTCCGCTTGCCGCTCAGCATCCAGCATTTCATCGAGGGACTGCACCTGATCCTTAAAGGAATCTTCAGCCTCTTCCAACAGCGGATTGGTCTCCAGCATCTGATTGATTTCCTGGCGCACTTCCAGGGTGGTCAGCTGGAGCAGGCGGATAGCTTGCTGCAGTTGCGGGGTCATGGACAGACTGAGTGATTGCGATGTCCTAAGCTGCAATGAATTTCTAAGTCCTGCCATGATGTAATCCTTTGTCTGTCCTGCTTAGCTTGTCCTTTATCCTGAACCTCTCAGAGTGAGAAACTGCTGCCCAAATAGACGTTCTGCACTTTTTCGTCAGCCAGCACTTCCTCGGCAGTGCCGTGGGCAATGATCTCCCCTTCATTGACGATATAAGCTGTTTGGCATACGTCCAGGGTTTCACGCACGTTGTGATCGGTAATAAGCACCCCGATGCCGCGTTCCTTCAAATGTGTCACAATCCCTTTGATTTCAGCAACTGAAATCGGGTCTACCCCGGCAAAAGGTTCGTCTAAGAGAATGAATTTGGGATTGGCTGCCAGGGCGCGGGCTATTTCCACCCGACGGCGTTCGCCGCCTGACAGGCTCATGCCCATGTTTTTGCGCAGATGGCTGATGCTGAACTCTTCTAATAGCTCGTCCACCCGTTGCTGTCGTTCTCCCTTTGACAGATCCGGGATGAGCTCAATCACGCCTTTAATGTTTTCCTCTACTGTAAGCTTGCGGAAAATGGAGTTTTCCTGGGGCAAGTAGCCTAGGCCGGCGCGGGCGCGCTGATGCATCGGCAGATGGGTGATATCCTGATCGTTAAGCAATACCTGTCCGCCTTCAGTGGTGATAATGCCCACGATCATATAGAAGGAGGTGGTTTTGCCTGCTCCATTGGGGCCTAATAGGCCAACCACACTGCCGCCCGGTACCTCCAGGCTGACGTCGTTTACCACTACGCGCTTTTTGTAGGTTTTGTGCAGCTTTATTGCCTCAAGCTTATTCTTCATGGGCAGCTCCCGCGTTATTCAGTTCAGCCGGCACAAAAGTGCTGGAGACGCGGCCACCCTGGCTTGTTGCATTGTTAGCTTTCATTTTCTGGGTCTGAATGTTGTACTCAATCCGCTCACCGCTCATGGAACTCTCATCCTGCCAGATGGTGGCCTTACCCGAGAGCACCACAAGGCTGCGCCGGGGCAGATAGCTCAGGCGGGCTGAGCGGGTATGGATAGGCTTGCCATTGTCCAGGATTTGCCTGAAAGTTACCGGTTTGCCGTAGGCAGTGACGCTGTCAAGCTTGCCATCCGATCCGCGCTTGACTTCAATTTTATCAGCCTTGATTTCCATGCTACCCTGCGTGGCCACTACATCCCCGGCAAAGATGATGGTATTGGTCTTAAGATCAGCAAGCTGCTCTGCTGATACTACGTTGACCGGCTGGGAGTAGTCAGAGCTGCGGGCTGCCGCGCTGCCGGCGCTGGCAAGCACTGCCGCTGCTACAAGCAGTTTAATTAAATTCATAATGCGCATGGGGATCATGTAAATATACCTTTTTTTCGTTCAGATCTGCCCGTAGGCCTGTGCCGTAGTTTACAAAATTGGGGCCTGAGATGTGCACACTTTCATCCGTGCTGATCACATTTTGCTTAAGATCAAAGTGCAAATAGGGGG
>CALXOT010000029.1 GCA_944390085.1 uncultured Succinivibrionaceae bacterium
CGACAAACATTCGGGCACCAGCTATTACACCTAAATACCGCTCTGATCTTATTTAACCCCGTTTTATAAAAATTACTCTTATCCCTCCTTTTATTGATTAATAAATCTTCCTAATTCCCTTATCGGGACTATCCTGCGTGTGCAGCAATGTCGCTGCGTTTAAATCAGGAGTTTTGACTATGCGTGTTGTCACACCATCAGTCATCAGACAGCTATTTGCCCTGCTCTGTGAAGATCCTTCTAAGGGATCACGCAAATTAGGCAAAGAGCTCGATATCGGCCATTCAACGGTTGATAAGTATAGGAACCTGGCCAGAAATAAGTCCCTGAGCTCTGTTGATGTCAGGGCTATGACTGACGAGCAGATCATTGAGATCTTTGGACTCAATAATAAAGTTTCGATTTTCATCGTCCCAGAATGGGATGAAATCGTACGTTATCTGCTGTCCCCACGCAAATGGGGCTGCAAGATGAACACCGAGCATAATGCCTGGCTGTTTTACTACGTTAAAAAGCACTGGCCTATGCATCTTGTAAACGAGCCTCTGCCTCCTGACTGCATGAGCGAGCGTACCTTTAATCGCCGCTATAAGGAGCATATTGACTCACTTGGGCTAGGTTTTATCAAACATCAGCCCAATGCCAACATGCAGTTCGGCCCAGGTTCAATGATTGAGATAGATACCATTGGCGATAAGTTTACCTACTACGACACCACCAATGAGTGCAAAAAGAACGCCATCTTGTTCACTGCCGTATGTAAATTCTCCGGTTATATCTATGCCGAGCCCATGCCTGGCGCTGATGGTCACTGCTGGGCCCAGGCTATTATCAATGCCTTATGGTTTTTCGGAGGCCTGTTTGAGTGCTGCCGTATGGATAATGACAGTGCTATATGCCTGTACGGCAAGAAGTATGGCTCCGTCAAATATAGCCGGCTGCGTCCGACCGTGCACTGCCTGTTACGAGATCTGCACATCCAGACAGATCTGTGCCCTAAGCAGAGCCCGGAATGGAAAGGAAGCTGTGAAAACAGCAATTTCCAGCTGGAACGTGAGCTTTTTGCAGATGCAACTAAATATAAGCTCCCTCTGCATGTAAGCAGTTTAGACGAGCTTAAGCGTCTGATAGGCTGTGAGGTTGAACGGATCAACCTCAAGCCTCGTTCCAATAGTAACCTATCCCGCAAAGCTCTGTTTGATCAATACGAAAAGCATGCTTTACAGCCATTGCCGCTGTTTAGACCAGAAGTGCGCTTTTTATCCATGGGGCAGGTAAAGCATGACGGCTATGTATGCTATCTGCACCAAAACTATTACGCCGGCGCAGATAACATCGGCAAGAGGGTCGTAGTTGAAAACATGCATGGAAAACATCTGCGTATTCTCAAAGAAATCACTTTAGAGGAAATTGCCTTTTATGAGATTGATCACGACAAGATGACCGTGCATTACCACAAAGCCGACAAATTCACCTCATCTAAGGAAAAGATCATGACCCGCCCTAAGGAGTGGTTTATTACGCAGTTTAATCAGGTT
The DNA here is from genome assembly GCA_944390085.1 of uncultured Succinivibrionaceae bacterium. Lineage (GTDB taxonomy): Bacteria > Pseudomonadota > Gammaproteobacteria > Enterobacterales > Succinivibrionaceae > Avisuccinivibrio. The sequence goes on from CALXOT010000029.1 coordinate 1,539, forward strand.
TCTGCGCCACACGGGCACATCGTGACACTGATTGATGTGATGTGGTCAAAACTTGCTAGAACTAAGCCTGTTGCAACCAGGCATTGCAACTTGATCTGGTCATTGTACGAAAAAGCTCCCAACGACTGTGACGTGCTGAATGACACCTGTGAATTTATTTTGAAAAACAAAGATTACAGCGACTTTAAACACATCTTTATCCAGACCTACAACATCATGCTGGAGTTAAAGCAAAGAACCAAAGAGCTGGACTTATTCTCTCCGGAAGCACAGTCCGCTCAGGGTACCACCACCGCCAATGTAAGCACTGCATCCTACCTGCATGGAGCAAATTACTATGAAAAATTTGAACATTGATCCTGAAAACAATTTCAACACTGCCAGAACCTCTATCCATTCTGACGCAGAAATCCTGGAGCTGATGAACAAACTGAGAATGAGCGCTATGCGTGCAGCTTATCAAGAACAAAAAGACAGCAGTAAATTCAATAGGTTAAGTTTGGTAGACCAACTGTTTGAACTGCTGTCTGCAGAACAATTGAAAAGAGAAAATAGCGGTTATGTTAACAGGCTCAAAAAATCAGACAGAGAAACCCAAACCTCTGCAGCTCAGTTTATTGAGCGAGCCTCCAACTATAGTTTAACGCATCAACAGGCAGATTATCTGCTTAGCGGCAAGTGGTTTGGTGAGCAAACTCTGGTTATTACAGGAGCCAGTGGCACCGGCAAGACCAGCTGTTGTAGCGCCATTATTGAAGCGACTTGCCGCGGCGGTAAGCGGGCGCTAAACCTGCGTTACCCGATGCTGGTGCTAGAGATTTGCGACATCATGACCAGGCCAACCGATTTCAAAAATTATATCAAACACTTATGCCACTACGATTTGATAGTCATAGATGATTTTTGCATCACCAGGCAGCTGCGTATAAATGAGCCAGAGGCCATTAAGGAACTTTTGGATCGCTGTTTGCAGAGTTCCTGCGGGCTTATTATTTCCTCGCAAGTAAATTCCTCCGGCTGGCATAAGCATTTCGGCGGTGACGCTATAGCAGAGGCCATAGTAGAGCGCATCATCACCAAGGACAAATATTTCGCCCTTACCCTGACCGGTGATTCTATGCGTGCCGGCAAGGCAGCAGATATTCCTGATGACAAGCAGGGCGGTATGGGAGCGAAGAATGAATAATCAGCAGGATCTCAAAGAGCAAAATCAGATCCCAGAACTGCCCCAAAAGTCACAAAGTGTAAGCAAGTGTAATGAATTACACCAAGGAGCCGGGGCTGTAGCAAGTGTAGAAAGTGTAACAAGTGTAACTATTACACCTTACACCTGTTACACTTTGCCCCAGCCTGCGGAGAACGGACAGTCAGGTACAACAGATCCTGGAATGGCTCATGGACAAAATCCCCAGCCTCACAGCGAGGATGCCACACATACTGCAGCCGCCAGCGCCAGCAAGCGGGTGTGGCAGGATATTGACAAGTTTCGGGAAGTTTATGCCCAGCTGCGCTCAGTTAACGGAGATGTACCGCCGACTGTGACCGCACTGCGAGCAATCATGCAGCATGGCTCATATTCGACCATAAGCAAATACAAGCTACAGCTTGATAAAGAGTATGGAAGCAGCAAGCGGCCTAAAAACGCCGCTGAGGACATCAGGGATCGAGGCATCACCAATATGGTAAAGATGCTGTCTGCTCATATGATTGATTACAAAATCTCTGAATATGAACATAAAATTGATGAACTAAAGGAAAATTTAGTAACGGTGACGGAAGAACGCAATCGCGATCTGGCCGACCTAAGTAACCGATGCGATGAACTAACAAAGAAAATAACAGAGCTAAGCAT
>CALXOT010000030.1 GCA_944390085.1 uncultured Succinivibrionaceae bacterium
CAAGGAGCTGCCTGCAAGCAGCAGGGCAGCAGCAGCCGACAGGGTGCCGATAAGGCGCCGCCGGCAGTTACAGGCCTGGCGAAATTGTGGCTGTCCCATATTTAGTCCTAATGCTCCCGGTTGTTGACAATGACGGTACTGCGGGCTGGCAGAGTCAGGCTGTGTCCTGCAGTAAGTTCCGTTAAAAATGACTGTGTGAAAGATTCAGTTGGTTTCTGCTGGCCATAGACTGCAAGCTGCAGGCTTTCGCGGGATAGCATTTCATATAAAGCTTCCAATCCCTCACCGTGATCGGTACGCCTGACATTGCGGCCTGACAAGGGGATCAACAGGCTCTCGCCGCTGTCCTCACCGTCATCTGCCTGTATGGCATCATCCGGCAGATATAGGGCAGCCAGCAGTGGGAATAAGATGGAGCCTTGTTCTATTTTCACACTTTGTCGGGCGGCATTGACCAGTACCATGGAGAAACGGTTCTGATAGAGTCGGATGAAGCCAAAATAGGCTCCGCCGGCACAGATAAATACTAAGGAGCCCATGGTCAGTGCCGGATTGGAGCGGCGTAATGCAGCCAATTCGTTCAGGGTGCTCTGTATGCGTGCACTGTAAGGGGTGACGTGATGATCCTGCATGGCCTTGAAGGGCAAGGGTGAACGAGGCCCGATTTCGTATTGGGTGATGGCCTCTCCCAGCTCATCCCCCTGATAGATACAGGGAATGCCGCGCCAGGTATAGAGCACGGCAAGGGCTGCCAGATATAGGTTTTTCTCGCCCCCGATGATGGAGAAAAAGCGGGGCAGGCGGTGATTGTCGAGCTGATTTATCAGGCAGAGCTTTACTTGCTGCGGCATGCCTACTGAATAATTTTCAGTGGTGCGGCGCAGATCTTCGCCGGTATAGGGTATGGGCTCGTTGAGCAGACTGACGCCGGCAAAGAAATTGCGCATCGGGCCTAAAAAGCCGGTGTAATTGATGGCACCATCCAGATTTTCGTCCGTGTTGAGTACATAACGGGCATCTGAGTTGAAATCGCCCAGCATCAGGGCTTCGGGATAGGCAGCGCGGGCTGCCTTGCAGATCTGATGCAGGCGCTTGACGTTATTGCGGGCAGTGCCACCATCACCTAGTTGTCCTGCTGCAGCAAGGCACCAGCCATCAGCCCCGTAGGGCAGGCGTAGCCATTTGCGCACGGCACTATTACGGGCTTTAAAGATAGCTTGCCTTACTTCCTTGACCGCAAAATTGAGTTTGGGCAAGGCCGGGTTATGCTGATGATAGTAGGGCTCCCCACTTTCCTTGAAAGAATAGAAATCCCTGAAGGGTGAATCCTCGTGATGGTGGGCTCCCTTGCCAGTACGTTCCTGCCGGTCAAACCAGGGATGCATGTCTCCGGTGTGATTGAAGGTGCCGCTTAATAGCAGGCGCATTTCATAACCCAGACTTTGTTTGCGCAGGCGTTTTAAGGCACCATTGCCGCCAAAATGTGGATCAATCACGTCAAAGTCCTCGGTATCGTACTTATCCACCGAAGGTGCCTTGAAGATCGGGGTCAGGTAAATGCCGTCACAGCCCAGGCCCCGGATATATGGCAGCATTTGGGCCAGTCCGTCCAGATCGCCACCGCAGTGGATGCTGTCGGGATCCTTGTATTCAAACTCATTGGCATGGATCGGTTCATCAGCGGCAAAACGCTGGGCATCAATGGTGAAATAGCCCCTGGAGGAAGCGAAGCGATCGGGGAAAACCTGATAGCAGATAAGATCCGGTACAAACTGGGGGTGGGTAGGATTTTTCTCAAAGGCAAAGCAGTGCTGCTGCAACGGGCATTCGCGCGACATGCCCAGTGAGCTGTACCAGACAACGTCAGAAATATCCTGGCTGTCCTTACCTGTTAGCGCTATCTTGAAGCAATAAAATTGCAGGTTAGAACCTTCGTCAAACGGCATTCGTGCTTCAAAACGGTGGATACCGGCACGTGAGCCGGTATAGTTCATTTTTACCTGCACGAACTCATGCTGTGGAAAGGCCACTAAGGTGCAGGACAGGCGCTTTTGATTGGCGCCCCGCACAAACAACACGGCAGTCTCGGCATTGACCGAAGGGGCAGTGCAGGTATGAAAACACTGAAAGGGCAGATTGGGACGCGGCGAGGATGTATTCTGACGCATGTTTCCTCCTAAAGTTCAGCAAGGGTGCGGCGCAACATCTCGTAGGCGGTATTAATGGCTTTAATGTCACAGTACTCGACAGCAGAGTGAGGATGGCGCACGGTAGGCCCCAGAGAAGCCACCTGCAGGCGCGGGTTCTTGGCAGCGAACTCAGCAGTTTCCAGTCCGGCATGCAGGGCGGTTACCAGCATCTCCCGGCCGCTTACCTTTTTGTAATTGCGGCACAGTGCCCGGATCAGTTCATTGTCAGATTCAGACTGCCAGCAGGGCTCGCGGTGCGGCGCAGCAAATTCCGTCTTGTCTGATAAATAGCATAAAGATGCAGTTTTGTCTGTGATTAGATCCAGAGCAAAATCATTTAGTGAACGGGCCAACAAACCCATGGTGATGTGCTCTCCCTGCGTGCTGATAAGCCCGAGGTTGCAAGAAGTTTCAACCACATTGCGATCCTTGGCAAAAAAGCGTTCAGCTCCATGGGGCAGGTTTTCAATCAGGCTCAGGCACTCAATGGTATCGGCAAAGGAAAACATTTGCGCGGGCAGCGTTGCCTGATGTATTTCAAGGCGCATGTGGGGATCGGTGTCCTGGTATAACAAGCGGAATTTTTCAAATTCAAGCAATAAGGATTGCTTGAAGGCCTCTGCATCAGCTGCCTTAAGGCAGAGCGTGAGCTCAGCCTGATTGGGAATGGCGTTGCGTACGGTACCGCCTTTAATTTCAGTCAGGTTAAAGTCAAATTCGGCACTTTGTGCCAATAGCAAGGTCGTGAGCAGTTTTATGGCATTGGCTCGGTCTAAATGGATGTCGGTGCCGCTGTGTCCGCCTGAGAGATCGATAAGCCTTAAGGTCAGGGCACTGAGATCTGTGGCTTGATCCTGGCAATGCTCCAGCTCCGGGGCTACATAGCTTACTTCCATGTCCTGTGAGCCTGCAGAGGCAATGAAGATATAGCCATCTTCCTCAGAGTCGATATTGATGAGGTAATCTGCGTCAAGATACTGTGCGTCAAGTTCGCAGGCGCCCTTCATGGAGGTTTCCTCTTCCACGGTGAAGATGGCTCGCAGCGGGCCATGCTCCAGCTTGTCATCGGCAAGCAGGGCCATGGCAATAGAAAGCCCGATGCCATCATCAGCACCCAGGGAGGTGCCGTCAGCCATGATCCGTCCTTCATGGATGACTGGGCAGATCGGATCTTTTAAAAAGTCATGCTGGCTGTCAGGGCGTTTGGCGGGCACCATATCCTGATGCCCCTGCAAAATAACGCGCGGGTGCTGTTCGCGTCCTGCGGAGGCCGGCTTGTCAATAATGACATTACCAGCCTGATCGCGTACTGCCTTAAGCCCGTGCTGTGCGGCAAAATTTAACAAATACTCGCCGATTTTCTCCTCATGCCCGGAAATGTGGGGAATGGAGCAGATGTCGGCAAAATAGGAAAATACCGCTGCAGGTTCTAAAGTTTTCAAATCCTCAATCATATGTTGTCCTTTTGCGTCTGTGGCTAGTCTGAGCCAACAGCTTCAATCTCTTAGCCTTAATTTCTTGTCCTGACTGTTTTTATGCTTTTATGCTGGCAGCCGCATTAAGTTTTGCACCATGGCTACTTATCTGCCATTTTTAGTAGAGCCGGTTTTTACTGTGCGCATTATATCAGTGCCAGCTCTGGCCGCTTTAAGTTGCAGCGTTTTTGCCGCAGGGTCTTAATGTTTTTCTGGTGTGGAAACTTGTTCCTTAAGGAAAGCTTCCTGCTCTTTTGCCAGCTTACCCCAGTGGGTACTCTGCTCGCGCCGGGCTCTTTCCTGCAGCACCAGTGGCAGTTTGGCACGCATGATCATGCGGTTGGACCGGTCGTAGGTGATGTAACTCCATACCCAGTCAAGCAGCACCGCAAGCTTGTTGTGTACGCCTAAAATAGAGCGTAAATGTACCGCCATCCACAAAAACCAGGCAAAAAAGCCGGCAAAATGAGCTCTGCCAATGTCAGCTACCGCCAGATTGCGCCCGATGGTAGCCATGCTGCCCAAATCCCGGTAACAAAAAGGGCGCAGGTTCTGGTTTTTTTCCTGGGCGCAGAAGTTGTAAGCCAGGTTCACCCCCTGCTGAATTGCAGGCTGAGCCATCATCGGATGTCCTGCCGGATAATCAGGATCCCCTGACATCAGGGCTATATCTCCAATGGCATAGATATCGCTGTAGCCTGCTACCTGATGGTATTTATTGACCTTAAGCCTGCCACCGCGCCCCAGGCAGTCTTCGCCAAGCCCGGGCACGCTCTGGGCACGCACTCCACCTACCCAGATAAAGGTCAGTGAAGGGATGGAACGCCCGTCACTTAAATATACGGTATTGTCCCTGTAATCGCTGACCATGACATTAAGCAGCAGCTCCACGTTAAGCTGCTGCAGAAATTTGCGGGCACTGTCTGAGGCTTTTGCTGACATGGCACCCAGCAGCTTGGGACTGCCTTCGACCAGATAAATGTGCATGCGTGAGGCATCCATGTCCGGGTAATCGCGGGGCAACACGTAGCGGCGCATCTCAGCAATGGCTCCGGCGATTTCAACCCCTGAAGGACCGCCACCTACTACCACTACATTCAATAATTCCTGGCGCTCTCGCTCATCTGAACAGGTCAAGGCCCGCTCAAAGTTTGACAGCAGCGCGTTACGCAGACCAGCAGCTTCAGCTACAGTTTTCATGGGCATGGCTGCAGCTGCAATATCCTCATTGCCAAAGAAATTGGTGGTGGATCCTGCACAGAGCACCAGATAGTCGTAACTGATTTTGCCTATTGAGGTCTGTATGTATTTTTCCTCCGGGAATACGGCACGCAGTGTGGCCAGACGGAAGAACTGATTTTTGCGTCTGGCAAAGAGCCTGCGGAAAGGAAAAGAGATGGAGCTGGGATTAAGTCCGGCAGTTGCTATTTGATAGAGCAAGGGTGGGAATTGATGGTAGTTATTTTGATCAATAAGCACCACCTGATAGTTTGAACTGCGTAAATGCTCCATTAATTGCAGTCCGCCGAATCCGCCCCCTACAATAACAATCCGTTTTTTGTCAGTTGCTGGAATATTTGCGCTCATGCGATTTGCTCTCATTCTAAAATTTGCTAAAGATCAGCAAATTAGATATATTTAAATACATACATTAGTGTAGCACAGCCTCTGAACCCTGCCTTAAGATTAGCAGTAAGGCAGGTGGCTATATCAGGACAGGGAGGATGCATGATGTTAGGGCGTATGCAGTGTAAATTAAGACAGTTCGGTCGGGCTGCCCGCATGCTTTGCCTTAGCCTGCTTGCAGCTTTAACTCTTGCAGGCTGTACCCCTTATTATGAAGATTATCTGGGCACCTGGGTGGGGATAGACGAGAGCGATCCTGTCAATATGGTGTTGTACGAATATCATATTGTCACCGCGGGCGGACAGGATTATGCCATCCGTCTGACGCGCGTTTATTATGAGGTGGATCCGGATTTGGGGGCTCGTTGGATAAACTCACAGCCGCGCTTTTTAATCGCCCACTATGATCCTGAAAGTGGCAGAGTACAGGCTCCCTTTGGGGAACTTGATTTTGAAATAGGGCATGGCAACATCAAGTTTGGCACTATTAATTTCATCCGTAAGGCCAAGAATACTGAGTTAAAGCTCAAGTATGTGGCTAGGCAGGCCATCAAGCGTGCTTATCCTGATCTGCCGGTAACTGACTGATCGCTGCAGATAAAACTTTCTAAGGCAGTGGGCTGCCGTGAAATTTGCAAATGATTGCTCCTTGCTTTTTGCTGTAATAATTTACCGCAGTCCTGCGCGGGAGCTGTGCGCAAATGACAAGACCCGGTAACCTGCAAAAACCGCCCACTGCAGGGCGGTTTTTTGGCAGCAGGCTTAAACTATCCTACAGTTACTCTGGGATCAGTCTGGTTCAGTCAGGTTGTGCCGGGCTGTCCTTGATGCGGTGATTTAACACGAACAGATCAGCATCAATATAGTCTACGATTTCCTCGCAGGTATTGCCGATGAGGGCTGCCGCCACGCCCTGGCGTCCAGCCGAGCCGATGAAGACCGCCTGCGGCTTTAATTTGCTACACATAGTGGGGATCACGTCATCTGGCATGCCTTCGGCAATATGGCACTGTTCAGCCGGGATATTGTGCTGGCGCGCAAATTCCAGCAGGCGCTTCTTGTGCTCCTTAACCACGTTTTCGGCATAGATGTCAGGAGCGTAGTTGGGAGCTTCGAGCATGATGGTAGGCAGCAGCACCGGGGCGCTGTTAACCAGGTGGATGGTGCCGTGGATCACCCGAGCGAGCATCTGAGCCTCGCGCAGCACCCTGACGTTAAACAGGCGCTTTTGTTCTGAGGTAAAATCAAGGGCTACCATGATATTACCGTTTTCTTCCCAAGCATGTTCCTTGGCGATGATGACCGGGATCTGGGCATTGCGCAACACAAACCAGTCCACCGGGGTAAAGATGATGCTGTCGAGCACACCATGATGGTTTGCTCCTTTGATCAGCAGATCATAAGCGCCGCTGTTCATTTCATCGGCAATGGCCTGGCCTAAATCCCTGGCCCAGGCTACCTTGGGCAGCAGCTTCAGCTGGCTGTCACTGGCATATTCGGCAATCAGCTTTTTCACACCCTCCAAATGGGTGGCAGTCACATCTTCACGGGTCTCGATGGCCTTGCGGCGGTTGAGGATATGAATATCGTAGGAGAAGTCATAAATCAGCCGCAGTACGGTAATGGTAATATTCGGGTTGTAGCGGCCGATTTCAATGGCACGCTCCAGCGCCACCTGACGATCGCGCTTGGGCTCTACCACTACGAGGATATTATTGTACTTGCGCATCTTACACCGTCCTTATTTTTTGTTTTTCCTGAAATTAGTGTAAGATAAAACTTGCTTTAGATCTAAAGCCTCCCCCTGAAGGCGTGCGCTGCGTCATATTCTTTACTGACTATTTTTATCATGAGAAGGCAAGAACCATTGCTTTTTCTAAAAAATCAGTTTATCTGCCTAGGCCTTAAGTTCACGTGGGCGGATCCCTAAAATCAGGGAACAGAGGGTAAAGATCACGGCACCGGTAGCGACATAAAGCGCAAGGTAGGCACAGGCAGTAAGCGTGTCCCAGCTTGCCCACTGGGTAAAGTCAGGGCTTAAATGGCGTACTGCTGCAAACATCACAACTCCGGCGATAAGCGCCTTGCTGCAAAAGATCAGAGTATGGCGGCTTGGGCTATAGATCTTTCTTTTAAAAAGCAGGTACACCAGCTGTCCGGCATTGACGTAAGCAGCAAGCGCCGTGGATAGCGCCAGACCAACGTAACCAAGCGGCCAGACCAATATGAGGTTGAAGATAATGTTGGCCAGCATGGCAGTTATAGCGCAGCGCACCGGAGTTTTGGTGTCCTGCAGTGCCGCAAAACCTTGTACCAGAACCCTTACCAGCATAATGGCACACAGTCCTGATAAGGAGGCTGCCAGCGATGCTGCAGACAGCAGGACGTGTCCGTCGGTGAAAGCTCCGCGCATAAAGATCACGCGCAAAATAGGCTCTCGCAGTGCGGCTATGCCCAGGGCAGAAGGGATTCCTAGGAGTAGCACCATGCGTACCCCCCAGTCCAGGGTTTTGACATAGCTTGCCTGATCCCCCCGGGCCTTGACGCGGGCTAAGGCTGGCAGGATCACCGTGGAGATGGCAACCGCGAAAATGCCGATTGGAAATTCCAGCAGGCGGTCTGAATAATAAAGATAGGAAATGGAGCCGGTTGCCAGGAAGGTAGCCAGAACCGTGTTGACCAACAGGTTAATTTGACTGGCTGACACCCCGATAAGTCCCGGGATCATCAGGTTACGGATGCGCTTTACCCCGGCATGGTGCCAGGCAAAGCGCGGCAAAACCAAAAGCCTGAGCCGGTATACTGCTGGCAGCACAAAGATAAGCTGTGCCATGCCGCCTGCAGTCATGGCCACTGCCAGCACCACATTGGGATCGGCAAAACGCGGGGCAATAAAGACAGCACTGATGATCATCACCACATTGAGGATGCAGGGGGTTATCGCCGGTACGGCAAAACGTCCGAACACGTTCAGAAGGGAGCAACACAACGCAGTGAGTGTAATGAAGAACAGGTAGGGAAAGGTAAGCTGCAGCAAAAAGGAGGCTTCGGTAAATTTATGTGCGTCCGTGGCGTCATCTAACCAGGCCTGGAACCAGCCAAAACCAAAAAGAGCGGTCAGCAGTGGGGAGGCCAGCATGCCGATGATGCAGACTGCAAGCACAATCAGCCCCAGGGTACCTGCAGTAGCGGCAATCAGGGATTTTAGTGCAGCACTGTCTTTCTGTTCGCGGCAGGAGGAGAGCACGGGTACGAAAGCCTGGGCGAAGGCTCCTTCAGCAAATAGTCGGCGGAAGAAATTGGGGATACGGTTAGCAAAGAAAAACACGTCAGAGGCAAGTCCAGCACCCAATAATGAGGCGATGGCAATATCGCGCACCATGCCTAAGATACGTGAGAGTAGGGTGGCACCGGCAGTGATGGCTCCGGAACGTAAAAGCTGACCCTTGCGGGCAGGTGGCCTTATCTTTGCATGGCCTGTGGTGTCGATAGTTGAAGCAGTCTTATTGTCGTTTTGAGCGTCTGAATTTGCCATCTGCTGTATCTGTCCGTTGTTTTGCTGCTATTTTATTGCTGTGTCAACTTGTCCTAGCAAGCCTGCTGATTTTAGCAAATGTAGAGCCGCATAGACCGGCCGGAGTTCAGAGTTTATGGCAGGCGCAGGTGTGTAGTCAGGCTGAAAAGTCGATCCGGGTATACTCTTAATATGTGATTGGTATCACATATTATTCAATGTGTAATTTTTGAAAAAGCAAGAGGGAGAAAATTATTTTTTCAAAAGCTGTGGGAAATTTTGTGGATTAGCTGTTTTTCAGTGGGAAAAGCCGGTAAATATGGGCTTTATTTTCCCACAAGGTAAATTTTTAAAGCAGTTGACATTTTAAATTTGCTTTAATTTCAGTATGATATGTTGTTGGAAAAGAAAAACGCGAAAAATCTGCAAATTAGGATTTTAAGTTAGTTTTTTATTAACTGTATTCTGCAGTGCTGCCTGCGGGAAATTCTGTCGGAAAATTAGGGTAAGTTGTGGGCAAAATTGTGGGAATGTGCTAAAAATCCCATAAATAAGCGCTTTTGGTTGTGGGATTGTCTGCTGCAACTGGCTTTTGGAGATCTTGTTTTCA
>CALXOT010000031.1 GCA_944390085.1 uncultured Succinivibrionaceae bacterium
TGCTGTCTTCTGCCTGGAAGGCATCCACTATCTGCTGGCGCTGCGCCGGGCTCTGGCTGCCCCGGATAAAGGGCACCTGTACCTTAAGGCGTTCGGCCAGCCATTGCTGCAGTAGTTCGCCCATCTGCGTGTACTGCGTAAAGATTAAGGTCTTCTTGCCAGCGTCCATCAGCTCAGCGCACAGATCCAAAATGTGCGACACCAGCCGCTTTCATCCCCAGGCTCACGCAAGGGGAATTACGCGGCATTAGTTAAACAAGAATGGCTGCATTATTTTCTCTGTAAAGGCCTGATCGAGTTTTGCTCCCGGGTATTTTTGTGCCATGGCAGAGCTTCTAAGGCGCAGGAAATAGTCCATGCGGCTTACTAGGGAAGGAACATTCTGCGCGTCAGTGGCAATCCCGGCCAGATACTCAAAGCGCGGATGTTCCTGTAGGTTTTGCAGGGCTTGTGCAAGTTCAGCACCCTGCCCACTTTCTTGCCAATACAGCGCCGGGATCATTTTATCGTAATAACTGCGCTCAGATTTGCGCTCATGCAGGCTGTTGCGTGCTTTTAGGGGCAGTGAGCTGAAGGTAAGAGGCAATTTTCCTTCAATGTTCATTTTTTTCATATCTTCAGCGATACAGTCCTGCAGCCAGGTAGTGCTGCAATTGGTAAGGCGCAGGTAGAGTGATAGTTGGTTTTTATTGCAACAGGCTTCAACGATACAGAATATAAAGGCCTGAAATAATTGCACTTCCATGCTGCTGAGGGGTTCCTGGCGCAAGGCTTTATCGATGATCTTGAAAGATGAAATATTTTCATCTTCATCCAATTCCTGTTCACCATTCAAGGGAGTGTAAAGATCATCGGTATTGCAGCAGTAGCTGATGCCAAAGCATCCATCTGTTGCCAGCGCTTCTAGCAGCATATTCAGGGCAATAATAAAGTTACTGCTCTCCGTGATGCTGACGGTAAAGCGCTGTTCTAATTTTTTAATGAACTTTCTGAAATCAGGGCCAGCCGGATCATTGAGCACATTCAGATCAGCAAGGTGGAACAGGCATATACAAAATGGCTGCTCATCCTGATCAGCCCCGGTTCTTTCTAAGTTTTCTGTAAGACATTTCAGGTTATGCTCAAGTAAAGTGCTTATTGGTTTACTGGAGATGGTAAAGGGATCAGTGCTGCAGAGCGGAAAATAGATGTTAAAGCGTTTGAGCAGAGCCAGAGCACTGAAATCCGGGGTGGCTAATTTTGCATTGCCCTGATCCCAGATTTCACGGCAGCTGCTTTCATTCAGCCTTTTTTTAATGTCAAAACAGCATCTGAGCTCATGTCTTATCAGCTGCGCGCAAAAACAGTCAGGATCCTGTGTCAGGGCAGAGCACAGTTTTTCGAATTTCTCAAAGTCTGAGCTGATCTCCTTGCTGATGTAATCTTCGGCAATGCCGTGGCTGCGCATAAACTGCTGCACTGTCATATCCTTTTCAATCAGGATCTCGGTCAGATTGCGGTAGTAGCGTTTTTCAGACAGCTCACTCTCGTCAAGGGCACAGCCTAAGTCCAGGCAAAAGAGTTTTTTGTAATACAGGTTATAAATCTGTACCGCCAGCTCTGAGCTAAGAATGGCGCGCTCCACCGTGCAGGCAGAAGAGCGGTTTTCAGATAAGGATGGGGCAGAGCACATATTATGTCCTGACAGTTGGAAGCTTGCAGACAGTTTGTCCGGGGAAAGTAAAACCGCTGCCTGCAGGCAGCGGTTTCTTCAAATTAGAAGTCGGCAGAGCGCGGGGTGCGCGGGAACGGAATGGCATCACGGATGTTGCCCACACCGGTCACATATACCACCAGGCGCTCAAAGCCCAGGCCAAAGCCTGAGTGGGGCACGCTGCCATAACGGCGCAGATCGCGGTACCACCAGTAGGCGTCCTTGTTCAGGCCTAGCTCATCCATGCGCTGATCCAGCTTGTCCAGTCGCTCTTCACGCTGCGAGCCGCCGATGATCTCGCCGATGCCCGGAGCCAGCACGTCCATGGCAGCAACGGTCTTGCCATCATCATTCTGGCGCATGTAGAAGGCCTTGATGTCCTTAGGATAATTCTTGACCACCACCGGAGCCTTGAAATGTTCTTCAGCCAGATAGCGCTCATGCTCTGACTGCAGATCGATGCCCCAGGCGACTGGGAACTCAAACTTCTTGCCACAGTTCTCCAGGATCTTAATGGCATCAGTATAATCCACCGAGGCAAAGTCAGAATTGATGAAGTGATCCAGGCGGTTAATGGCATCCTTGTCCACGCGCTGCACGATGAACTCCAGATCATCCCGGCGCTCTTTCAGCACTACGCGGAACACATATTTGAGCATGTCCTCAGCTACTTTGGCGCAACCGTCAAGATCAGTGAAGGCCATTTCCGGCTCGCACATCCAGAACTCGGCCAGATGGCGGGTAGTATTGGATTCCTCGGCACGGAAGGTGGGGCCGAAGGTATAGCACTTGGAAAAGGCACAGGCGTAGGTTTCAACGTTCAACTGCCCGGATACGGTCAGGTAGGCATGGCGGCCGAAGAAATCCTGTGAAAAGTCCACCTTGCCCTGATCGTCCTTGGGCAGGTTGTTCAGATCAAAGTTGGTGACGGTGAACATCTCGCCGGCGCCTTCGCAGTCAGAGGCAGTGATCTCCGGGGTGGAGACCCACATGAAGCCCCGCTGCTGGAAGAAGGAGTGCACTGCATAGGCCAGGGTATTGCGGATACGCATCACCGCCCCGATAAGGTTGGTGCGCGGGCGCAGATGGGCGTACTCGCGCAGATATTCCACGCTGTGGCGCTTGGCGCTCATGGGATAGGTATCAGGATCCTCGACCAAGCCTAGTACCTGTATCTTGGTGGCCTTGATTTCAAAGGCCTGCCCCTGGCCCGGGGATTCCTGCAGCAAGCCTTCTACCATCAGGGAGCAGCCTGCAGTCAGCTTTAAAATTTCGCTACTGTAATTGTTAAGGCTGTTTTCGGCAATGATCTGCACATTGTTGAAGCAGGAGCCGTCTGACAGGGCGATAAAGGAAAAACCAGCCTTGGAGTCGCGGCGGGTGCGCACCCAGCCGCCTACCGTGACAGTACTGCCAGCCTTGATGCTGCCTGACAGCAGTTCTTTGACAGAAGTTAAGCTCATTTGTATTGCTATCCTCAAAAACTTAAAACCTGTAATCCTGTGATGATGGTTAATGATGTTATAGAGCGATGCTCTCGGGCTTTAAACGCCCATGATCGGTGGCGATGGTGAGCATGGCGCGCGGATGCCTACCCCCGGCAATGATGAGGCAGGGCAGCTTGGTTTGCTGCTGCTCCTTGAGATAACGGTTAATCTCATCGGCCAGATGAACACCGGCCAGCCGCTGCTCAAACTCGATGGGACCATAATCCGGAATCTCCACCCGGGCGCGCACCACCGTGATGCCGCGTACGCTCTGGCAGGAAAGAAATTCAGCCTCGGCCCGTGTGCCGGTGGCAATTAAGGTTTTTACCTTTTTATAGAGGTAAAAGCTTTTAGCTGCCAGCAGGGTAAAGAGTGCTGCCATGAAATACTGCATGTAAGGCTCCTGATTGAGACTGGTCTTGACGTAGAGAGCAAGCACCAGTGAGATAATCACAATCAGGGCATAGCAGATGCCAAAGAACAGCTGAGCCTTGCCCACACGTGGTTCAAAGGAATGGTTTTTAATCATGGCTGATAAGCCCCTCAAAGGTGGCATTGGGATTGAAACTAAGGTTGTCCTGATCAAAGGTCAGATGCACCAGCACGGAAGACGGGATCTTAAGCATGCGGTTGTATTGCAGTGAATAGGATGCTGCAGCAGGCAAGTTTGCCGGCACAAAATAATGCAGTGACAATTGTTGATGGGCAGGCAGCAGCCGGCCGTTTTCCTCAAGCTGCAACTTACCTGCCTGAGTGCCGTTTAAAAACACCGTGATCTCGCTTGCATTAAGCGGCAAAGCCTCTAGGGAATCATGCATTAAGCTGCAGTCTACGGCAAAACCTGGCTTACCGTCCTGAACCTGCAGGCTGACCTGCTCAATGGTAAGCTCCGGACGGCGGGAACCTTCAGGTAAGGTCTGGCAGCCACACAGTGCACAGAGTGCTCCCATGGCTATAAGTGCTGAAATTTTAAACATAGATGTAAATCAGTAAATTAAGTTGCAAGCGTGGCAACTTTACTCAAATAACCGGTTAAGTTGCTGATTTTAGCACTAAGCGCCAGGGCACGCCACTTTGCAGGAAAACCGGTAGAGATGGATTGCTTGCCGCAATGCCCCGAAATAAGGCGTAATTTTGGGGCATGTGCGTTGCTTTAGTGCAAAAATGCCTGTTTTATCAGTACGCACTAATCTGGAGCTAAGATGAATTCAACTTACAATTTTTGTGCGTCTGGTTAACGCTCAATGCGTTGGCTTAATTATCTGGAAATTTAAAGGAGCAGACCATCATGTGGCAGCCTTTACTGCAGAAGATCGCTAAGTTCAGCACCTTCATGGGCAAAACCTTTGCTGTGTGGGTCATTGTCTTCGCGTTTTTAGCTTATTTTTCTCCCGATACCTTTAAATTCTTAGCCCCGTATATTTCCATCTTGCTGGGGATCGTGATGTTCGGTATGGGACTTACCCTGCGGGCCAAGGATTTTTCCGAGGTCTTTACACGTCCCTTTGATGTAATTCTGGGTATTCTTGGTCAGTTCCTCATTATGCCGCTTTCGGCCTACCT
This sequence comes from uncultured Succinivibrionaceae bacterium, assembly GCA_944390085.1. Lineage (GTDB taxonomy): Bacteria > Pseudomonadota > Gammaproteobacteria > Enterobacterales > Succinivibrionaceae > Avisuccinivibrio. The sequence continues at coordinate 4,744 of CALXOT010000031.1, forward strand.
GTTGTGCAAGCTGCTACAGTTGCCCGATGAAATTGCAGTGGGCGTGATCCTGGTGGGGTGCTGCCCGGGCGGTACAGCCTCCAATGTGATGACTTTCCTCGGTAAGGGCGACGTGCCGCTGTCTGTTACCATTTCAGCTTGCACTACCCTGCTTGCCCCGGTGGTCACCCCAGCTCTGATCTACTTCTTTGCCAATCAGTGGGTAGAAGTAGATCCGATGGCGATGTTCCTGTCCATCGTGCAGATAGTGGTGTTGCCGATTGTCGCCGGTGTGATCATCAACAGCCTGTTTGGCCGTGTGGTACGCGAGGCGGTGGCGGTATTACCCCTGATCTCGGTGGTGGCCATTGTAGCCATCGTCTGTGCGGTGGTGGCTGTCAGCCAGCAGAAGATTGCTGAGACCGGACTTCTGATCTTTGCCGTGGTGGTGCTGCACAATACATTGGGTCTGGCTCTTGGTTATGTGCTGGCCAAAGTATTCAAGATGTCCCTGCCCAAGCGCAAGGCCCTGTCTATTGAGGTGGGCATGCAGAACTCAGGCTTAGGCGTGGCTCTGGCCATGGCGCACTTCAGTCCGCTGTCGGCTGTGCCGTCAGCTATCTTCTCGGTGTGGCACAATATCTCAGGCCCGATTCTGGCCACCATCTTTGCCAATATGAAGGATGAGGACAAGGAAGAGGAAGTTATGACTGAAGCTCAGGCTGCTCCCGCAGTGGGCAAGGCCGTAAACGGCAAGTAATTCCTCCACGACGCCGCACAAGGCGGCGTTAAAAACATAAACTATAGCTTTGATACAGGCGGTCAGATGATCGCCTGTTTTGTCTGTGCAGGAAGAGCAGGACGGGTGCTGTGCTGGCGGTTTTGGGCATTTTTTGAATTGTAAGCAAGATCACGGCTCATACTGTCACTTGTGCCCGTTGTATAAGTTAACTCCGGCAAACGGTCAGGATTTTGCAGTGCAAAGCCCCCGGCTGTGAGCTATCTCGCAATTTTAGCCGCCCAACCTCAGGAATAATGTTTGCGGTGAAGCTATTTTCAGGATTTTATTTCAGGATTTTAGGATTACGTTCTGATGAGTGAGGAGCTCAATTTGCCGCGCAAGGAAAGGTTTGCGCGCATCATCGGGCAGGTCAATGCCGCCGGAGCAGTAGAGGTAGAAGATCTCGCTGCCCGTTTCGGCTGCTCGGTGGAAACCATCAGGCGTGATCTGCGTTATCTTGAGGCTAAAGGACAGCTGTTACGTACCTACGGCGGGGCATTGTCCATACAAAGTGCTGATGTGGGGCGCAGCTTTGAAAAAAGGCGTGAGGAGCATGTACGGGCCAAGGAACAGATGGCCTTTAAGGCAGCACGCATGATAGCCCCGGGCCTTACGGTGGCGCTTGATGGCAGCAGCAGCTGTTATTTCTTAGCGCGTGCCTTGCCGCAGGTGCAGCTTAAAGTGGTGACCAATTCCATGCGCGTGCTCAATCTGCTCAAGACTAACCCTTTGTATACCCTGATAGGGACTGGGGGACAGATTGATGACAAGCATGAGGATTTTATGCTTGCAGAGGGAGCTGATCTGCATTTTAGTGAGCAGCTTCACATTGATTTGTGTTTTATCTCCTGCGTAGGCATAGATTTATCCGGCGGACTGTATGATATGAATGATGGTATCGCCCGGATCAAGGCTGCGATGATGCGCCTGTCGGTGCATACGGTGCTGCTCGCTGACGCCAGCAAGTTTGCCCGCAAGACGCCATTTTTGTTAGGTCCGGTCAGTGCCGTTGATTATGTGGTGGATGACGGCGGCCTTAAGGATGAGCATCGCAAAAGACTGCATGAGCTTGATGTAAATATCATTTAGGGGGGCGCTTGCAGTGGCTGAAGATTTTGAGTTTGTAAATAAAGATCAGGATAACAGGGCAATGGAGACAATAATGCAGCAAGGCGCACAGGCTGCCCTTAAGGATGGTGCTGCCAAGCCGCTTCTGGTGGAGGCCATCGGTATCACCAAGACCTTTGGTGCTTTCACGGCGCTTGACGATATCAACCTGATGTTCAAGGGCGGGGAGATCCACTGTCTGGCCGGTGAAAACGGCAGCGGCAAATCCACTTTGGTGAAGATTATCGCCGGCACTTATACCCAGGATAAGGGCACTGTGGTGATCAACGGGCGCAGTTATAAGGAACTGACGCCAGCGCAGTCCATGGCCGAAGGCATACAGGTTATCTATCAGGATCTGTCCTTGTTTGAACACATGACTGTGGCTGAGAACATTGCGCTGGGGCACTTGCGCGAGGAGCGCAGTGCGCTGATTAACTGGCAGCAGGTGCGGGCCATTGCTGCGGCACAATTGGAACGCATTGGGGTGAGACTTGATCTTAATCAGGAATTGCGTGAGGCTTCCATCAGCACCAAGCAGCTGGTGGCCATCTGCCGCGCCCTGGCCATGAATGCACGGGTGCTGTTCATGGACGAACCGACTACCGCCTTGTCAGGCCGTGAGGTGGATCGCCTGCTTGAGGTGATGTCTGAGCTCAAGAAGGCAGGACTTGCCATCATCTTCATCAGCCATAAGCTCGATGAGGTGTTCCGCATTGCTGATGTGGTCACGGTGTTTAGGGACGGGCGCAAAATCGGTGATTTCCCCAGCTGTGATCTCAATGCCAAGCGCTTGTCCTATTACATGACCGGCAAGGAAATCTCCTATCCTAAATATCAGCGCATCAGCAAGGCTCAGGATAATTTCATTGAAATTAAGGATCTGTGCAAAAAGGATATGTACAGCCATATCAACCTAGGGATAAGGCCGGGCGATATCCTGGGCTGCATCGGCCTGCTAGGATCCGGACGTACTGAGCTTGCCCTGTCCCTGTTCGGGCTTAATCAGCCTGACTCCGGCAAGATCCTGATTGAGGGCAGGGAGACGGCCTTAAAAAGTCCTTCTGCCTCCATGGAGGCCGGTATAGCCCTGCTGCCTGAGGACCGTTCTACGGAAGGTTTGTTTTTGGAGCGCTCGGTGGCAGTTAATTCCAGTGCCTCGGTGATCGGAAAATTAAGCCATGGGATTTTGGGCTTCTTTGATTTTGTTAAGGAAAGGACTTTAGCTCTGTCCGGGATTGAACGGCTTAATATCAAGACTACTTCAGAGCGCAAGCTAGCTGGAGAGCTTTCAGGCGGCAATCAGCAAAAGGTGGTGATCTCCAAGTGGCTTGCCACCAAGCCTCGGCTCTTTATCATGGATAATCCCACCGTGGGCATTGATATAGGTTCTAAAGCTGAAATCTATGAACAGGCGCAAAGTCTTGCCCGCCAGGATATGGCGGTGCTGCTGCTTTCCGATGAAATAGAGGAACTGACTGCCAATTGCAGCCGTATCGCTATTTTCGCCCATGGGCAGATTGTGGAGATCCTAGATGAGGAACGGCTTAAGGATCCTGCCATCGGCTCTTATATTGCTGCGGTGGTGGCAGCAGGCGGCAAACAGGGGACGGCGCAGGATACAGCTGCAGCCGGGACTTACAACCCTAAGGAGGGCAGGGCATGAGAATTGAACGCTCAGAAGGGATATTGCTGGGCATTATCCTGATCTACGCCGTGGCGGTGGCACTGGTCAATCCGGCCTTTTTGAGCATTGAGACCGTGTTTGATCTGGTGCGTACCTCCTCACGCGATTTGATTCTGGTAATGGGGCTGCTGCTCATTATGCTCTCTGGGGGTATTGATATTTCCTTCATGGCTATGGCGCTGGTCAGCAGCTATTGTGCCACTGCAGCGATGATGCAGCTGGGACTGTCCTCCATCGGTTTCCTGCTAATCTTTGCCATGCTGATCGGCGTGGTGATGGGGCTTTTCAACGCCCTGTTGATAAGCTGGCTTAAATTGCCGCCCTTCATTATTACTTTAGGCACCATGAACCTGTTTCATGGCCTGATGGCCACCCTGGTGGGCACTAGGACCTTTGGCGGGGGCATGTTGCCGCCTTCATTCAATGCCTTTGGTTCTGGCAACTTAATTGAGCTTGAATCCGAATACGGCATTATCGGCCTGTCACTGAGCGTGATCCCGGTGGTGCTGGTGATTGTGCTAACCTGGTTCATTATCTATAAGACCATGTTGGGGCGTGGCATCGTTGCCATCGGCAACAGTGAGGAGGCGGCACTGCGCCTGGGCTTCAGGCCGCTGTTGCTGCGCCTTTTTGCCTACGGCTATATCGGGGCGCTCGCTGGTCTGGCCGGCAGTATCTATATCTGTCAGGTCAATGCCGTATATCCTGACAAGATGATAGGCGAGGAACTGATGGTGGTGGCCGGTGCAGTCATCGGCGGCACTAGCATCAGCGGTGGCAAGGGACGCATTTTCGGGGCCTTGCTTGGGATCATCATTATCTATCTTTTAAAGTCGACCTTAATTTTCCTCGGGCTCTCAGCCTCGTGGAACAATCTGTTTGTCGGCATCATCCTGGTGCTCTCACTGTCCTTTACTGCCTGGCAGGAAAAGCGGCGCAATGAGCGTCACCTGTTGTTCAAGATAGAGTCGCGTTAAGGAGCAAGCCATGTCAAAAATTAACGCTACCCCGACCCCTATCAACTACATCACCGGGGATGCCAATTTAAATGCCTTGTTGTCAGTGTTTGTGCTGACGGCGCTGATCTGTGCCCTGGCCTTTGGCGATGCAATGTATTCAGGGGCTAACTTGCAGTCTATGGCCTTCCAGATCCCGGAATTTGGTTTTGTGGCTCTGGGCATGATGCTGGCCTTTTTGGTAGGAGGCATCGATCTGTCCATTACCGCCAATGCCTGCCTGTCCGGCATTGTGGCAGGTTTCATCCTCACCGGAAGCTGGCTGCCGGGGCTGGATGAGGGCATGCGCATTGCGGTGGCGGTGGTGACGGCTCTCGGGCTTTCTACTCTGATGGGACTTTTCAACGGGCTGATTATTGCCTGCTTTGCAGTATCCTCGCTGATTGCAACCTTAGGTACCATGACCCTGTACTCAGGTATCGGCATGGCCTTAACCGGTGGTCGCTCAGTGGTGGGCTTCCCGGACAGTTTTACGGCAGGTGGTATTGCCTGTCTGGGTGAGGTGCCTGTTATCTTCATCGCCTTTGTCATCGTGATGGTGCTGATGGCCATCTTGCTGGAGCGTACCGGTGGCGGGCGCCGGCTGTACCTGTTTGGTGGCAATCCGGTGGCGGCCTTATTCTCAGGTATTAACAATTTCCGCATGAATGTGGCTACTTTCACGGCCATCGGCTTTCTGGCTGGTTTAAGTGGCCTTACCATCATCATGCGCGTGAACTCAGCTAAGGTCGGTTATGGGGATGCTTATGTATTCCAGTCTCTGATTGTCTGCGTGATAGCCGGCATTCATCCGGCTGGCGGACGCGGCAAGGTGATCGGTATCGGCATTACCACGCTGTTAATGCAGATGGCGGCCAGCGCCTTTACTATCCTGCAGCTCTCGCCCTATACCACCAAGCTGATCTGGGGCTTGATGCTGGTGCTGGTGTTGGGGCTGACCCGTGATGGCAGAAGGCTTTTAAATGCACTGCGTGCTCCCTTTATCAAAAATAAGACGTTAACTGATAAGGACAGTAACCCCGGGGAGGCGGATAATGGTTAGGGGAAGCTAGCTAAGCTCCCCTGGCAAGGCGCGCTGTGGCTGAGGCAGCAACTGGACTGGGTAGAGCAAAAGCGTACAGGCGTCAGATACAGGTTTTGAAAACAAAACTAAAGAATCAAAAATAAAACCCAATAAAAAGACAAGAGGTTTACATGAAAAACGTCAATTTAAAGGAAAGATACTGCGAGCTTTATCAGGTGGTGCTGGATGAGCACCGGCAGGTATTTGAAAAGCAAGATCTGGTGCAGTATGAGCACTTTGCTGATGTGCTGGCTGCCCATCAGCGCATTTTCGTCATGGGGGTGGGGCGTGAGGGGATCGCTGCGCGCAGCTTTGCCATGCGCTTGATGCATCTGGGTAAGGAAGTGCACTGGATTTGGGATGACACTACCCCGGGCATGCATGAGGGCGATCTGTTTCTCGCCGTCAACGGCTCTGGCAATATCTCGCACATCAATTGTGTGCTGGAAAATGCCGTTAAGACTGGCGCTGATACCCTGGTGGTGACCGGCTCCCCTTCAGGCAAGGCCACTAAGATCGCAAAAGAGTATCTGTTTGTGCCTGCCGCCGTATTTAAGGGCGTGGATGAAGTAGTGCCGTCGGTGCAGCCGATGGGCAATCTGTTTGAGCAGCACTTGTTCCTGCTCTTTGACATCACCATCATGCTGCTGGAGCAGGAGCTTCAGACCTCGCATGAGGCCATGGAGCGGCAGCACCGCAATATCGAATAAGCACAGCTTAGAGAATTTTTAGTCAATAGCCTGGTAAGGAGGGCTCTTATGAAAGCTACTTTGGTGAAATCAGTACTGGCCGCCGGCGTGGCTCTGAGTGTGGCCGCAACCGGCAGCACTGCCGCTTATGCAGCTGCAGATGAAGACATCACCGTGGTGATGATCGTAAAGCAAAGCGATCCTTGGTTTGACGACATGACCTTGGGTATCGAGCAGTTAAAGCAGGATCTGGGGATCAATGTCTATGTGCAGACCCCGGTGTCCGGCGATCCTTCGCAGCAGATTGCCATCATGGAGAATCTGATCTCGCAGAAGGTGGATGCCATATGCGTGGTGCCCAATGATCCGCAGGCTTTAATCCCGACCATTAAGAAAGCCCGTGATGCCGGCATCAAGGTGGTCACTCATGAGGCTCCGGATATTGCTGCCAGCGTAGATCTGGATGTGGAAGCCTTCCGCAGTGAAGATTTCGGTAAGCTCTACGGTGAGTTCTTAGGCGAAGCCATGGGCGGCGAGGGGCAGTATGCTGGCTTTGTCGGCGGCCTGACCATGACTACCCACATGGCCTGGTATAACGCTGCAGTCAAGCTGATTGAGGAAAAGTACCCGAAGATGGAAAACATTTCCTCTGAGCCTTATGAAGATAAGAACAGCCTTGATCAGGCCTACAGCCGTACTACCGAGATTCTGAAGGCCTATCCTAAGATCAAGGGCTTCTTTGACTGCTCCGTGCACGGCAGCGCCATTGCTCAGGCCTTAAAGGACAAGAAGCGCACTGACGTCAAGGTGGTGTCCTTAGCCCTGCCTTCCACTTCAGCCAACTACTTGAAGGACGGTTCCATTTACAAGGGGCTGGCCTGGAGACCTGCTGATGCCGGTTACGCTACCTGCTATGCCGCCTACAAGCTGGTCAAGGGTGAGGCTGTGGAAAGCGGCACTGACTTAAAAGCTGAAGGCTATAAGGATGTGAAGGTCGAAGACGGTATTGCCTACGGCTTTGCCCCGCTGGTATTTACTGCAGATAACATCACTGACTATAAGTTCTAACTTTGTTTAAGCTGCAGGATTGCAGTTCCTGCGCAATAAGCCTGCAACTGCCTGCAGCCTGATTGCAGACAGTTGCCCTACCTGGTAGGGCAGAATGGGCAAGCAGGCTCCGGACTTCTCATAAAACGCACTGTCCAAGGCGGGGGATTTTTCTCCTGCCTTATTTGTCTTAAGCTTTTGCCGGCTTGATTTTCAGCTTTCAGTTGCGCTTTTCTTTCTGTGTTACGGGTTTAAGTTTAGGGGGGGGGACTTTGTGCCATAATGAAGTCAGATTTTAAGGCTGACGGGCGGGCGCAATTGCGTTAGATTTGCCGTGTCATCAGATCTCTTGTGCCAATAAAGGTGCTTGCAAGCTAAGCTTAAGCAGCGTCACAATTTTCCTCTCTATTTTCATTCCTTGTCAAAATTTTTGATAAATCCGGCATTTTTATCTATAAGAACGCACTAAAATGCGGCTGTGACATTGCAGAGGGGCGTCTTAAACATGTATAAACTCGATTTAAACCATTTTCCGGAACTAAAAAGTGATCTGAAGATTAAGGCATTACAGTTCGGTGAAGGTAATTTTTTGCGCGGCTTTATCGATTGGATGCTGCAGCGCATGAATCAGCAGGGGCTGTTCAATGGCCGGGTGCTGGCTGTACAGCCCACCCCGCAGGGGCGGGTGATCCCCAGGCTTAAGGATCAGGATTTTCTCTATACCACGGTCTTAAGCGCCGGGGAAGGGCAGCCTGAACAAATAGAGATAGTAAATGTCATTGCCGATGCTTTAAATCCATATACCCAGTGGCCGCAGCTGCTTGAGGCGGCCTTGCTGCCTGATCTGCAGGTGGTGTTTTCCAATACCACGGAAGCAGGTATCACCTATGAAAAAAGCGAGTTTTCCTTAACTGCAGCCCCGCTTTCGTTTCCGGCTAAGCTAACCATTTTGCTCTATGTGCGCTTCAAGGCCTTCCGGGATGCCTGCCGCTGTGGCGGTGGACTTACGGTGCTGCCCTGTGAGCTGATTGAAAACAATGGCAGCCGTTTAAAGCAGATAGTGCTGCACCATGCTGCTGACTGGGAGCTTGGCGCTGAGTTCAATGCCTATCTGGAAGAGGATTGCCGTTTCCTCAATACGGTGGTAGATCGGGTAGTGTCAGGTTACCCGGTTACCAGGGCCATGGAATATGAAGGTAAGACCGGCTATATCGATAGCCTGATGACTTGCGGGGAGCTGTACGGTTTCATGGCCATTGAAAGCGATCCCTCACTTGAGGAGATCCTGCCCTTTGCCAAAGCCGGGCTTAATGTGATCACTGTGCCTGACATCAGGCCTTACCATCTGACTAAGGAGCGTATTTTAAACGGTGCCCACAGCGCCTGCGCCCCGGCGAGCTTTTTGATGGGGCTTGATAATGTCAATGAACTGCTCACCCATGCTATCAGCCGTGAATTTACCCGCTCGGTGATCTTTGATGAAATAATCCCGGGGCTTAACCTTAAGTTTGAGCGCAAGGAATTGCACCGCTTTGCCGAACAGGTGCTGCAGCGCTGGTCATCGCCTGCGGTGCATTACCAGCTTTCCAATATCCTGCTTAATTGTGCCGCCAAGATGCGCGAGCGGGTGATCCCGTCGATACTGGATCTGCGGGCCAGGGGTATCCTGCCGCGCAGGCTGTGTTTTGCTTTAGCTTCATTTATTGCCTTGTATCGTGCTGAGGGCTCAGTACCGGTGAAGGTCTTGCGCGCAGGTGGCAGGGCCGGTTATTTTAGAGAGGAGGCTTATGCAGCACAGGCCTTGCACCGGGCCTTTGACAGTTATACCAGGACAGAAGCCTCCGCCCTCTTTACAGTAAAGGCTGTGCTCTCTGATTTAAGGCTGTGGGGCACTGATCTGTCTGCTGACGTGGATCTCACTGCCTGTGTGGCCAAGCTGTTGCATGCGGTATTAAGCGACGGGGCAGAGGAGGCCATGCGCGCAGTGCTGGCGCAAAATTAAACAGCCTTAAGGCGCCTTCAGCTGAGGGCTGCTGTTGCTGGCAGTAGCTAAAGAAAAACGGCAGCATGGTAAAACCTGCTGCCGCCCTAATAACAATAAAAAAGGATCAATATTGCCTAGAAAAAGGATCAATATTGATTGCCAGGGCGCCTAATAATGTGGCGGCGGCACTTCGTCCTTTAAGTCTCGCACCGCTGAGATCTCACCCTGGCGCACCGCCAGAATCTTTATCTGATCCTGCAGTTTGGCACAGATCTTTTCAAGATCACTTACGGTATGCAAAGCCTCGTCCAGCTGAGCCTCCAGATAGGCCATCCGCTCTTCAAGATAGGTCAGGCGATCTGAGACGCCGTTTGTCTGTGCACTCAAGGATTTACTCCAGGCGGTTAATTTGCTCTTTTAACAGGCGCAGCTGCAGATCCTTTAACTGCTGCTGATCCTGATCAAGCTGTGCCAGATCGGCATCCTTAGTGTCAGAGCTGCTGTTTAAAATGGAGCTGCGGGTATCCTCAAGCTCAGCCATCTTGGCATCTAAGGTGGCTATGCAATCCTTAAGCTCAGCATCAGTCAGTTTTTCCGGGGTCATGGGCTCGGTCTGGGTGGCAGCCTGAGCGGTGGAGCCAAACAGCATGTTGGCAAGCAGCATGCCAGTCATGGTACCGGTCAGCGAGCTGAGGAACGGTGAGCCGGTGTATGTCGGCATGGCGGCACTGCCCGGAGCCGCATTATTGCGGTAAGGGGAAGTGCGTGAGAACTGGGCATCTTGCTGCTGATTATTGGTACGGGCATTGGTATTGTTGGTATTGGCTGAAGATGAAGAGCTTCTTGAGGAGCTGCGTGCACCTGAGCCTCCGAAATTGCGATAGGCCGGACGGGACATCCTGAAACCACGGGCCTGCTCTGAGAACAGGGAGGTACCGGCATCAAGCAGGGAAGAAAGATCTACCTGCGGCACTGGGAGCGGGGCTGCGGCTGCGTTTAAGGACAGGGTCAGGGCGGCAGCGGCTAAAGTGAGCTTTAATTTATTCATTATTTTTTATCCGTAGTAAGCATGGGTAAAAGGTTGATGAGCCTAACATAGCATATTTTGCTCACTGATCCAGGTGCAGAGGACAAAACTGCAGCAAAAGCTGCATAAAAAGGCATTTTGTTGATGTTTTCAGCTGGAATTGATGGGTTTGTGCAATATAGTGTGGTGATGACA
>CALXOT010000032.1 GCA_944390085.1 uncultured Succinivibrionaceae bacterium
GCTTTTTTGCTCCGACCTGATGGGGGCATTGTGGACATGCCCGTAAGTGCCCAGTAATGGGTGCTTACTAAAAGTGAGGCACCGTCTTCACGAAACCTCGCACGTAAGTGCGTAGGTAGTTCATTCAGGAAGCTCAGGAAGCTGATTTAAGCTCTGCTGCAGAGCTAAGCCTGATCAGTCGTTTCAACAGAAGCGCCAGCTGAAGCTGGCAGCACCGCCTGCAGCGGGGCGCGGAAGCTCATGGTCCTGATCTTATTGAGTTCATAAAAGAAGACGCGGTACTCCCCGGCTGCCGGATCTACACTCTCCACCCTGCCCCTGCCTATCACCTCGCTTATAACTTCCTGTCCTACCTCAAAATGCTGCTGCGGCAATTCCACCCCACCGCCTGCCCGGATCTCACTGCGGTTACCTCCGCACTCAACTATCTCATCGGGGCGCAGTTCATTCAAAAACCGCGATCCCTTCAGGCATTCATTGTCCTGTACCACAAAATCCGCGCTCTCGGACATAAACACCTGGCGCCGCGCCCGGGTCAGGGCAACATAAAGCAGGCGGCGTTCCTCCTCAATTTGCGGCAGATTCTGTGATTTGGCTGACGGAAAAATCTTTTCATTGAGCGCGGCAATAAAAACATAATCAAATTCCAGACCCTTGGCATTATGCACCGTCATCAACTGCACACAATCGGGCTTATCTGAAAGCTGTGCCTCAGTGTAAAGAGAGATATGATGTAAAAAATCACCGAGCACCGTGCGCTCACCGGCCTCACGCTCAAAGGCCGCACACTGTTCACGCAGCATATTGAGGCTTGCCAGGCGTTCTTCATCACCTGTCTGCTTTAAATAAGCCTCATAGCCAAAGGCATTGATGATACGCTCATATTCAGCTAAGGGGCCAATGCGCGGCGCCTGATTTAACTCTGTAAGGTCAAGCAGGAACTGGCGCAGTGCACTGCCGCTTACCAGGGAGCTGTCAGCTGCATGGGCACACAGCGTGGCAAAGAGCGGGGTTCCATCATGTTCTGCAAGTTCACGCAAATGCTGCAGCCGTGCTTTGCCAAAGCCCCGGCGTGGTGTATTTATCACCCGGACAAAAGCCAGATCATCTGCAGGATTTAATACCAGCTTCAGGTAAGCAATAGCATCCTTAATTTCAGCGCGCATGAAAAACGGCACATCGGAGTGCACCACATAAGGGATACCGGCATTAATAAAAGCCTTTTCCAACGGGGCCGAGACAAAACGCGAGCGGTACAGTACCGCAACCGATGCCTTGGGATGACGTTTCCTGAGCTCCTTTATCTCGTCACAGATAAATAAGGCCTCCTGTTTGCGAGTCTTTAAATGCACCAGCGCAGGCTTCAGGCTTTGTGGCTCCTGAGAAAGCAGATTAAAGCGCGGGGGCTCATTTACAAGAGCAGAGTTCCTGGCAAAATTCCGGAGTCCGTCGTACAGATGTTCACGCTCCTTCAGGGCAGAGAGCTTTAGCGGCACAGCCTCATCTGAGATCATTTTCAAATGGGAAATCAGGCGGCTGCGTCCGTTTTCCTGATTGTGTGAAATCACGGTATAGGCACAATCCAGGATAAAGGGCTGCGAACGGTAATTATGCACCAGACTGTAAAGCTTGGCATCCGAATGCACTTGCGGGAAATTTACAAACAGGGATACGTCTGCCCCCCTGAAGGAGTAAATGGTCTGATCCGGATCGCCTACGATAAAAAGATTGCGGTTTTGCTCGGAAAGTATTTCAACTAACTGATACTGAAGCTTGTCGATGTCCTGAAACTCATCTACCAGAATATACTCCAGGCGCTGCTGCCAGCGTGCTCTGACTTCCGGGAAATTGAGCAAAATCTGTAAGGTCAGAGCAATCAGATCATCAAAATCCACCCCATACTGCTGCCGCTCCAGATAAAGGTAATGGTAAAAAACCTTATCCTGTAAAGTAGCCGCAATCTGGGCCTTGTGTAGCAGGATGGAACTGTCATCTGCTATCAGATCGGGAACATAGCTGATATCTCCCTTGCGCCCATCGATATATTCCCAGGCCTGCTTTAAGGAAAATTCACGGCCGTTGACTTTAAGTGCCCGGAAAATCTGCTTGATAAGGCTCTTGCTGTCACTGACATCAAGGATACTGAAATTTTGTGGGAAACCTACAGCCTGAATTTCAGTACGTAAAAACTCGGCGCAAAAGCCATGAAAGGTGGTGACAAAGGGATTAGCTATATCCCCGCACAGCCTGAACACCCGTTGCTTGAGCTCTGTGGCCGCCTTATTGGTAAAAGTCACGCATAAAACTGAGCGTGGCGACATACCAAGCACTGAGATCAGGTAAGCATAGCGGTAGGTAAGGGCACGGGTCTTGCCGGTCCCGGCCCCAGCCAATACCCGTACATAGCCTTCAGTGGCCTTGACCGCCTGTGACTGCTCCTCATTTAAATCAGCAAAGAGCTTTTGGGGCATCACTTTACCTCAGGACCGTCTGAAATGTCCTTAAAGTTAAAGAGGTTGCGATCTAAAAGATGCGAGGGCACCACGTTTTTCAAGGCCTTGAAGATGATATCCGGACGCTTGGGCTGCTCCTGCTCCCACTGATGCAGCATCTTCTTCATGGCAGCGCGTTGTTCATTTTCTCCAAAACCGCACAAGCCCTTGGGCAGCACCGGATAATTCTTAAGGCGGCACAGCACGTTAAGATCCTTCTCGCGGCAATAAGCCAAAGGACGGATCACCGTAAGGCTGCCATCATCGGTGCGCAACAGCGGCGGCATGGTCTTCATGATCCCCGAATAGAACAAATTTAAAAAGAAGGTACACAAAATGTCATCACGGTGATGCCCAAGTGCCACCTTATTAACCCCCTGCTCCCTGGCAAAGCCGTACAAAAAGCCACGACGCATGCGTGAGCAGATAGAGCACATGATCTTGCTGCCCTTAAGTTTTTCCTTTGAGATCTCAAATACCGGTCGCTTGATGACATGATAAGGAAGACCAACTTTTTCCAGATGCTCAGTCACCAGATGTTCAGGGGATCCGGCAAAACCTGCATCCAGATGCACCGGAATCAAATCAAATGGAAAAGGTGCAGAGCGCTTTAAGGACAACAGCAGATCGAGCATGGCATAGCTGTCCTTGCCACCTGAAATACAGACCATGATCCGATCGTTGGGCTCAATCATGCCGTAATCTCCGATGGCATGACCGACCTTGCGGCGCAGACGCTTGAACAGCTTGTCAGCCTTGTACTTGGCCTGCTTGTCCTCAATGTCAAAATACGGGCTTACAGTTTTAGCGTAAGCATCAGCTTTTTGAGTGAAGGTAGTATCTGCTTTCACAATTAACCCTTAACTTCCTGGGCAAAAGGAATACGTCCGCGCACAGCCTTGGGCGTGATCACCGCCACGTCACAGGAAAGTTCATCAATTACACGCTCACAGATATTTCCCACCAGGGCCAGGGCCAGCCCCTTGCGTGCTGACGTTCCGATAAAGAGACAGGTAGGTTTGAGTTCAGCACATAAAGTCGGGATCACACTGTCAGCCTGCCCCTCGCGGATATGGCAGTCATCAGGGGAAATACGATGCCGAGCGGCAAAGGAAAGCACATTGCGGCAGCCTTCCTTTAAGGCCTCATCACCTACCAGATCCGGGGTAAAACCAGGCATATCAATAGATGATGGCGGCATCACCGGGGCGATTGAATTGAGCAAATGGATCTTGCAGTGAGTGATCTGAGACAGCTCCTGAGCCTCGCGCAGCAGGCGCACATTCAGCTGCCTTAACTGCAGATCGGCAGGATCTGACATATCCAGGGCAACTGCAATGGTACCACTGGGCTGCCACACCATCTGCTTTGAGATCAGTACCGGCACCGGTGAGTGGCGCAGAAGCTGCAAATCAAGCGGCGGCCTGAACACTGTGCCCAGGAACTTATGTTCATCAGCAGCCTTGACAATAAAGTCCACCCCCTCTTCCTTGGCCACAGCGGTAATACCCTTGCCAGCATGGCGACGGGGAATAACCCGGGCCTTTACATCATAGCCCATGGCATTAATGCGCAGGTATGCCTCTAGCCAGCGCTGATGCTTCATTAATGCGCTCTCATCATGCTCACTTGCATCCTGGGAGGTGTCGCTGTCAGGATCGGTAGGCAGCTCACGCCCGGTGGGCATTAAAGCGATAATCTTAACCCTCTGGCGTCCTGCGGTCTGCGCTAATGCCAGGGCTCTTTCCAAGGCCACCTGCCGCATTTCATGCGGCTCAATTACGGCCAAAACTTTCTGCAGCTGTCTCACTTAACGATCCTCAATTCTCAACCCCAAAGCACAATCCTCAACACCAGCATACGCGCCTGAGATGCTTTTAGAATTATTCTGATGATTAATCAAGGTAATAACAAATCAAACATCAATAAAAAATTTTACTACAATCCTTACTGATGCAAAAGCTGCGCACAGCCCATCAATCGCGGTTATTTCCCGACACCTTATTGGAGAATGTTGCTCTGCGGGCTGTAGCTTAAAGTAATTGCAAAAGCAGGACAACTAAGCCAGCCCCTGCAGGTTGCGGCAAAACAAATCAAAGACAGGAATTACGGCAGCAGGCTTGCAAGCTCTGATGTAACAAGTTTGGCGGTCATTATCCAAAACCTGGCTCAAGACGTTGAAGCCAAGTCTATACGACAAATAACTGCTATTGATGAAATCAAACTTAAGCAATAGTAAACCTCCCGGCACTATTCCCTTGAGCAGTAAAAAGCCGCGCCCTATATACTAAAGGATGCGGCTGCTTGTGCTTTTTGCACTAAATGCACTTAATCTGCATTATCCGGCTAAACTGCCTGTGCATTAATGGAAGGTGGGGGCAGAGAGCTTGTATAAATCTGCCTCGGTAGTGTCATCCCCGATCACAATCAGCTCAGTCCCGGTAAGCTTACAGAACAGGGCGATATCCTCACGGGTCAGGGCAGTGGAAACCACACTGTGATGAGCGCCACCGGCATAACACCAGGCTGCTGTACCAATAGCAAAGTTAGGCTTGTGGCGGTACATGATGCGGGCTACCGGTAACTTGGGCATAGCCTTAGGCTGCTTGACCAGCTCAATATCCGCGCAGATCATGCGGAAATGATCGCCCATGTCAATTAAGGTCACCTGAATGCCATCGCCTTCGACACCATCGAAAATCAGACGGGCAGGATCTTCCTTGCCGCCGATCCCTAAGGGAATGACATCAATTTCAGGCTTGTTAGCAGCAAAGGCCACCGGAACTTCCAGCATGTGAGAGGCCAGTTCCAGCTCAGAGCCTGCTGGCAGATCATAGGTATAATCCTCAATAAAGCCAGTGGCGCCGCTGCGTCCTTCGGACATCTTCATCAGAACTGCAGACAAGGCAGAGATCTTATAATCACCCTCAGGGCCAAAACCAAAACCCTTGCCCATTAAATTCTGGCAGGCAATACCCGGCAGCTGCTTTAAGCCATACAGATCTTGGAAGGTATCGGCAAAAGCACCAATGCCGTTTTGGGCTAAGAACTTATCTAAAGCCACTTCATACTTAGCCTGCTCACGCACGGCGGCCACATTGGTGGTCTTCATGGTGTACTTGGAGGTGTACTCGTCCATCTTAGCGTCGATTTCAGCCTCGGTCACGCCCTGCATGATCTTGACTAAATCACCGATGGCAAAGTAGTTGCACTCCCAGCCATAGCGAATTTGCGACTCAACACGATCACCATCGGTCACCGCCACTTCACGCATATTGTTACCAAAAGAGGCTACCTTTAAGTGACGCGAGAAGTTGATGGCACGAGCCACATCGACGAAGGCGGAGATCTTGGCAATGACGTCATCGTGCTGATAGAAACCAGCCACCACCTGATGCGGAATACGCATACGGGCTAAGATGAAGCCATA
>CALXOT010000033.1 GCA_944390085.1 uncultured Succinivibrionaceae bacterium
CTGCAAGGTGGCTATTGGCCTGGGCAACCGTCTGGTACTGCGCGAGAACTGGAAGCAGATTTGGCAGGATGAAGTGCTGCACAAGGTGATCAACACCATGCTGCACCCGGACAATCCGCAGATCTAACTTTCTGATCTGACACACCCTTAAGGCTGCCGCCTGCAAAAGGCGGCAGATTCGACCTGTCCTCCCGGACAGGTTATATAAACTGTTAGAGGAACAGCTATGCAGAAAAAAACTCTGTTTGCATCCATAGCCGTAGGCCTGACCCTGATGGTATCCTCAATTTCAGCCGCTTTCTGCGATGAAATCAATTTCAACGCAGTCAAATCCAAGTCGCTGATGGGTTCACCTGAGGCCACCGTCAGATTCCGCGTCGGTACCACCACCGCCCCGGACGGCCACTACGTCAAGGGATTGCAGGAAATGCAGCGCCTGCTGGAAGTCTATTCCAATGGCGAAATGACCCTGGATATTTACCCCAATTCACTGCTGGGCGACGAGCGTGGCATGATGGAGCTGGTGGGCCTTGGTATTCAGGATATGTGCTTGGTCTCCACCGGCCCTATCCCGAACTTTGCCCCTGACTTCTCTGTACTCGACCTGCCCTATCTGTTCAAGGATGAGGCTGCTGCCTACGCCGGCATGGACGGCCCGGTGGGCGACACCCTGCTGGCCGAGCTTTCCAAGTTTGACATCAAGGGACTGGGTTTCTGGGAAAACGGCTTCCGTCACCTGACCAACGGCAAGGTGCCGGTCAAGCACCCGAGCGAACTGCAAGGTCTTAAGATCAGAACCATGGAAAACACCATCCACATTGCCACCTATGAGCACTTAGGTGCCCTGGCAACCCCGATGGCCTGGTCTGAAATCTTCACTGCCCTGCAGCAAGGTACTGTGGACGGCCAGGAAAACCCGATCGCCATTATCGAGACCGCCAAGGTTTACGAAGTACAGCCTTACCTCTCCTTAATCGGCCTGTTCTACTCCCCGTGCGTGCTGATGGTCAGCCAGAGGACCTTTGACCGCTTGACCCCGGAGCAACAGGATATCTTCATGCGTGCCTCTGAGGAGGCCAAGCACTGGCAGCGTCAATACAGCCAGGACTACAACGCTGTAGCTGTGGAGAAGATGAAGGCCGCCGGCGTACAGATCATCGATGTGGATCTGGACGAGTGGAAGGCTGCCGTGCAGGAAATTTACAACATGCACGAACAGCTTAAGGTCAACATGGATCTGGTAAACCAGCTGACTGCATCAATTGAGGCAGCCACCGCGGATAATGCCGCCGAGCAAGGAGCCACCAATGATTAAGCCTATTATTCAGAAAATCGAGAAGGTAGAGGAAGTACTGTGCGTCACCATGCTGATGCTGATGTGCCTGTTCATTTTCCTGGGAACCGTCTCCCGTTTCACCGGTATGTTCATCATCGGCTGGGCTGAAGAGTTCGCCCGTTACTGCATGATTTGGTCCGTGTTCCTGGGCATCGGCGTTGCTGCCGTACGCGGCCAGCACTTCATGGTAAATGCCATTGGCCTGTTCTGCCCGCCGAACATCGTACGCGTAAGCCAGATCCTGTGCGCCATCTTAGTGGCTGCATTCTCACTGATGTGCGTCATTTACGGCTTTGACGTATTGGCCTGGCAGATCACCGCCAATCAGATCACTGCAACCCTGCACTGGCCGATGTGGCTCATGTATCTGTCCATTCCTTTAGGTCTGGCCCTGATGGCTGTGTGCTACTGCTATCACACCTATGAGATCATCACCGGCAAGGTGGACATCAAGCAGGAAGGAGGCATGTAATGATTACTCTGCTCTTATTCGGCATTCTGTTCGTCTTCCTGTTCCTGGGCGTACCTATTGCCCTGTGCCTGGGCATGGCTGTGTTTACTGCCATGTTCTTCAACGGCGATCAGCAGCTGTTCCCGGTGATCGTGCAGCGCATGTTCACCCAGACCGACAACTTCAGCTTCATGGCGGTACCGTTCTTCATCTTAGCCGGTAACATCATGGAGAAAGGCGGTATCTCTTCACGTCTGATTGACTTCTTTGAGTTACTGCTGCAGCGCATCGCCGCCCGCGTAGCCTGCATCACCGTGGTGGCTTCCGCCTTCTTCGGCGCCATCTCCGGTTCCAACCCGGCTACTGTGGCCGCCATCGGTGGTATCACCGTGCCGCGCATGAAGCAAAAGGGCTATCCTGCTGATGTAGCCGGTGCCATTGCCGCATCTGCCGGTACCTTAGGCGTGATCATCCCGCCGTCCATCCCGATGGTGACCTATGCCGTGACTGCCTCAGTCTCCGTAGGTGCCGTGTTCATGGGCGGTATTATCCCGGGCCTCATCTTAGCTGCCGTGCTGGTGGTTACCAACATGATAGCCTGCAAGAAGTACGAAGCTGCCGAGCAAGTCAAGGTTCTGCCCAAGGATCTGTGGTCTGCCTTCCTCAGTGCCTTCCTGGCCCTGTTAATGCCGCTTATCATCTTAGGTGGTATTTATGGCGGTCTGTTCACCCCGACTGAGTCTGCAGCCGTGGCATCCGTGTACGCCCTCCTCATCTCCCTGTTCGTCTATCGTGAGATGAAGGTCAAGGATCTGTACAAGGTCTTCCGCGACAGCGCCATCAGCTCTGCAGTGATCATGCTGGTGATCGGCATGTCCTCGCCTTTTGCCTGGTTCATGACCTATCACAACCTGACCACTGAGCTGGCAACCTCTGCCCTGACCCTGTTCAACAGCAAGATTGCCCTGCTGCTGATGATGAACCTCATCCTGTTGTTCTTAGGCTGCTTCCTCGAGACTCAGTCCATCATCTTACTGGTGACCCCGATCCTGCTGCCTATCGCCACTGCTATCGGACTTGATCCTATCGCTTTAGGTATCATCATCATCGTGAACACCTCCATCGGTATGATCACTCCGCCAATGGCCGTGAACATCTTCGTGGCAGCCGGTGTATCCGGTGCCTCCATCGGCCAGATTTCCAAGCGCATCGTACTTTACCTGGGCGTGGAAATTGCGACCTTGCTGGTGTTCACCTACATTCCAGGCATCATTACCTTCCTGCCCAGGGCTCTTGCCTAAAAGCAGTGCAGGTATGATTTAAATTAATACTGCCGGCCGCCCAACACCCCGGCCGGCATACAGACAGGACAATCAGCGTTAAGAACAGCAAATAACGGTTATACCCTTACCCAGGCTTCCATGCTTTAGGCCTTGAGTGAAAAGCTTTAAAAAGCTTAAAGCATGCAGGCTTGCCACAGCAAATCAAGGCACTGCAGGCTGACACAGCTTTGGCTGTTGCCTGGCTCAGATTAGACATAGAGATAAGGACACTGCTGCCCATGAAAAAATTTTTATTTATGCCCGATTCCTTTAAAGGCACCTTAAGCTCCAGCGATATCTGCGCAATCCTAGAGCAGACTGCCCGCAAGATTTTTCCGGATGTAAAGTGCGCCCTGATCCCGGTGGCTGACGGCGGTGAAGGCAGCGTGGACTGCTTCGTACAGGCCCTGAACGGCAGCAAGGTAAGCTGCAAGGTCGCAGGACCTTTCTTTGAGAAGATGGAGGCACAATACGGCCTCATTCACGGCGGCAGTACTGCGGTCATCGAAATGGCAGCCTGTGCCGGCCTGCCTTTGGTCGAAAATTGCCGCAATCCGCTTAAAGCCACTACCTTTGGCGTAGGTGAGCTGATAAAGGACGCGCTGGATAAAAAGGTAAAGACCATTATTTTAGGTTTAGGCGGCAGTGCCACCAATGATGCAGGCTGCGGCGCGGCTGCAGCTTTAGGCGTCAAATTCCTAAACGCCAAGGGCGAGAGCTTTATTCCAGCTGGCGGCAATCTTGATGAAGTGGAGAAGATTGATCTGTCAGGCCTTGATCCTAGGGTTAAGGATACTGAAATCATCGCCATGTGCGACATCGACAATCCGATGACCGGCACCAACGGCGCTTCCTATATCTTCGGACCGCAAAAAGGCGCGGATCCTGACATGGTCAAGCTGCTTGACGGCAAGATGAAAGTCCTGGCCGAAACCATGCGCCGGGAGCTTAAGCAAGATCTTGAAAATGTCCCGGGCAGCGGGGCTGCAGGTGCCATGGGCGCCGGTTGTGTAGCCTTCTTCAATGCCCGTTTGCAGTCAGGCATCGACACCGTGCTTGATGCCACCCATTTTGATGAGACTGCAGCTGATGCGGACTTCATCTTTACCGGCGAAGGACGGCTGGACAGCCAGAGTCTGCAGGGCAAGGTCGTCATCGGCATCAGCCGCAGAGCCAAACCTTTGGGCGTACCGGTGATCGCCATTGTCGGCGGTGCCATTGATCAGGGACTAGAACCTGGTTATGACATGGGACTGTCGGCAGTATTCTCGATAAACCGCCTGCCTGAGGATTTCTCGGTGTCCCGCCATAAGAGCCGCGAGAATCTGACCGCTACGGCCGAGAATATTTTCCGTTTAATTAAATGTTCCACTAGCAATACCAAATAGAGAGGAAAACATGAAGATTGTTGTATTAGACGGCTATACCGAAAATCCTGGTGATTTAAGCTGGGACGCTTTAGCAGCTTTAGGTGATCTTAAGGTCTACGATCGCACTGATGTGAACAATGAGGCTGAGATCATCGAGCGTATCGGCGACGCCGAGCTTGTCTATACCAACAAGACCCCGATCAGCAAGAGCGTGATCGATGCCTGCCCGTCCATGAAGTTCATCAGCCTGCTGGCTACCGGCTACAATGTGGTTGACTACAACTATGCCAAGGAAAAGGGCATTCCGGTCACCAACGTCCCGGTTTATGGCACTGCTTCCGTCAGCCAGTTTGCCATTGCCCTGCTGCTTGAGATCTGCCACCATGTCGCCCATCACTCCAAGACTGTGTACGAAGGCAAGTGGGAGAACTGCAAGGACTGGTGCTACTGGGATTATCCTTTAATTGAGCTGGACAAGAAGACCCTGGGTATCATCGGTTTTGGCCGCATTGGCCAGCACACCGGTGCCATTGCCAAGGCCATGGGCATGAACGTCATTGCCTACGACAGCTATCCCAATGACAGCGGCCGCGCCATTGCCGAGTACGTGGATTTAGACACACTGCTGGCCAAGTCTGATGTCATAGCCCTGCACTGCCCGCTGTTCCCTGCCACTCAGGGCATTATCAACAAGGACACCATTGCCAAGATGAAGGATGGCGTCATCATCATCAACAACAGCCGCGGCCCGCTCATTGTAGAGCAGGACTTAGCTGACGCCCTGAACTCCGGCAAGGTAGCAGCAGCTGGCCTCGATGTGGTCTCCACCGAGCCTATCAAGGGTGACAACCCTCTGCTCAAGGCCAAGAACTGTCTCATCACTCCGCACATTTCCTGGGCTCCGAAGGAAAGCCGCCAGCGCATCATGGACTGCGCCGTGGAAAATGCCAAGGCCTATATTGCCGGCAAGCCCATTAATGTAGTGAACAAGTAAACAGTTTTTGTACTGAAAACTTGTAAATCAGCTGATTTATCTTACAATCAGCAACAAGAGCGGGGAGTGCCCTGAAGCACTCCCCGCTTTGCCATGTATGCTCTCCCCGGGAGCGGGCTTACAGCAAGATAAACATATCTTTATTAATTAATGACATGATTACTATAAAATCTGGGGCAATGCGAGGATTTGTCTATGCGTGTGGTAATTGCGCTGAACTCCTTTAAAAGCTGCCTTAGTGCAGAACAGGCCTGCCGGGCTGTGGAAAGCGGGGTCAAGAAATACGATCCGCGCATTGAGACTGAGGTCTTGCCTATTTCAGACGGCTCTGAGGGCTTTATCGATGCCATCACGCCTACTTTGTTAAAACGCGGCTATATGCGCGAAACGCTGCAGATCCCGGATAACCCCTACAATTACACCAAAAGCTGTGCCCTGCTGCACCGCGGGGATCGCTTTATCCTGGAAATGGCCTCAATCTGCGGGCAGCGTCAGATCTCAGAGGTCAAGCTCAATCCCTATTCAGCCAGCTCCTATCCGCTGGGACTGGTTCTCAAGGAGTTAATCCGCCGCGGCGGCAAGCTAATTAAATTAGGTTTAGGTGCCTGTGCCACCCATGATCTGGGGATCGGAATGCTAAGCGCCATGGGCTGCTACTTTTATGACAAAGACGGCAGCCGGATCGACGCCAAGAACCCGTCCAATATGCGTCAGATAAAGTTCATGGACAGTGCAGTCTTTGACGAGCTTACAGCCAATTGTCGCTTTGAAATCTGCTATGACATGCCAAACCCCCTGTTCGGCCCTACCGGGGCTACCTACAGCTTTGCCATGCAAAAAGGGGCCTCACGCCAGGATCTGCCCACTTTGGAAAAACTGCTGACCGGCTTTTACGACGTGCTTGCGGCTCATTTTGGCAGGGATGTGCGCACTGAGCCAGGTACGGGCTCGGCAGGAGGCATCGGTGCTGCCCTGCTTACTGCGGCAAAAGACAGCCAGCTCTATCCGGGCTTTGATTTTGTAGTGGATCTGCTGCACCTGGATAAGCGCTTAAGTCAATGCGATCTGCTGCTTACCGGCGAAGGGGCGCTGGATGAACAGGATGTGACCGGCAAGAGCACAGCTGGGCTGCTGCGCATGGCCCGCGAGCATCAAGTGCCTGATGTGGCTTTATGCGGCATGCTCGACAAAAGCGCCGACGGTCTTTACCAGCAGGGGCTGTCTGCCATGTTCTCCATCTGCAACAAACCGATGACCAAGACGCAATCCATCGTCAATGCCGCATCACTGCTCTCTGCCCAGGCCTATAATGTGGTCTCCCTGTTCAATGCAGGCAAGCAGGCCGCGCTCAGGGACAGAGCGCGAGAACAGCAATAAGCAAGGCAGGGCCTGACAGTGCGCTGCAGCCTGCAGCGCCATGCCCTGTCATGGCAAAGCTCCTGCTTCCTGCTTTACCCTGGGACAGGATCGCTCAGAGTGATCCAACCTTATGATAGAGGGCGTTGATGTAATTATTGATAAGCTGCCCTACTATGCCGCCATTGAGGGCGAACATCGACTGCAGGCTGTCAGCCCGGCCGTTTAAAATCACAGAGTTCAGCAAATCACCGGTATTGGCACTGTAAGTGTTAAGCAGGATAGAGATGTCCTTGGTATAAATCGGGTTATCGGACAGGCGCTCAATACGGGCAGTCATGATGAGGTTGCAATTGTGGTATTGCGCCTCCTGCATCATCAGGTTGGGATCAAAATAGCCCTGCTGGCGCGTTACCGTGCTGCCATGCTGCTCCAGGCTCCGTGCAATCTGATACTGTATATTGCTCCCGGAATTTTCATACAGCGAGCCGCTGGTAGTATAGTCGCCGGCGTTCAGTACATAAATCCGATCGCTTGGGGTGAGCATATAGGTCAGCTTTTGCGTGATAAGCTGGCTGTCTGCAGGCAGATTCTGCTCCAGCCTGCTTGCCGACACATTCTGCCCGGCAGACTCCGGGCCTGCGGCCGGATTTTCAGGTTCAGAAAACAGAGAACAGGCGCACAGCAGGCTCAAAAAACCAGCCACGGCCACCACTGTCAATTTATTGCGCATTTAAAACTCCTTTGCAACCAATGCAGCCAAATCCTGATAACACCTGGCGCCAGGCACCAGCACTGCTTCAGTCTTTAAGTTCTCTCCCACCAAATACAAGCGCTCCACGCCGGCTGCAGCTGCAGCCTGCAGATCAGAGGCATGATCCCCGGCCATGACACACTGCGTAAGATCAAGATTAAAGTCGCCTGCCGCCTGTTCCAGCATTCCGGGCTGCGGCTTGCGGCCATGGCAAGGACGCCGGTAAGCTGCAAGCTGCGCCTGCGGATGATGGGGACAATAATAAATGGCATCAAACTGTGCCCCTTGCGCCGTCAGGCTGCGCTGCATGCGCGCCGTCAGGTACAGGAAATCAGACTCAGTATAGCGCCCGCGCCCGATGCCTGACTGATTGGTGGTAAGGATCAATAAAAAACCAGCCTGACGCAGCCGGCTCAATGCCGGGATCACCCCGGGCACAAACACAAACTCAGACCAATGTCCGACGTAACCGTAATCCACATTGATGACGCCGTCCCGGTCCAGAAAGAAAGCCCGGCGCATCAGTACAATTCACATTTAAGCAATTGCCGGCGATAGGCTTCAGCCCGCGCGGCACACTGTCTGGCACTGTCCAGCAGCCAGTCCTTGCCCTGATAGGAGCCAGCTGAAAAACCGACAAAGCCTTCCTGGAAGCATAAGTACTGATTATAAGCATCGCCGTAAGGGATATGGCAGCGCTCACGGCTTTGCTGCATATACCAGCCGATAAAATCCAAGGCTGAGGCAAAATCATCGCGCTGTGAGAACATGGAACCGGCCTCATCCTGATAGCGCTGCCACAGCTCCTCTGAAGGCTGGACATAACCTGCCAGATCTTCAGGATCCTCGTCAGCCCCCGGCAGCAGGTTACCTGCAGGAGGCAGAGCACCGGCATTATAGGCAGACTCCTGGTACATAATGGCCATCGCCACCGGGATCGGCACCCCGTATTTGTCATGCACCTCATGGGCCGCCACATACCAGCTGTCCTTTTCCTGATAAATACGGCACAGATCCTGGGGATCTGCGGGAGGGGCAGAAGAGCAGGCTGAAAGCAGTGCCGCTCCGGCCATACTGGCAGCTAGCAGGCAGGTCAAATAAAAACGCATGATATCCTTGCTTAAATAAGTAACTGACGCCCCACCTTAAAGAAGGCGGGGCGTTTTTGGCTTAATTGGTTAAAAACATGTCCCCGGATTAAGTTCCCGGTACTTCCTGGATTTACGTTAAATGGCGTCCTCTCCTTCCTCACCGGTACGGATACGGATGACCCGTTCAATGTCTGACACGAAGATCTTGCCATCACCTATTTTGCCGGTATGGGCGCCCTTGGTGATAGCCTGGATGCACAGATCAACGTCCTCATCGCGCACCACCAGCTCAATCTTGGCCTTGGGCAAGAAATCCACCACATACTCAGCCCCGCGGTACAGTTCAGTATGTCCCTTCTGCCGGCCAAAGCCCTTGACCTCAGATACGGTCATGCCGGAAATGCCATTGGCGCTTAAAGCCTCACGCACGTCATCAAGCTTGAAAGGCTTAATAATAGCTACAATTTTCTTCATATTTTTATCAAGCCACAGCTAAGCTGCAGCTTCCTCTTTATCCAAACCATACTTAAGGCGGCTACGCCTTGCCAAGCAGCCTTACACTCTGCCCTCCTGTGCAAGATAACACGCCTGCGCCATCAGACTTAATTTTAGCCCAATTTAGGGCAAAGACAATTTTTTGGCACCAAATATAGCAAGCAGCTTCACAAAATTATTGCTTTGGCTTTAAGTCATGATTATACGGGATTTTTCTGTTATGGCATGGTCGTTGCTTTAAGACAGACAAGCCGCCGGAGCGCCGGCACTAAAACTTACAAGCAATGATTATTACAATTAACAGGAGCTTTATCATGTACGAGAGCAATACTTCATTCACTGGTCAGTACCGGATCCTAAATATAATCATGCTGTGGTTGTTTGTCCTCACCACCATGCTGATCCTGTTGCCGTATACCGATGTTGCTCCAGGACTTTCCTCCTACATTGCAGATAACCGTACCTTGCTCTTGGTGGCACTTATCGTCTCAGCCTCCAACTTTATCTCACAGTTTATTGCAGGCAGCTTCAGCCGCGTCAGCCAGAAAAAGCGTAATGCCAGGCTGCAGCAGCACTTGCAGCAGGCGGTCGAGAGCCTGGATTTTGCCGAACGTGCCCTGCTGCGTGAGTTCGTGCTGCAAAGAAAATCCGTATTAAACCTGCCGGTAAGTGAACCTACGGTACGCTCCTTGCTTGACAGCGGCATCCTGATCGCCTTAGGCAGCCCGGATGAAGAGGATCGCATGGCCACCGTCATCGCCAAGGCTGCCCGCCCCTTCATCACCTACCGTGCCATTGGCCTGTCCCGCGGCAAGATGAGTGAAGAAACAATTTCCCAGATCATGGCCTCCCGCCCGGAATACGCCCGGGTAAAGAAACCCCTGCCGCGCGCCTACCGCGGGGTCAAGGCTGCAGCTTAAAAAGCTAAACTAAAGCCAGCCCACAGCTCTCAGCATTGCCCGGGGCAAATCCGGGCTGACTTGTTTTTACATATAGTCAAAACTTACCTTATCTGACTTTTGCCGCAGGTACAGATCCAAAAACAGCTCGTCCAGCCTGTGACAGCCATGCTAAAAGATCAGCAACTTAGCATTCAGCAATCCCCTGGCCACGAACTGTACACAGAGCTTAAGGCCCGTTTGTTCTGCTGCCGTACTGTCAAACAACTAAGTTAGAATCTATTGCAAATAAACAGTGCACCCGTCAGCGACTCCTTAAATTTCAACTGTCGCATCCGGTACAAGCTCTGTTACGAAACGGTGGAACAGTTCTCAGGAAAACTGACTGTATTTATTGTCAGCAATGGGTTTTGGCGGCATGGTATAACAGCTCTAAAAGAAAGGATTGACAGGTTCCACCCTTGCTTGTGAGCGCTTATTTACCATGAAAAAGGCCCTGCCGCAGCAGAGCCCTTAAGCTGCGGGGCCTGGCATCGCAGCATTAGACATGAACTACCTACGCACTTACGTGCGAGGTTTCGTGAAGACGGTGCCTCACTTTTAGTAAGCACCCATTACTGGGCACTTACGGGCATGTCCACAATGCCCCCATCAGGTCGGAGCAAAAAAG
>CALXOT010000034.1 GCA_944390085.1 uncultured Succinivibrionaceae bacterium
GCTTTTTTGCTCCGACCTGATGGGGGCATTGTGGACATGCCCGTAAGTGCCCAGTAATGGGTGCTTACTAAAAGTGAGGCACCGTCTTCACGAAACCTCGCACGTAAGTGCGTAGGTAGTTCATAGGGGCTGTAGTATGATGAACTGGAAAGTGGTGCTAGGCATTCTGACCTGCAACGTCGTGATGATGAGCGCAAGCTACACCATGATCATCCCCTTCCTGCCCCTGTACCTTAGCAATGAACTTAAGGCTGATCCGGACACGGTAAGCCTGTGGACCGGTGCCATCTTTGCTGTCTGTTTTGCCGTGACCGCCATCATGGCTCCGATCTGGGGCAAGATGTCAGACAGCCACGGTAAAAAACTGATGGTGATGCGCTCCTCTTCTTTAATTGCCGTGGTCTATATCCTGGGGGCACTGGTGCAGACCCCGCTGCAACTTTTTTTGGTGCGCGTGCTGCAGGGCTTTGCAGCGGGTCTGTGGCCGGCCTCACTGTCCTTAATGTCAGCCTATGTGCCTAAGGCCAAAATCGGCATCAGCATGGGGATCATGCAGTCAGCTAATATCTGCGGCGGCATCATCGGCCCCCTGTTTGGCGGTATCCTGGCCCAGGCCTTTGGCATGCGGGTTTCATTTTTCATTGCCGGCGGGGCACTGGTGATCATCACCCTTACCACCCTGTTCTTCATCAAAGAACCCCCGCGTGAGCACAAAGAGCCGCAGGCCGGAACCGGAGAGAGCTCCAAAGACACCTCAGCGCCGAGCCCTTACCGTGCACTGCTGGGGAACCCTACCATCCGCATGCTGCTTTTGTGTACCGGCCTTACCAACATGGTCATTTTGCTGCTACAGCCCATCATGACCATCTATATCGGACAGCTGCGCGGTACTGAGGAAAACCTGATCATGGTCTCAGGCATTGTGTTCTCCTTTTCCGGAATCGCCGGGGCACTGGCCGCCCCGATCTGGGGACGGCAAGGGCAGGCACATGGCTTTTTCAAAACTGAAGTGATCTCACTCTTTGCCGCCGGGGTGCTTATCTGCTCGCAGTTCATCCCCAGCACCTTAGTGCCATTTGCCATTTTAAATTTCATTGTCGGTCTGGGGTTTTCAGGGATCTTCCCTTCAGCTAATTCAATGATCATCGTCCATACCGAGCTCTCCCAGCGCGGTACTGCCTTTGGCCTGCTCTTCTCGGCCCAGCAGATAGGCGGAACAATAGGACCGCTGGCAGGCGGCCTGCTGGCCTCCTTTATTGATCTGTCCTATATCTTTCCCATCGCCGGATCGATCCTGATTTGCATGAGTATCCTGCTCTTCTTTAAGGCACCAGCAGCGATGCGTCAGAAGCCAGGCGCCCAGAGCATTGCCGCGCAAAGCCGTAAGGAAGTGATTGACCGTATCAAGCAGGAAGTCTATGTCAGCATGCGCCAGCAAGAACAAAAACAAGAAAGGCAGGACAGTGCCTCTGCTTTGGTATCAGCAGAAACTGAGCGCAGTGTTTACTCCCTGCCCCCAGAGCATCAGATAGAGCGCAGCGCTGAAGGCGCCTCCGCCTCCTTGCTGGCACAAGTTGAAAGTAAGATCCGCAAGAATACCGCCCTAAACGAGACCGCTGACAGGCAGGATAAGCTGAAAAACTAGTCAACACCCCCTGCCTGCAAACGGCCGAGGATTTTGGTGGAAGTTTTTGTAGTGTAGCTGTTTGCCTTAAGCTTAAGGCAACTTTTGCTGCAGACTGCTGACTGCTCATGCCGCTTATGATCCCGTGCCTTAGGCACAGGATCATAAGCGGATGCAAGTAACAGTGCTCAGGCGCTGCACAAGCCCAGGAAATCCTTGAAGAAATCAGGATAGGTCTTGCGCGTGCACTCGGGATTATTTACCGTCACCGGACGGTCAAAGGCCGTAAGGCTTAAGGCCATGGCCATGCGGTGATCATCATAGGTGTCAAAGGCCACCTGCTCGTGGTTACGCACCGAGCCATCCACGGCAATATAATCAGCCCCGCTTTCAACCCTTACCCCAAGCTTGCGCATCTCAGTGCTCAGCGCAAAAATGCGATCGGTTTCCTTGACCCGCCAACTGCCTATATTACGGATCACCACCGGGCCTTGCGTAAACAGGGCAAGCGGCACTAAGGTCATAGCGGCATCGGGCATGTCATTCATATCGACATCGATTCCGGAAAGCTGACTGCCTGACTTTTGTACCCGGATATAGCTGCTGCCATACTCAACCTGTGCCCCCATTTGCTCTAAAACCCTGGCAAAGGCGGCATCACCCTGCACACTGTCCTTTCCCAGTCCCTGGACAGTCACGGATCCGGCCACTGCCGCTGCAGCCAGAAAATAGGTGGCTGCAGAGGCATCGCCCTCAACCAGAAAATTACCAGGACTGACATAAGGCTGATCCGGCACGCTGAAACTGCGCCAGCCGACTCGGTTGACCTTAACGCCGAAACGTTCCATCAGTCGCCGGGTCATGTCCACATAGGGCTTGGAGATAAGATCCCCCTCCACCCTTAAAGTAAGCCCGTGCGCCAGCGGGGCAGCCAGCAGCAGTGCAGTGATGAATTGCGAGGAGGTATCACCCGGGATGGTAACTTCATGGCTGCGTACGGCAGAACCGGTGATCTTAAGCGGCGGGAAACCGTCATTATTCAGGTATTCAAGCTCAAGGCCCAGGGTCTTTAAGGCCTCTACCAGGGGACCTATCGGGCGCTGGCACATCCGCTCCACCCCGGTGAGCACAAAGGTGCCGGCAGAAAGTGCCAAAGCAGCTGTCAGCGGACGCATCACCGTACCGGCATTGCCCAAAAACAGCTGCAGTTCCTGCTTGTCTGACTTGAAGGGGCCCCCCAGGCCTGTAAGCGTCACCTCGCTGCCTGTAGCTGACAGCTGCACGCCCAGGGCAGTCAGTGCCTCCAGCATGCGTTCAGTATCATCTGAGCGCAGCACATTGTGCAGAACGGTGGTACCGGAGGCCAGCGCTGAAAGCAGCAGCGCCCGGTTTGTCAGGCTCTTGGACCCCGGCAGCTGCAGCTCACCTGAGATCCGGGAGAGCTTTGGTAAAGTAATGCTGTTCATAAATGCAAAGCCTAAGCCTTAAGATACTCGTCAAGCACCGCAAAGAGCCGGTCATTTTGCTCAGGGGTTCCGATGGAGATGCGCAACACGGTCTCAAGGCCATAACCCTTGACCGGACGTACTATCACCCCCCGCCGCAGCAGGAAATCGTAAATCGGGGCGCTGTCACACTTAAAATCCACTGCAACGAAATTAGCCGAGCTTGGGATCATAAACAGTCCGCGTTCACTACAATAAGCCTCATAACGCTCACGCTCCCGGTTATTGCCCTCCACCACCATCTTCAGGTGTGCTTCATCCTCAAGGGCAGCAACCGCTGCAGCTAAGGCCACGGCATTGACGTTAAAAGGCGCACGCAGCCTGTTGACCAGGGAGGCAATCTCTGGGTTTGACACCATGTAGCCTACGCGCAGGCCGGCCAGGCCATAGGCCTTGGAGAAAGTACGGCAGACCATTAAATTAGGACATTCATCAATCCAGGTGGCAGTATCTTCATAAGGACCGGTCTGGTATTCATTATAGGCCTCATCGATCACCACCAGGGTTTGTTCCGGCACCTGACGCACAAACTCATGCAGCTCCCCTATAGGGATAGCGGTACCGGCCGGATTGGAAGGATTGGCCAGCACCACCATGCGGGTATTGTCATCAATAGCTGCCAGTAAGGCCTTGGTATCCACAAAATAATCCTTGAGCGGTACCGTACGGATTTCTGCAGCCGCCACCGTCGCTTCCATCGGATAGACGATAAAGGAAAGCTCCGGCAGCACCACGTTGACAGAGCTGTTTACAAAACTTTGAAAAATTAGGTTGATAAGCTCATTAGAGCCATCGCCTAAAGTAATGCAGGCTGGATCATAACCGAACTTGTTCTGCAGGGCCTGCTTGAAATAATAGCCATTGGCATCAGGATAGAAGTGGCAGTTCTCCACGGCCCGTTTGGCTGCAGCCATGGCTTTAGGGCTCATGCCATAGGGATTTTCATTGGAGGCAAGCTTAATCACCTCAGTAAGTCCCAGCTCACGCTGGACTTCCTCAATCGGTTTGCCTGCCTGATAAGGCTTGAGCTGAGCCAAGCCACCATTTGCCATCTTGTTGTAATCTGTCATATGAGCTCCTTTGCTAATAGCCCCATTCTAATGCAGCGCATAGACAAGAAAAAACCCGGCCGCTACACCCCGCTTTATTTTGGTGCAGCAAGCCGGATCAGCCCGAGCTACTGAAACAGCCCTCAGCCTCAGGCTCGGCGCTCCTGCGAGTCCGGATCAAACATGTGATCGGCCTTGGCAATGGCGGGCTTATTCTGATTCCAGTACGGGGAGAGCTCACGCAGGCGGGAGATAATGCCCGGCAGCACCTCTAAAGTCCGGTCAATCTCAGCTTCAGTGGTATAGCGCGAAAGCGAGAAACGGATGGTGCCGTGAGCTGCAGAGAACGGAATCTCCATGGCCTGCATCACATGTGAAGGCTCCAGCGAATCGGAGCTACAGGCTGAACCTGAGGAGGCGGCAATGCCATACTCATTTAACATCAGCAAAATGGCTTCACCCTCAACAAACTTGAAGGCCACGTTCAGAGTATTGGGAGTACGGTGTCCCTCATCACCCATCACCAGGCACTCAGGAATGGTAGCCACAATCCCGCGCTCAAGCTTGTCGCGCAGCGCCCGCACCCTGGTGTCAAGCTCAGTCAGATGAGCCTTGGCCAGCTCACAGGCCACGCCCAAGCCTACAATATAGGGCACATTTTCCGTACCGGCGCGCCGACCCCGTTCCTGATGACCACCATGCAGGTAAGGAATAAAGCGGGTGCCACGGCGCACATACAATACTCCTATTCCCTTGGGGGCGTGGATCTTATGTCCGGAAAATGACAGCATGTTAATGGGGCTGTCCTTGACACTAAGCTGGATCTTGCCTACTGCCTGTACGGCATCAGTATGAAAGAGCACCTTATGCTCTGCTGCTATCTCAGCAAGCCTCGGAACCGGATAGATATTGCCGGTCTCATTATTGGCCCACATGATAGAAGCCAATGCGGTGCGCTCATTTAGCAATGCCGCAAATTTGTCAGCATCAATATCACCCTTCTTGTCCACTGACAGATAATGCATGATCACCCCATGATTGGACAAAAAGGAGCTGGTGTCGATAATGGCCGGGTGCTCAACCTTGGTGGTGACAATCTCATTCTTGTTCTTCTGCGTCCACAGGGCGGTCCACAGGGCGGTATTGTCGGACTCACTGGCACAAGAGGTGAAAATAATCTCATCTGCATGCTGCGCCCCAATTAAGTCAGCCACCTGCTCCCTGGCATGCTCAATCGCTTTTTCCACTGGAACCCCGAAGCCATGCTGCGATGAGGCATTACCGTAATAGGTAGTAAAGTAAGGCATCATGGCCTCTACTACCTCAGGGGCAATACGGGTAGTGGCATTATTATCAAGGTATATGCCACCAAGCCCCTCACCTAAATTTCTGCTGTCCATCTTTTATCCTTATTCAGTAATCGCTGCTACCTGAATCAATCTGCTTTTTTAACGCTCAGGGAACTGTCTGCCTCGGCAAGTTTCTTGGCCAGGAAGGTCATGATCATCTCGCCCATCATGCCGCTCTCCAACGGTCCCTTTAAGACCACCAGCACCGTGCTGCCCTGTATGTCCTTAAGCTCAATCTCAGAGCCGTCAGCAGGCAGGCCGTCATTTACTTCCTGCAGCACCTTCTGCACCTTTTCAAGATATGGTGAGGCTTCCGCTGCAGTTGAACTTACGGTACCGGCACTGGCCGCTGCAGCCGGTCTCTCAGTGGAAGTTGCAATCCTGATCCCCTCAAGCGGAGTGGGTACGTAGCCCGGGCGCGGTACCCCGCACTTTTCCAGATCCACCCACACCTCATCGATGATTTCCTCAATGCGCATATGGCAGGACTGACAGCCGCCGCCGGCCTTGGTATAGTGGGTAACCTCCTCCACCGTAGTCAGATGGTTTTCCCAGACCGCTTTCTTGATCTTATTGATGCCGACCCCAAAGCAATGGCAGACGATTTCACCGTCGTCATGAGCCTGTTCATAGCTCTTGCCATGGTAATTGGCCACCGCAGCATCTAAAGCCTCCCGCCCCATGACCGAGCAGTGCATCTTTTCAGCCGGCAGTCCGTCCAGATAATCAGCTATATCCTGATTGGTGATCTTCTGTGCCTCTTCGACAGTCTTGCCGATAATCATCTCGGTTAAGGCCGAAGAAGACGCGATGGCTGAACCACAGCCATAAGTCTGGAAAGAAGCGTCCTCAATGACATTGGTTGCAGGATTGATCTTAAGCATCAGGCGCAGCGCATCGCCACAGATGATAGAACCCACGTCGCCTACCGCATTAGCGTCAGGCATTACCCGCGCATTGCGCGGGTGCAGAAAATGATCCTTTACCTTGTCAGAATAATCCCACATTTATCTAAATCCTCGTTGAGCGAAAGCTGCTTTACAAAAAACTGCCGCTATTATATGCCATGTTGCGCCGCTCCTGCCCCAGCTGATAGCTTTTATCGTGCCAGGCTGGCACTAAAAAGGGCGCTGCAGGTAAGTTTTGGAAAACTGCCTGCGCGCCCGCAAAGGCACAAGCCAGAACTAAGACAGAGTGTTCACGGCACTTACCTTAAAGCCCAGGGCGCTTATCACCCCTTTAATCATCTCATCTGACACCGCGCTATCAAAGTCACCTGCGGCACGTTTTTCCTCCAGGGACACGGTCACGTCAGTGGCTCCCGGCAGGGCTGACAGTGCGTTAAAAACCGCACTGGTACAATGAGAGCAATGCATGCCCTCAATCAGAATTTCTTTCTTCATTTTTTTCTCCTGTAAAAAAGATGCAGGCTCAGCCACAGCGACCTGTATCTGTTCATTACCTAATTTAACAAAATTAAGGCGCAGCGCATTGCTCACCACGCACAGCGAACTTAAGGACATGAGCAGGGCTGCCAGCATCGGATTTAACAGCAGCCCAAAGGCATGGAAGAACAGTCCGGCAGCCAGCGGAATGGTCAGCACATTGTAAATAAAGGCCCAGAATAAGTTTTCCTTGATATTACGGTAAGTAAGGGCAGAAAGTGCCAGCGCACTGTCAAGGGTCAGCAGCCGCTCATTCATTAAAATCAGATCACAGGCTGAAACCGCAATGTCGCTTGCCCCATGCACACCCACCCCCACATCAGCCTGCGACAGGCACAGTGTGTCATTTACGCCATCCCCTAACATCACCACCTTATGCCCGTCTGCCTGTAATTGTTTTAACAGCGTCAGCTTATCTGCAGCCAAGAGCTCAGCCTTAAAGCCGTCAAGTCCCAGCCTGTTACTGACATAGGCAGCTGCAGCCTGCCGATCCCCGGTAAACATCAGGCATTTAAGCCCGCGCTGCTGCAATCTTTCTACCAGAGCTTTGGCATCTTTCTTGATTTCATCACCAAGCACGTAGGAACATAACAGTTCCTTGTCAGAGCACAAATGCAGCACCACATGGCCTGCCGCCTCTTCCTTCTGGCTAAGCTCCTGTGCTGCAGCAATCCCCGGGGCCCTAGCTTCAAGCACCGACGACACCAGGCTGATATTACCTGCGTAATAACGGGTACCGGCAATTAAAGCGCTGATCCCCTGTCCCTCATGTTCCTGATAATCCTCAAGCGCCAGGGCATTTTTTACCTGTGCACCCAGGGAACGCACCAGGGCAGCTGCCAGCGGATGGGAGGATTTACTTTCAAGGCTAAACATCAACAGTGCAGCAAAGGTATCAAGCCCAGGCCGGGCCTCCTGTTTTTGCAGCAATTGCAACTGCCCGCAGGTCAGGGTTCCGGTCTTGTCAAAGATCACGGTATCAGCCTGATTAAGTACTTCCAGTACCGCCGCATTACGGAACAAAATACCCAGTTTGGCTGCCCTGCCCATGCCCACCATCAGAGCCGTTGGGGTAGCCAGACCCAAGGCACAGGGACAAGACACTACCAACACGCACAGTGCAAAATTCAGGGCCTGTGCCAGCGGTGCGAAATTAAGCCAAATAGCACCGGTGATGATGGCAAGCGTGATCACCGCCGGAACAAAATAATAGGCAATGGTATCAGCCAGGCGCGCAATCGGGACTTTCTGACTTAAAGTCTCGTCCATGAGCTGCAGGATCCGGGAGAAGGTGGTGTCAGCGCCCACCGCCTGAGCCTCAATTTCCAGATAGCCCTGTGTCAGCAGGGTGCCGGACAGCACTTTGGATCCTGCCCCTTTTTTCTGTGCAAGGCTCTCACCAGTAAGCGAGCTTTCATCCATGAAGCCAGCCCCTGACACTACTATACCGTCAGCCCCCAGACTCTCACCGGTCTTTAGGATCACCAGATCGCCTTTGTGCACTGCATCCGGAGATAACAGCAGCTCCTGCTCATCCCGGCGCACCCGCACCAATTTCGGGCTTAAGTCGATCAGGCTTGATACTGCCTGCGTGCTCTTCACCTTGGCCTTATGCTCAAAATACTTGCCTATCCCAACCAGGCACAAAATGGTGGCTGCTGATTCAAAGTACAGCGGTACCTCACCATGCAGCAAAGAAACCGCCAGTCCCGGATACAATTTGGTAAGCTGAATCAATGAATAAAGAAATGACACCGCAGATCCCAGCGCCACTAGACTGTCCATGTTGGGCGAACGGTGCCACAGCGCTTTAAAACCCCGGATAAAATACTGACGCTGCAGTAGCATCACTGCAAGAGCCAAAACCGCTTGCACCAGCGCACAGTACAGGGCATCGCTTATCAGAACCAAGCCCAGCATCGGCCCCATGGAAACGGTCATCAGCGCAAAAGTCAGCCCAAAGGAAAGGATCAGGCTGCGCTTCTGGCGCAAAAGAGCCTTCTCATCCTCTGTGACTGTACCCGCTCCTGAACAGAGCCTGGCACTATAGCCGGCACTCTTTACCGCAGCCTCCACCAGGGCAGGACTTACTTTGCTTTCATCACAGCAAAGCTGCATGGTATTTTGCAGCAGATTGACCTGACAGGACTCTACCCCGTCCAGGGAACCTGCCGCCTTTTCCACCCTTGCTGCACAAGCTGCACAACTCATGCCGCCGATGGCATATTTCTGCTTTATCATACGCATTCCCTTGTAATAGCCTTATCTTACATAACAGTAGTTAGCTATATCTAACCAGATACTTTAGCACAAATAGCCAATACTGGTGCGCATTGAGGCTGCAGGTTAACTTGCTTGCACCCCTGCAGCTGTATACCAAGACAGTTTAACATATGAACAACCGTTCAACTGTAATCATATAACAGGATTCACTTTTTTCCAGAATCTGCAAAAAATTATCAGCAGTACTTCCTGTAGCTGAACACGCCTGCAACCAACCCCACCTTTACTACTGCACTTGCCACCAGTCCAGGCCTGGAAATTTCCTATATTTTCAGTCGTAAGATCAGCTATCAGCTGTAGTTACCCTTGATTTACTTCCTGCTTGTAAAACGTATAATAAACGCGCGTTACATATGTTCTGAGGGGAGAGGAATGAATAATCTTGAGTTTGCCAGGCTGCAGGATCCGCAGCTGTCCCATCAGGCTCGCTCGCTCTATCTGTTCTTTATCTGCCCGCGCGCCGAACGCGGCTTAATGAACGCACCTTTAAGCGAACTGATCTATTTCCTGCAGAACAGCTCCCCGGTCTGTCCGTTCAGCCCTACTCCGGACATGGCGCAGGCGGTGTTAAATGAGCTTTACACTGCCGGTTTTTTAGCACCCGCCGATGAAGAAAGGCGCCGTCAGGGCTGCGAATACACGCTGCCACTGATTGAGGCACAACAGCGCAAGCTGCCTGAGCCTCCCTTTGCCATGCACGCCGC
Organism: uncultured Succinivibrionaceae bacterium; assembly: GCA_944390085.1. GTDB lineage: Bacteria > Pseudomonadota > Gammaproteobacteria > Enterobacterales > Succinivibrionaceae > Avisuccinivibrio. The sequence continues at coordinate 9,960 of CALXOT010000034.1, forward strand.
CTGGCGCCCCTCAGCAGCCTTTGCCCAGACCGCCCTGCTGTCCGGGCTTGACGGAGCAGAATTTACCGACAAGGAACTCAATGCCTTTGTTTCATACTGGCAAGGCCGCCCGGAACATCGCAATCAGCATGCCTGGGAACGTGCCTTTGCCCAGCGCCTGCTCAAATACCGTGAGGCTCGGGTACGCCCGGAGCGCCTGCATGCAGCCAGAATAAATCAAAGCGCCCAGCGCCCGCGCACCACCGCAGAAGGTTACCGGCCGCATACTGCAAATTAAAGCCTGATGGATGGCCTGACGCTGACTTAAAGAACAGCTGAGGCCAGCTGTCGGCGCTTTTCACCCAAAGTAAACAATTTAAGGAACTAAAGTGCAACTGAAGTTTAAACGGGGCAAACAGCTTGATCTGAGTTTTCCCCAAATCATGGGTATTCTCAATGTCACTCCCGACTCCTTTTCAGACGGCGGAGAGCATCTTAATAGAGCTGCGGCAATCGATCACTGTGCCCGCATGATTTCAGAGGGTGCCACCATCATAGATATCGGTGGGGAGTCCACCAGGCCGCAGGCGGCCACTGTAAGCAGTGAGGAGGAGTGTGAACGTGTGCTGCCGGTGGTGGAGGACATCTGTAAGCGCTTTGATACAATCATCTCCCTGGATACCTCAAATCCTGAGCTGATGCGCCTTGGGATAGAGGCCGGAGCTCATCTGATAAATGATGTGCGCTCCCTGCAGCGTCCCGGTGCCCTTAAGGCGGCGGTTGAACTTGAGGTGCCGGTGTGCCTGATGCACATGCAGGGCCAGCCACAGGACATGCAGGAAAACCCGCATTATCAGGACTGTGTGCGTGAAGTTAAGGATTTTCTGTTAAAGCGGGCAACAGAGTGTGAACAGGCCGGCATCAGCCGCAGCAACATCATCCTTGATCCGGGCTTTTGCTTTGGCAAGAGTGTACAGGACAACTATGCCTTGCTCAAACATCTGCCGGAATTTGCTGCCCTGCCCTATCCCCTGCTTACCGGGCTGTCACGTAAGAGCATGCTCGGGGCAGTCAGCGCACTTGCCGATCCTAAGGAACGCGTCTGCATCTCTGCCGGCGCTGCATTATTATGCGCAGAGCGCGGGGCGTCCATTGTGCGGGTGCATGACGTCAGGGAAACGGCTCAGCTGCTGTCCCTGCTGCGTGCCCTGAGGGAGGCGTAATGCTGACCGTCATTGCCGCAGCCTCCGTCTCCTCACTGTGCGCCGTGGCAGCCTTGCTGTTAATCGGCCTGCAGCGGGTGGAACGGCTCTCAAAGCCCCTGGCGCTTACCGCAGCAGGACTGCTCTTAACCCTGGCCTTTGCCCATCTGCTGCCTGAGGCCATGCACTCTGGGGCAGATGCCCATGCGCTGGGTTTTACTGCCTTAAGCTGCATTCTGCTGTTATCCTTCCTGGAGATGTATTTTGCAAGCGGCAAGGAGCAGAGCCGAGGACAACACAGTCACACCATCTCATCCGGAGCTTCTGGCCTGCTCTGCGGCACCCTACTGCATACTTTCTGTGACGGGGTGATGATAGCCTCAGCCTTTGCCACCGATCTTAACCTGGGCATTGCAGTGACCGCCGCCATCTTTGCCCATGAACTGCCGCAGGAGCTTGGTGACTACGCCCTGTTGCTGGAATGTGGCCTTAACAAGGTTCAGGCTTTTGCGGTAAACCTGACGGCCTTGTGCGGCATGAATGCCGGCGCCATCTGCGTAAGCCTAACCTTAGCCTGGCTTGATAGACTGCTGCCCTATGCCCTGATCATCTCAGCTGCCTGTTTCATCTATGTAGCCTTATCAGACTTGCTGCCACGAGTACGGCACACTAAGAACAAATCGCAGCTCTTAAAACGCCTTTTCTGCCTGTGCCTTGGTGTACTGCTTGCCCTTGCCTTATGCCACCATTGAGCGGAGGGCTTGCAGATTAAATTAACGTACAATATGGACAGCTGACATATAGAGCGCAGCTAACCCGCGTTTTACCCACTAGTAAACACTGCCCTTGGTTGATACACCTAATTTACTATTATTCAAGCCTTTTTTATGTGGGTTCCTTCATCTTGTTTTGTTATACTAGCAGATAATTTAATTTACTAGTTGAGGCAGTTATGAGCGCTCTCGATGCCCTCCCTTCCCTCGCTTATGTCATGTGCAAAAAG
>CALXOT010000035.1 GCA_944390085.1 uncultured Succinivibrionaceae bacterium
ACTATAACCTTATTCCGCACAAAGATGAGAAACTAAGGCTGCTGAACATGCAAATCATGTGCGGCAAGGTAAGGCCCCTGCCCTTTATTTGCGCTTGCATCAGGCCAGACTGGGCACCAAAAGAACCTACATAATAGGCGGCAGCAGCTTCCTGCAATAACAACGGATTAGGTTCGCGGTTAAAGAAAATTACCGGAATATTCAGTCTTTGTGCCAATTCCAGTGTGGCCCACCCATTATAGACGTCGACGATGTTGACAATAAGTACTGGGCACTCATGTTGCAGAACCTGGCGGATTTGACTTTGTTGTGTCTCAAAGTTTTGCCTTGCATCATGCTCGGTAAGCTTGATTCCTTTTTTCTCAGCCTGTACGTTAAGATGGTGCGACAGCTCGCTTAAAAATGCATTGCTTTGATTAAAATAAAAAATATCCAGGCTCAGAGCCCAGGTTGCAGTCGGCAGTGCTATCAGAGAAACTGCTGTCAGCAAGGAGAAAATCTGCTGCATAAAAAAGCACCGATTAATAACTATATCTTTACGATCCCAAAAGAGACAGGAGCTGTCAATTCTTGTGCTGTGCTTTTTTGTCAAATCAGATCACGCTCACGTAAGTTGCAAATTAAGGCTTGTTTTGCTTAAGGCATTAGCTGCCACTTTTACAGCCAAAAATTCCTGTCAGATAAAGTTTTTTGACTTCAGTCAAATTTATGTTCTTCAGAAACTATGCTTGCTGCCGTTAACAAATGAAAGCTTAAACATGGAGGCGCTTATGTCTGCATTGTTAAAGTCCGGTCAAATGAGCCGACCTTAAGCATCAGGAGAGAAAGAACGCTTGAGTTTGTCTCAGGCGTTCTCCTTTAAGTTATCTTTGTTATTTTCTTTATAGCAGGTGTTTGGCTATGTCTTTCCTTTCTTACATGGCTATAGCAAGGAGCGGTAAATATTTGCTATATCTCCGGCACTGAGCTGGGTGTAGCCGTTGGCAATCAGCATATTCTGCCTTGTCAGGACCATGTCGGTAAATTCGATGATCTGCCCTTCCTGCATCCCGTATACCGAAAGCCTTCTGCGCGGCAGCAGGTTCTGGCAGAGCTGATCCAAGGTTTCAAAAGCCATATCCGGCTCGCCTCCTAACACCGTAGCAATCAGTTCCTGCAGGCCAGATAATGCCCCATGCGGAGCTTTGTGCCTATAGAGATCCATCACTGCTTTAAATACTAGATAATTAGCTTCACCGTGTTTGATCTTAAGTCTGGTAGAGAGCGGATAGGAGATGGCATGTACAGCTGCAGCACCAGCATTTGCATAAGCAATGCCGGCCATGGTTCCTGCTGTCTGCATCTGACTGATGGCATCAGCTAGGGCTCCACTGCCCATGTGCGTAATATCCTGCCAGGCACACAGCAGCATTCTTATTGCCTGCAGAGACAGCAGGCGTGAAAAAGGAGTGGACAGAGCAGACAGATAGGATTCGCAAGCATGTGTAAAAGCGTCAAAGGAGCTTGCTGCCAGCACATTAAAGGGGATGCCGTCTAAAAGCTCTGGACAGAGGAAAGTTGCATCTGCGCATAAGGACGAGGAATTTAAAATAAGTTGTGCCCCAACTTCAGGGAAATAGACCGCGCAATAAGGAGTGACCTCAGAGCCGGTACCAGGGGTGGTGGGCACCAGAACCAGGCTACGAGCCTTTATCAGTTTATCCGGAGATGAAAACAGATCCGCTACAGGCAGCGCTTGTTCTAAGGTCAGCAATTTTGCCAAATCTAGGGTGGCCCCTCCGCCAATGCCGATGACGCGCCTATACCCGGCTCCGGCTTCGTGCACTGCAGCTTCAATCAATTGCGGAGTGTTTGGGCCCTGTCCCAAACGTTCTCGCGGCAGGCATTTGACAAAAGGTGGTGGAGTTAAAATTTCAAGCAGCCGTTCTTCTGTCAGCAACAGATCGTCAGGATTCAAGGGCAGCAGTGATTTGAGGGCAGTAAGATCCCTTGCTTCCATGATTTTAGTTTTGGCCTGAAAAGCTCTTTCCATTACTATCATCTGCATCTCTCCTTTGCCGGCAATAATCTTAAAGCAAAGTGTAGGAAAAAGATGGTGAAAATTGTTTGAACCTTACCAAAGATGTATTGAAAAAACTGAGAAAAACAGAAGAATTTTGCGCTACGCGTCACAGAAAAACGGGGGATACTTTATAATATGCAGGATTTTGTGGAGAGCCTGTATGCCTAATTTCTTTGCCGCCTGCCCTAAGGGTATCGAGAACTTGTTGTCTGTGGAATTGCAGCATCTGGGTGCTGCTAATGTTAAGGAAACTGTAGCCGGGGTTTCTTTCAGCGGAACAGTACAGCTGGCCATGCGTGTCTGCCTGTGGTCGCGTTTTGCTTCGCGCGTGCTGCAGCAATTGGTCTCATTTCCCTGCAACAGTGATCTTGAGTTATATCTGGGTGCTTACGGTGTGCCATGGGATGATTATTTCTTGCCGCAGCAGACCATAGCTGTGGAATTTTCAGGCAGCAGCGACAGCATTAAGAATACGCAATACGGTGCGCAGAAAGTTAAGGATGCGGTATGTGACTTTTTTGTCAGATGTTCAGGGATTCGCCCGGACGTGGACAAACGTGATCCACAAATTCTAATTTATGCTCATCTGCATCATGAACAATGTGCCTTGGGTCTTGATTTGTCTGGCGGTGTTTTATTCAGGCGTGAGTTTGATCGCGATATCGGGGCAGCTCCTTTAAAGGAGAACCTGGCTGCTGCCATGCTGGTGCGCAGCGGTTATCAGGGAGGATCCTTTTTTGATCCGATGTGCGGATCCGGCACTTTGCTGTGGGAGGCCGGGCTTATCCTTACTGATACCGCGCCGGGTCTGCTGCGCTCGCATTACGGCTTTTTTAATTTAAAGACTTTTGACAAGGAGGCCTGGCTGGAGCTGCAGGCTGAGGCTTTACGGCGTTCTGAGGTGGGCAAGGCACACGCCCTTGAGGCAGGCTATGTGCTGTGCGGATGCGACGCTGACCTCCGCATGATTGAATATGCACGGGAAAATGCACAGCGCTGTGGTTTTTTATCCTTGGTAAGGCTCATACATAGCCGCTTTGAGGATCTTAACGCAAACCCGCTGCCGGACCTTGCAGGGGCGCTTACTATAGTCACTAATCCACCCTATGGCGAACGCATGGGTAATTTTAATGAGCTCATCCTGCTTTATAGTGCACTGGGGGCAAAGCTTAAAACTCTCTTTCCCGGTGCCCGCCTGGGGGTAATTTCAAGCTCGGAGGATCTGTTATCCTGCTTGCGTCTTAAGGGAGAGAAGAGCTATACCCTGTATAATGGTTCCCTGGCCTGTCAGTTACGTGTCTATACTTTAGCTACGCATGCAGCTCAGGAAGCTGAAACTGATACAGCAAAATTGCCGGCAGCAGATTTTGTCAACCGCTTGCGTAAGAATGCGGCACGACTTAAAAACTATATAAACCTTCTGGGACTTAACTGTTACCGTCTGTATGATGCCGATATCCCAGAATACAATGCGGCTGTAGATGTTTACGGGGATTATGTCGTACTGCAGGAGTATCAGGCTCCGGCTTCTGTAGCCCCAGGGCTAGCACGGCGCAGGTTATTGGATATGATAGCGGCACTGCAGCTAGGAATGGGCTATAAGGGCAGACAGATCATCGTTAAAAACCGTCAGCGCCAGCTGGGAGCTGCACAGTATGAAAAAAATGAGGGCAGTACCCACATTGAGGTACAGGTTTGTGAAGGCGGGCTTAAATTCAAGGCCCGACTTGATGATTATCTGGACAGCGGTATTTTCTTTGACAGCCGGCCCCTGCGTGCCCTGATCGGTAAATCCGTGGCAGGTAAGGACTTTTTAAATCTCTTTGCGTATACCTGTACAGCATCAGTCAGTGCCGCTGCAGGAGGAGCTTCTTCTACTTTAAGCGTGGATATGAGTCGCACGTATTTGGAGTGGGGGATGGAAAATTTTGAGTTAAACGGTCTGCAGGTGGGCAAACAGCATCAATTTTTGCAGGCTGATTGCCTAAGTTGGCTGTCTGCAGATGGTGAGCGTCTTTTTGATCTTATTTATATCGATCCACCAACATTTTCAAACTCTAAGCGCATGAGCCGTAGCTTTGAAGTACAACGCGATCACGTGGCTCTGCTGGCTAATTTAACCCGCCATTTAAAAGACGGGGGTGCTGTGATTTTCTGCTGCAATAAACGCGGTTTTAAGTTAAGTCGGGCCTTGCTTGAACCTTATGGATACGTGAGCTGTGAGGATTTGTCAGCACAATCCATCCCCCCTGATTGTGCTCAGGATGGCAAAATTCATTCTTGTTTTAAACTTACTTTCATTAAAAAAGCGCAGTTACAGTTGCCTGAACCCATGGTGGAATTACAAAATGTGCCCCGCTGGTCCAAAGTCCTTAAGCGTGCAAAATCTTTAAGGACAGAGCATCAGGACAGATCTTTTAGATCACAGACGTTCCCGCAGGGTGAAAAGTCTGCCAGAAAGCAGGGTTCCTTCTCCAGGACAAATACAAATGAAGTAAAGCCAAGGCGAAATCTGGACAGAGCCTGGGGCAAGGAAAGTCATGTTTGGCGGCGCGAGGAAGAAACAGGCACCATTGATCAGCATTGGGCTGCCGGCGGGACCAACCAGCAGCAGAATTCCTTTAGGAATAAGGCAAGAACAAAAGGATTCCCGGTAACAGATAAGGCGAGATCCCGTAACCGTCATGATTTTTCTGACAGTACACGCAAAAGGGAGGAACAAAAGCCTCAGGTGCGGGTCTGGGGTCCGCAAGGTATAAAGGAAGAGCTTTAAATGGCGCTTATCAGCATCTTGGGAGGCTCCCTGGCATATGGGGATCAACCGCTATTGCAACAAGCTGATCTGGCTGTAGATGAAGGAGAGCGAATTTGCCTGGTAGGACGCAACGGTACCGGCAAATCAAGCCTGCTTAAAGTAATTTGTGGTGACAGCCAGCTTGATGATGGACGCTTGATTTTACGTCAGGGGCTTAAGATCTCCCGCTTAAACCAGGATCCGCCTTTAACGATACAGGGCACCGCGTATTCCATGGTGGCCAGTGCTATTCCGGTGGTGGGTGATGCTTTAGCCAAGGTGGCACTGGGAGAGGATGAAAGCGGTGAATTATCTGCTTTTATTGAAAAGCATGATGGCTGGCGCTATGACGGTATTATCTGCCGTATTTTAAACAAGATGCAGATAAATCCGGATACCTCTCTTAGTACACTGTCAGGCGGCTGGCGGCGTAAAGTTGCACTGGCAGCGTCATTGGCCTGCGAACCTGAAGTGCTGCTTTTAGATGAGCCGACCAATCATCTTGACATAGAGACTATCGGCTGGCTGGAAGAATGGCTGCTTTCCTTTAAAGGTACTTTAATTTTCGTAACCCATGATCGTGCCTTTGCTGACAATCTGGCCACCCGTATCGTGGAACAGGATCGGGGAAAACTTTATTCTTATCCTGGGAATTTTGCTGCTTATCTGCGTTTGCGGGATGAACGCTTGCGTAAGGAGGAGCTTGCTAATAAAGAATTTGACCGGGTACTGGCTGAGGAGGAGGCTTGGATCCGCAGGGGAGTAAAAGCTCGTCTGGCTCGCAATGAAGGAAGGGTGCGTAATCTTGAAGATCTGAGACGCCAGCGCCGGGAACGCCGCGATCGCCTGGGACGTGCCATCATGCAGATTTCAGAGGCAGACCGGTCTGGTAATATCGTGTTTGAGCTGACTGATGTGAGCGTGAGCTTTGAGGACAAAAGCCTTATCAACCATTTTTCAGCTACAGTGATGCGTCAGGATCGCATTGGTATTGTTGGGCCTAATGGCTCTGGCAAGACAACCTTGATTAAGGTGATGTTAGGCCTATTGCATCAGAACCATGGTAAGGTGCGACAGGGTACCGGGGTGCAGTATCAATATTTTGATCAGTACCACGAGAAATTAAATTTACAGAAGACGGTAGCTGATAATGTGGCTGAAGGCAGGCGCGATGTCATCATTAATGGCAAGACCCGACATGTGATTTCGTATCTTGGTGATTTCCTTTTTACAGGCAAGCGCGCTCGCAGTCCAGCTTCAGTCCTTTCCGGCGGTGAAAAAAACAGGCTTTTACTGGCGCGCATGTTTGCCCGTCCCTGCAACGTGCTGGTAATGGATGAGCCGACCAATGATCTTGATCTGGAAACCCTAGAATTGTTGGAGGAGCTGATTGCTTCCTTTAATGGTACCGTGATAGTGATCAGCCATGACCGGCGTTTTATCGATAAGGTTGCCACCGAAACCTGGGTTTTTGATGGCAAAGGTCATATTGATACCATTGTCGGAGGCTGGAGCGATGTGCTGTCCTATTATCAACGGGTGGGAGCTTTACAACGTGAAACGAATGCAAAAAATACAGCAGCTTCGGATCGTGATGTAAAACAAAAGCCAGGTACTGCTACTAAAAAATCAGAGGATCAGGCACAGGCTGGTAAAGGTAGGACGGGGATTTCATTTACCGAAAGGCATGAACTTGAGAGCCTACCTCAGGAAATTGAACGGCTTGAAGAAGAAATGGCGCAGCTTGATCAGAAAGTATCAGATCCTTCCCTTTACAGCTCTGATGGTGCGCAGGTCAAAGAATTACTAGCTTTGCGTGCAGCTTTAAGTGACAAACTTGAACAACTGTATGCCCGCTGGGAAGACCTGGAGGAAAGAGCACATGGCTGAGCGTAGTGCTATAGATTTACATGCCCATTCCAGTGCCTCTGATGGAGCATTAAGCCCCCGGGATTTGGTGGATTTTGCTACAGGGCGTGGGCTAAAAGTGTTGGCCCTTACCGATCATGATTGTCTTGATGGGATAGCAGAGGCCAGTGCAGCAGCTGCAGGCAGGCTGCAATTGGTGCCAGGGATTGAGCTTTCTACGATGTGGCGCAACTTTCAGATTCATGTGGTGGGGCTGTTCATTGATTGTCAAAATCCAAAGCTGCTGGCACATCTTAAAAAGCAGCGCATTAAGCGCGAAGAACGTGCGCACCAGATAGCCCAAATGCTGGAGCGCTGTGGCTTTGAGCAAGCTTATGAGCGCACTAAGGCACAGGCCCAGCCGGGCGCCTGTCTGACCCGGGGAAATTATGCACGCTTTATTGCTTCAACAGGAGTCTGCCGCAGTTCAGATGAAGCCTTTAATAAGTATTTAAAACGTGGGCGGCCTGCTTATGTCAAAACACAATGGGGCTGTATTGAAGAAGGGGTAGAGGTTATCCTTGCCGCCGACGGTATCCCGGTGCTTGCACATCCCAGGCGATATCAGATGACTAACACCAAATTGCGTGAGCTGATTGCTTTATTTAAGTCAGCAGGGGGCACTGCCCTTGAGGTGGCCTCAGCGCAGCAGCGTCCGGCTGACAGGCAGTATTTAGCTGACTTATGCCAGCGTTTTGACTTGTTGGCATCAGTTGGGTCGGATTTTCATGCAGCTGGAACTTGGCGTGATCCGGGATTGAATTTAATTTTGCCGGATAAATGTCAGTCATTATGGCAAAGCGAACGTTATGCAGATAAATTTTATGTGCATGAACAACGCATGAGTATGGTTTATGCTGATAAGGATAATGCAGCCCGGCAAATGATTTGAGCTGGAAAGGGGGAATCATATCTTTGCTTGCAGCAGTATGATAGGTGTTGGTACATGCAGTCCCCCCTTTTTTAGGGGAGATCTGGGCTTTAGGGATTACTACTGAAATGGACTAGGATCACCACGTCCAATACGTCGTACTACAGGTTGTCCTTCTTCAAAACGGATCACCGTGGTTGGTTCCGGCAATAACACGCCTCCGTCCACGATGACATCGATGATGGAGCCGATTTTATCGTTGATCTCAACCGGATCGCTTTCTGGTTCCACATGCTCAGGTAAAATCAGGCTGCAGCTCATTAAAGGTTCACTGAACTCAGCAAGCAGAGCCTTAATGATTGCACCTTGGGGCACCCGGATACCGATAGTGCGGCGCTTTTCATTCATCAGGCGGCGTGGCACTTCCTTAGTAGCCGGCAGGATGAAAGTATAAGGTCCAGGCGTATTATTCTTAAGCAGGCGGAATACGCTATTTTCCACCTTGGCGTAAGTGGAAAGTTCGGAAAGATCGCGACATAACAGGGTAAAGTTATGCTTTTTGCTTACCTGGCGTATATGGGCAATGCGTTCCATGGCGCTTTTGTCGCCTAAAGTGCAGCACAATGCGTACGCACTGTCAGTGGGCACCACGCCCACACCGCCTTGTTTTAAGATGTCGCAGGCCTTATGAATGAAGCGTGGCTGCGGATTGTCCGGATGGATTGAGATAAATTCGGCACTCATGGTTATTAAGCCTGAAGGTACTGATTAAATTCCACTCGCTCCTTGTTTGGTCCTTCGATGGTGAAATATTTCACTCCATGGGCAAATAAAGGCAGTGTGTGAATGGTATCAGCAGTATTGTTAAGTCCTTGTGCGCAAATGTCAGCATAAGCCGCATCAATGTCACGCACGTTTAAAGCAATATGATCAACTGCGCCGCTCCTGCCTGCTGCAGGAGCTGCGTAAAGTTCTAGCACTAAATCACCATGCTGCAGGAAATGAGCGCAACCGGGGGCACCGCTTTCATCCGTAAATTCACGGGCATGGATCTCTTTAAAGCCTAAATTCTGATAAAAGGCGCAGGCAGCGCTAAGATCCTTGCAGGGGATGCCAATATGCTGTAGACCGGTGATGTTTTCGCTTAATGTCATTTTTTTATCCTTATTTGATTTTGATCTTTTTTGCACTAAAGCTTCAGCCTGAGGAAGTTATCACTAAGGCAGCTTCAGCACCTTGCAGTCTATCCGCTAATTCCTGTAAATTCTGCAGGCTGCAGCTCGTTCAGCATATGCTTTGTTTTTGCATTCATTCACTTAATTAGCTCTGGTACTGCTGCTGCGGATTAAAAATGACAGCTCAGGATCAAAATCTTCTTTGCAGGCAAGCGAAACCTGATAGCCATCACCAGGAGCGAGGGTGCAGGGATTTCCATGCACATCCTGCAGGGAGCCACTATCAAGCTCAATCATTCCCCCCGGCGTAAAGAGGAAAAGCTTGTCCTGTGTGCTGAATTTATTTTTAACCCTAATGTTGATACGTCCTGCAGTATGATCAGTCACAGCTCCGACCACCAGCCATTTACCAGGATGCGGGCAGTTGGTTTCATATTGCTGAGTCTCATCAGGACGGTGTGGAACCAACAGGCCGGTAGTATAGTCTCGCGAGGGAAGTGAGTTTACTATTTCAAAACTTTCATCTGGCACCCTGTGACCTGCTGCCAGAGCATCCACAGCCAGGCGGTAGGCACGGCAGATGGCTGCACAGTAAAAAGGTGAGCGCGAACGCCCTTCAATTTTCAGGGAGTTCAGTTTTAAAGGTAAAATTTGAGGCAGCAGGCTTAAGGTACATAAATCCTTGGAATTAAAAAGATAAGAACCATGCTCATCTTCGTCAAGCTGCATTAGCTGCCCAGGGCGGTTGTGATACTCCTCAAGCTCTGCACTTAAGGAATGTACTTTAAAGCCCCAGCGGCAGGAGTTTGTACAGGCTCCGACGTTGGCGTCACGGCGTGCTAAAAGCCCTGAGATCAGGCAACGTCCGGATACGGCTATGCACAAGGCACCGTGAGCAAAAATCTCAAGTTCCATATCCGGGCAGTCCTCACGGATCATGGCAATTTCACTAAGGGTCAGTTCACGCGCCAGGATGCATCGTCTGATTCCCTGTTGTTGCCAGAACTTTACTGTACCGGAGTTTACAGTATTTGCCTGCACGCTTAAGTGAATGGGGATATCGGGATAGCTGCTGCGGGCCTGCATGATTAACCCAGGATCTGCCATGATGAAGGCATCAGGTTTTAAGGCAGCTACAGCATCGAGAGCACTTTTAAAGGAAACAGTACGGCGCATATGCGGTATAACATTGAGCACCGCAAAGAATTTCTTGCCTTGTGCATGCATATGTTCGATCCCCGCCGCAAAATCATCCGGAGTAAAGCCATTGCCACGTACGCGCAGGCTCCAGCGGGGAATGCCGGCGTATACAGCATCCGCACCATAAGCGGCAGCGATTTTGACGTGAGTAAGGCTGCCGGCAGGGGCTAAGATCTCAGGAATGTCCGGAAGCATCATTCAAGCTCACAGTCAAAGGTTTTAATCAGGCAGGCTATCAGGCGATCAAACAGATCTGCCTGTACAATGAGAACAGACTGCATATCGGCCAGCGCATCATCACTTTTTCCCGGCAGATTCTGCTCAAGATACTGATCTTCAGGGCGCATGCGTTTTAGTACCAGATCTGAGGTCAAAACCAAGCTTATGTCATCTTCAAACAGGACTTGCAGCTCTGTTATCACTTTGCCTGCCTTAATGTGACCTAAAATTTCCTCAGAGCTCAGATCATCGCGCGATACGCGCACTGTGCCACCTAAATCATCAATACTCTTTAAAATGGCGTCACAGCCGAGGGTAAAGACCTGAGGCAGTTCCTGATTTTCAATCCAGGAGGTCAGGCGATCTTCAACCACACAACGCGGCTGATAGTGCTTGGCCGGGAAGGTACCGCCAAAAGCCTCACGCAGCATGGCAATGGCCCGTTCAGCCCGCTTGGCTGATGATACTGATACCAGCGCGTATCCCTGTTCAAAATTGATGCAGACTAGCATCTCGCGCTGTGAGGAAAAGGCACGTTCCAAAAGCTGTCCGGTTATTGCAGTCTTTAAAGTCTGGATCTCGTTTTTATGCAGTTCACGTCCCAGTGCACTTTCTTTTTTGGAAATTTCATCTTCAAGGGCTACTTTGATCACGGATGAGGGCAGTAATTTGGTTTCTTCAAGCAAGCGCAGAAAACGGTGATTTCCTTGTGAAAAGCTCATTTGTTCTGAAAGCTTGCCAAACAGGGGGGCAAAACCGATGGTGGATAATTCCTGAGCCATGCAGGGGCGGAACGCTTTTTGCTGTAAAATCTCTTCCATCTTAGCGTCGTCGCGTAACAGTGCCAGCTGCTCTGCTGTAAGCTTCAAACCGTAAATTTGTGCACTTTTAAACCACATTCCCAAATGTCCTCCATCTTAAAATCAGCGCTGATTTTATCACGTGGTGGCTGAATTTTTACGGTCATCCCCTGCAGGTAACAGGGAACGGGGCTGGCTCATCATTGTAAAAAAAGGCCTGTACTGCTAAAATAATCAGGTTTTGTAACATTTTTTCTGCCGCAACAACAAGCAGTTTTATAAAGATTTTTTCACTCTGGTATTAAGGTAATTATTCATGGCTGACGAGACTAAAGATAGCGTTACCGGAGCTAATGAGCACAAGCTAGATGTGGATGTGCCGCAGACTGCCTCGCAGAGCGTTGACACTGACAATATCACTACAGTAAAGCTTGAAGATGAGCTTAAGCAGTCATTTATTGACTATGCTATGTCGGTGATTGTAGACCGTGCACTGCCAGATGTGCGCGATGGGCTTAAGCCGGTGCATCGCCGCGTGCTTTATGATATGTATGATCTCAAGATCTGGCATAACGGGCAGACTAAGAAATCTGCCCGCGTGGTAGGCGATGTGATCGGCCGTTTCCACCCGCATGGTGATGCCGCGGTTTATGACACCATCGTACGCATGGCGCAGTGGTTCTCCATGCGCGAACCTTTGATTTTTGGACAAGGTAACTTTGGTAATATTGATGGCGACGGTCCGGCAGCCATGCGTTATACCGAAGTACGCATGACCCGGATTGCCGAGGCCATGTTGCAGGATATTGACAAAGAAACTGTCGATACCTATCCAAACTATGATGGCAACGAGCAGATCCCTGAAGTCTTGCCAACTCGCTTCCCTAATCTGTTAGTCAATGGATCGTCAGGCATTGCTGTAGGCATGGCCACCAATATACCGCCACATAACCTTGGTGAAGTGATTGACGGTACACTGGCACTTTTAGACAACCCGGATCTTAGCGTTGATGAGCTGATGCGCTATATCCCGGGACCTGATTTTCCCACTGGCGGTTATATCGTCGGTAATGCCGGTATCCGTGAGGCTTATGCCACCGGACGCGGACGTTGTATCATGCGCGCCCGTACCCATACTGAAACAGATAAATCCGGGCGCAAGACCATCTATGTTGACGAGATCCCCTATCAGGAATCAAAGAGCAATATCGTAAAGCAGATTGCTGATCTGGTACGTGAAAAAAAGATAGAAGGCATTGCTGAAGTCAACGATCTGTCTGATAAGAAGAATCTGGTGCGTATAGCCATTGACTTAAAGCGTGATGCTTACGAGGAGGCGGTACTTAACAACCTCTATGACAGCACGTCATTACAGACCTCGTTTTCCTTTAACATGATTGCCCTGGTTAACAACAAACCTAGGCAGTTATCATTAAAAGAAATTCTGACGGAGTTCATTGCCTTCAGACGTGAGGTGGTAACCCGCCGGACTGTCTATTTGCTGCGCCAGGACCGGCGTAAGGCTTTTATTGATGAAGGCCTGATTGTTGCCAAAGCCAATATTAATCGGGTGATTGAGCTTATTACCAATGCCGAGAATCCTGACGATGCCAAGCAAAAGCTGATGGCAGAGCCCTGGGATGGCAGGTTGGTAGCTGCATTAATTGCCCGCGATGAGTCTGGTAATAATCTGTGTCTGCCTTCAGGCATTGATCCTGACTGTGGGCTACATGAAGGTAAATACTATCTGTCAGAAATGCAAGCTAAGGCTATCCTGGCCTTGCAGTTATCGCGTCTGACCCATCTTGCGACCGAAGAAATTCAGGCAGATTATCAGAGCCTGGTTGTCAATATCCGGGGCTATCTTGAGATCCTAAACAGTGTCGAGCGCATGAAAGAAGTGATCCGTGAGGAGCTGAATGCAGTTAAGGCTGAGTTTGGCAGTAAGCGGCGCACCGACTTTACTCTGGATTATGGCCGCATGAGTAAGGCTGATTTGATAGCCCGTCAGGATGTGGTGATCACTCTTTCCAAGCAAGGTTATATCAAGTATCAGGATCTGGCTTCTTATGCCAGCCATAACCGTGGTGGGAAGGGAGTGTCAGCGGCAAAGCTCAAGGACGAAGATTACATTACCAAGATCCTCTCGGCCAACACCCATGACACTTTGTTATGCTTTACCTCTTCAGGACGTGTATTTGCTACCACCGTGTATGAATTGCCGACCTCAGACAATCGCAGCTGGCGCGGAAGGCCTATTCAGAATATCTTTGATATAGCAGAAGGTGAGAAGATCACCGCTTTACTGGACATCAGCGAGTTTGATGACGATCATTATGTGCTCATGGCAAGTGCGCAGGGCTATATCAAGAAGACACCGCTGTCAGCCTTTAAGGGGTTGGTCAGACGCTCTAACAATCAGGGAATTATCTGCGGCACCTTACGTCCTGGTGATGAACTGATTGGTGTAGACATTACTTCAGGTGATGATGATGTCTATCTGTTTACCTCCAATAACCTGGCCCTGCACTTTTGCGAATTCTATGCCAGGGGGGCGGCAGAGGCTGATGATGAACTTGAAAGTGCAGATGCAGCTGAAAATAACACAGATAGCAGTGATGACAGTGCGGTGGGGGATGCTAGTTTTGCTCCGGCAGATCGTCATTTTGGCAGTGGCATTAGGCCTGCCAGTCGCACTTCAGGCTTTATCCGCGCCATGCGCTTGCAAAACGGCGCCCGGGTGGTGTCTCTCATTACGGCGTCCCCTGACTCCGGCTCTGTGATGTGCCTGATGGCAAGTGCCAATGGTTATGGCAAGAAAATGATGCTTGATGACTTCACCTTAAGGAACCGCGGCGGCCAGGGCATGAAAGCCATGGGGCAGTCCGAGCGTAACGGTGAGGTGATTGGCGCTGTCCGGGTGGATGATAATTCTGATTATATGCTAATAACCGATCAGGGGCAGCTGATCCGCTCCCCGGTTGCTAATTTACCCCTATCCTCTCGTATAGCTGGCGGTGTTATATTAATGCGTCCTTATGAGGGCGAAAGTGTGATCGCGGTTGAAGCTATATCTGAAGACGCAGTGGAGGCCTCCAATCGGGCTGCAGCCGGCCGGGCTGAGGATAAAAAAGCCCTGCAGGAGCGGTTGGCACTGTTGAACGGCACTAAGGAGCAGGATAATAACAACATGTCGGCATCTACCGACTCCGGTATGGCAACTGATAGTACAAAAGACTCAACAGAGAGTACAGATGAGGAATAAGCCATGAGCAAAGCATGGAATTTCGGGGCTGGCCCTAGCATGCTGCCCCCTGAAGTAATGGAACAGGCCCAACGTGAATTTTTAGACTTTCATGGTCTGGGGATTGGCATTGTTGAGATGTCTCATCGCAGCGCGGAATATACTGCGGTTGCCAGAGAGGCAGAGTTCCTGTTGCGTGAGATCCTGGATATTCCGGAAGATTATGCTGTACTGTTTGAACAGGGGGGCGGTCGTGGGCAGTTTGCCGCTGTACCGCTGAATCTGCTGCCTGAAGGAGGACATGCTGACTATTTTGTTACCGGTCATTGGTCACGTTGTGCCTATAAGGAATGTGCCGAACGTTATGGTAAGGCCATTTTGCACGAATGTGCCCCTCAGGGGACAGATGGCCTGTACCATGTGGATTACTCCAAGATGCAGGTAACACCAGGCTCGGCTTATGCCTATGTCTGCCTTAACGAGACAGTAAATGGCATCGAAATGTTTGAGTTACCTGACACCGGGGATGTGCCGCTGATTGCTGACATGTCTTCAAATATCCTTTCGCGCCCTATAGATGTACGCAAGTTTGGAGCTATCATATTTGGCGCCCAGAAGCATGTGGCTCCGGCGGGTCTTACTGTGACCATAGTCCGGCGCGATTTATTGGGACATGCGCGGCAATACTGTCCTTCTGTGCTTGATTGGTCAGTACTCAGCCAATATGATTCCATGTATAACACGCCCAATACTTTCTCTTGGTATATGGCCGGGCTTGATTTTAAATGGATCAAAAGCTTGGGCGGTTTGGAGGCAATGGAAGAGCGCAATAAGGCAAAGGCAGAATTGCTTTACGGCTTTATGGACCAACATCCGTTCTATCACCTGCCGATCGCCACAGAGTGCAGATCACGCATGAATTGTGTGTTTACACTAAAAGATGAAAGCCTAAACCCTGAATTTTTAAAACAGGCGGCAGCTGAGCATCTGATTGGTCTGAAAGGGCATAAGGTATTAGGTGGCATGCGGGCCAGTATCTATAATGCGATGCCTATTGAAGGTGTGCAGGTTCTGGTGAGCTTCCTGGATCGTTTTGCAAGCGCGCATAGTTAAAATTATGAGGTAATTTATGGCAGCAGAGCAGAGACCGTGGTTACAGTCGTATCCGCCGGAGGTGCCGCACACTATTGATCCCTGCCCTTTTGCCAACATTCCGGATCTGCTAGATTACTGTGCCGAACGTTACGATGATCGCACTGCTTTCATCAATATGTTCGGCTCATTGTCTTTCAGACAGGTACAAAGGGAGGCTGAACAATTCGCCTCTTTCCTCCAGTATCAATGGCATCTGAAGAAAGGCGATAAAATTGCTGTGATGATGCCAAATTTACTGCAATATCCGGTGGTCATTTTCGGTGCCCTAAAGGCCGGGCTTACTGTTGTCAATATCAATCCACTGTATACCCCGCGGGAACTTCAGGTACAACTCGCAGACAGTGGCGTTACCGCTATTGTGGTGATCGCGAACTTTGCGTTCAATCTGCAAAAAGTAATAGCTGGCACTAGGATCAAGCACATCATCATTACAGAAGTTGGTGACAGTCTGGGGCTAGTGCGTGGGCATCTGGTCAATTTTGCAGTGCGCTTTATCCGCAGAATGGTGCCATCCTTCTTTTTACCAGGATCCGTAACTTTCAGGCATGCACTGCGCCAGGGAGCCCATCAGCCATATGTGCCAGTGCTGTTAAAACCTGACGATATAGCCTATTTGCAATATACCGGAGGTACCACCGGACAAGCCAAGGGAGCAATGCTAAGCCATGGCAACATCCTGTCCAACATATCCCAGGCTTTGGGAATGTACGGAGGCATCATCAGGCGTGGAGAAGAAAAGGCACTTACAGCCCTGCCGCTTTATCACATCTTTGCCCATACTATAAACCTGATGTTGTTTTTTGCCATTGGTGCAAGTAATGTGCTTATTACCGATCCGCGTAATTTCAAATCATTTGTCGCTGATTTAAGGCGACATCATGACATCACTATCCTTACGGGCGTTAACACCCTGTTTAACGCCCTCATCCTAAAAGGGGTGTTTGATAAGGTTAAATTTAATCATTTACGTCTGGTCATAGGCGGTGGGGCGGCGGTACAAAGCGGGGTGGAGGAGCGTTTCTACCGGGAAACCGGTATTCATATCCTTGAGGGGTACGGTCTGACTGAATGTTCACCACTGTGCTGTGTAAACCCGCCTAATGCCAGGAGCTTCACTGGTTCCATCGGCTTACCGGTGCCTTCGACCTTAGCGCGCATCGTTACTCCAGATGGAGAGGTGACCTGGGATTTAAATACTCCGGGAGAATTGGAGTTCAAAGGGCCACAGGTGATGCAGGGCTATTATAACCGTCCTAAGGAAACGGAACATGTGATGCATGATGGTTATGTGCGTACCGGTGATATCGCGGTGTGGCTTGAAGGCGGTTACTTAAAGATAATTGACAGATTAAAGGACATGATTTTAGTGTCCGGCTTTAATGTCTTTCCTTCAGAAATCGAAGATGTGGTCAGCCGCTTTGAACGCGTCAGTGAATGTGCTGTGGTGGGAGTCCCTTCAGATAAGACCGGTGAGGCTATTAAGCTGTATGCAGTAAAACGCGATCCGAGCCTGACTGAAGAGGAGTTGCGGACATATTGCCGTGGTTTTTTGACTCCATATAAGATCCCGCATTATATAGAATTTGTTGATATCCTCCCCAAATCAGCCATAGGTAAGGTGTTAAGGCGTTATCTGCGTGAGCCCAACCGCGAGCACCGCAATGACGAGTAGCCCGCATATCAAAGCAAGATTAACAGATGTTTACAGAATTTAATTATGTGTCTTCCATCAGGGAGGCAGAAGAGCTTGCAGCCCTGATTGGCAGACAAGGACGTGCTGATTACATTGCTGCAGATACTGAATTTATTCGTATTACTGAATATTTTCCTAAGCTTGCACTGCTGCAACTTAACATTGCTGGACAAGTCTATCTCGTAGATCCGCTGCAGCCGGGACTTGCACTGGTGTTACAGGCCTTGCTTACAAGCAAGGCCCGGTTTTTAATTTTTTCAGGTTCTGAGGATCTGGAAATCCTGGCAAGTTACGGACAGAAAACGGCTGCTATGTTCACCTTGCCAGATAGCTGCTGTGATCTGCAGCTGATGGCTGCTTTTGCCGGACATAGCTTTGGCCGCGGACTGTATACCCTGGTAAAGGATTTATGTGGTATTGAGCTTAATAAAGGGCAGACCTGTTCAGACTGGCTGCAACGGCCTTTAAGTTCAGAGCAGCTTTCTTACGCAGTCCTGGATGTGAAATATCTGCCGGAGCTTTTCGAAAAGCTGGATGGGCTTTTAACTGAAAGAAACCGTGGTTGGTTTGCTGCTGAAATGACAGAGCGCCGTGCTGCAGCTCTTTGCCGTCCTGATCCGGCTCGGTGCTATCGTGCGGTGGGGGGTGCCGGTGCCTTAGAGGATGCAGATCTGGCTTTATTACAATATCTATGTCAAAAGCGCATGGAATTTGGGCAGGAACATGACGAAGCCTTAAATCGCATTATTACCGGCAAAGCCCTGTGCCAGCTTAGTCACGTTCATCCTACCACGCTGCAGGGACTGGTCAATTGCGGGATGAAGTGGGGGGCAGTGCGCGAGCATGGCGAGATGATCTTAAGCTGGATTCAGGATGGTTTAACCCGAGGTATTCCAGAACAGCTGCCGTTGCCATTTGACTATTTTGCCCATGCCCGTGAGCTCAATGATGATTTACGCCGTTTAAGACATGTCATTGAACATAGGGCAAGGCAAGAGCGAGTGATGCCTGAGTTACTGGGGGGAAAAAAGGCTTTGTATGATCTCTGCCTCTCCCGTTTTGAAGGAAGGGCAGGATGGCTGGAGCGCAGCTGGAGGCGAGAATTGTTAGGGCAGTTGCCCCTGATTGATTTCAGTAAGCAAAAAAACTTGCCCGCAAGACCAGGAACATCATCAGATGCAGGAAAACAAAACTGATCGTGGCACTATTTTAGCTTTAGGGGCTAACTCTCCTATCGCCATTGAGTGTTTGCAAGTACTGGCAAAGCAAGGTTATGCCCTGCGTCTTGCCTGTCGCAGTGAATCTAAATGTCAGCAGGCAGGGCAGACTTTGTTAAATGCCGGAGTAAGTCCTGACAGTCTCAGTTATCTGACATTGCAACTGCCGTGCTCTTTGTCTGAAGTGCTGTCACAGCTGGAGTCCATTCCGGATTTTGCCGGTCTTTTTTGTGCTGTGGGTGTATATGCCTTGACACAGGATATCAGGGCAGATGAAGAGGCACAGCTTGATATAGTGAGCCTTAATTTTACTGCCTTACTGCCCTGGCTTAGTATGGGTGCCCGTTTACTGGCGCAACGTGGTGGCGGATTAATAGTAGTAACCGGTTCGGTGGCAGGAGAACGTGGTCGGGGGTCAAATTATGCCTACGGTGCTGCCAAGGCGGGGCTGAGTGCGTATCTTGAGGGCTTGCGGCAGGATTATTTTCCAAAAGTACGGGTAATTGAATTGCGTCCTGGCATTATTCGTACCCGGATGCTTGAAGGCAGGACAGTGCCCAGATTGTTGGTGGCACAGCCAAAAAGCGTGGGGCAGGGGCTTAAACGTGCGCTTAACTTTGATTTGAGCATAGTATATTGTCCGCCCTACTGGTATATGATCATGGCTTTGGTGCGTTTTATCCCTCTAAGGCTTTACCGCAGACTCAGACTGTAAGCATTTGCGGAGCACAAAAAAGGAAGTCCTAGCTGACAAGACTTCCTTGCTCTTTTAATCTGCAGTCAGCGTTTCCGGGAGCTAAACGGCAGGCGAAAGCGGGATTATGCCTTCGGCCTTGCTGTCAGAATCCCCTGCCGCGGAACGCGGCTGCTGATTAAATTCTGAGTCTGCAGCGTGACTTTCATGTAATGAACTGACTTTACTGTCTGTACAGCCTTCAAGATTGGCAGCCTGCAGGGCACCTGAATCCTCCCGTTGCAATGGCACCATGCTCAGGCTGGCAATGAACAGCCCACAGGGCTTGTCCTGGCCACGAAAACAGATATCGTCCATGAAGGAGGCTACTGGTGGGTTGGTTTTAATAAAATATTCGGCCAGGCCGGCGTCAGCAGCCAGGCCGAGGAGTCCCACCGCCTCGGCTATCAGTTTACGCAATTCTTCAGCTGCATCACTGCTGCGGTCATATTTTTCACCTTGCTCTTGTTCTGCCGGGGTAAAGTCCCGCATGGCTGCATAAACATCTATATAAATCAGCCTTTGCTGACTATTTTGATCTTCTGGTGGTAACAACAGAGGTTTTGAGGTAAAAGCTGAAATAATGTCATCCACCCCGGCTTCAATGGCCAGGTCCTTTACCTGGCTGGCAAGCTCTGCGCAAATGGCCATGGCCGATTTTTCAAATTGATGAGTAAGCTGCCCTTCATGCTGATGTTCAAGTTGGGCCTTGATAGATGCTTTCATATCTGATCCCCCAAGATTAGTGTTGTAATTTCAACCGGCAGATCTGGTCTGCTGTGCAGCCATCTGCCTGCCTGTTTACAGCTTGTAATCTGTTCCATATTTTCTCCTTCACACAACTGCTGGCGCTGAAAGATGTCCGTTGCTCTGGTTTAACTTTATTTAAACAAAAGGAGGGCAGGAGATGGGGGGGAGTTTATGGTCATTTTAACCATAAAATCATTAAAATTTACTTACATTGAAAAGAATTGAAATGAAAATGTATTGATTTTAAAATAAATTTTATTTGCGGTTAGTGTGAGGACTAAGCCATTGCGCATGGATGCTTATAGATGGAAAACGGGCAGCGGAAACAAAGGGGCTGCAACTGCGCGGATGTTGCGCTTACCTGAGGAACTTTCATCCGGAACCTGCTGCAAGTTCCTGGGCTTTTGTTTATAAGGACGTCACTTATAGTAGCTTCTTACCCTGATTATGCAAAGAAGTGAAATGCAACACAGCACAGAAAGCAGCCCGAACACCCCAGCAAGAGAGATATAGTAAGCTGCAGCCCCCAGTAGGGCAGGACCTGCGAGTAATCCACCATAACCTGCTACAGACATGGCACTTACAGCAGGCAGTAATGGCATATCCCTTTGTCTTGCTGCTGCTGCATAGGACAGCGGTGTAATGTTGGACATGCCGCAGCCAATTAATACAAAGGCGAGCAGCATCAAGATAAGCCCGGGACGCAGGCTTAACAGCAGCAAACCGCAGATTAGCAGTGCACAACCACATAATACTAGGCGCAGCGTGCCAATTTTATCTTGCAAAAAATTGCCAAACATCCGGCAGAGCATCATGGCTACACTGACCAAAGTGTAGCCTATCACAGCCTGCCTGAGATCAAGACAGCTGTGATCTGCAAGATAGATCCCTGACCAGTCTACCATCGCCCCGCCAGTCATGTAGGTGATAAGCACGATAAGGCACAGACAGGAGACCTGGCGGGTAGGCAGCATAAAGGACTGTTCTTTGCGAGCTCTGAAATTAAAATTTACGATGCTTGGGAAATAAAATAGTGCCAGAGCGAGGCAAATCAGGCTCAGGGCGCAGATCACCAGAAAAGGGGGAAGATTGAAATTAAGCAATAATAAACAGCAGGCTGCACCTGTTACCTCCCCTGCAGAATAATAGGCATGCAATGGTATCATCAGCCGCAGTTTGAACTGTCTTTCAAGACTGGCACCGTAGATATTGATCCCAACCTCCAGACAGCCGGCACAAAGGGCAAAGAAGCAGGCAAAGATCACTGTTAGCAGAAAAACGGAAGATAGGGAAATTACGACAATGCCGGTGGCAGCTCCCAGTACAGAAGCAAAGCAGGTAAGGCGTGAACCAAAATATTTGGTAAGTGGGCTTGCAGCGAGCATACCGGCAATAGAGCCCGCTCCAAAGGCAAACACCAGCTGAGCTACCCCGGCACTATCAAGATTAAGCCGATCGCGCAGATAGGGAATCAAAGCTGCCCACAGCGCAATTAGTGCAGCAGGCAGCAGATAGCCAGCCCTTGCAGCTTTGACCTGTTCCCTAATTGAAGCTGTGCGGTGGGTCATGTCGTTTGAGCCTCTGGTATTGCCACTATCTGCTGATAGAGGGCAATGATCATGGAGCAGCAACGCTCTATACCCAGGGCGCCTACGTTCAGGCAAATCTGATAATTGCGGGGATCGGAAATAGAGGCGTGAAAATATTGCTGATAGTACTCACTGCGTCCATTGTCCTGACGGCGCATACTTTCTCGGGCTTGCATCTCGTTCTGCTGATAATGTTCATGGCAGAATTTGATTTTATAGTCTGCATCAGCATACAGATAGACTGAAAGCACATACGGATTGTCCTTGAGCACCTGATCAGCACCACGCCCGACAATAACGCAAGAATGTTGCATACTTAAGGATCGGATCACCCGCGAGGTGGCAACGAACATGGCATCAGCACTTGACAGTGATTTATCAAGCGGCACTGAAAAATCCTGCATTACCATCTGATATAACAGCGCACTGTCAAGGCGGCCTTCTTTCCTTTCCACAAGATCCTGATCCAGTCCAGACTCCCTGGATATGAGGGCAATGAGTTCGTTATCATAAAACTTGATGTTAAGGGCTTGTGCCACCTTTTTACCGATCATCCGGCCACCACAGCCATATTGCCGGGTGATGGTAATTACAGGTTTGAATTGTTCGTGCCGGGCTGCAGGAATAAGTCCTGCTGCGCTTTTATCATGATTGAGATTGCGTCTGGTAAAGAAACGCTCCAGACGAGGCTTTATGCGTGGCAGGAGCAACCTGACGGTGGGGCCGATGGACAGCGCTCCGATCACTGTGCCTTCACGTACGCCTTCTACTGTACTAAAGCCAGAAAGGATCAGGGACAGAATCACTGCGCTCAGTACCAATGACAGGTCAAAACAGGTTTTAACCAGGCCAAATTCTTTTTTCAGCCGCTGCGACAGCGCCTTAACAAATGCTTCACCTGAGACCATGGCAACATCAGCACTTACTTGCAGTGAGATACCAAAGGCCATGATCCCGGATCCCGCAAGGATCAGACAAAGCTTGCCTAAATAAGACATCTGTTCAGGTAACAAAGGCTTTAAGGCAAACATTCCAAGATCAATGGAAGAGGCAAATACTGCAGTTACTGGCACTTGCAAGAGCATTACCAGTGCATGTGCGCGTGCGTATTTTAATCCTACGATAAATACCTGCAGAACCATCAGCAGAAAATTGAAGATCATGGTCACCATGCCCAAAGTCAGCGGACTGTGCAAGGAGATCACATAATTGGGACTGGAGATTGGAGTGGTGCCGATCTCTGCCAAGGTCACTACGGCTACACCAAAACCACCTAAAAATACCGCAAACAGGAATATTATGTTTCGCTCGATAATTTCACCGGGCGTTAAGATACGCTTTACTTTCATATTGATCTATGTGCCGTGACTGTGTTTACATTTGGTTTTATTTTGCTGTTTGCATTAGTTAAAATTAGAGATTGGAGCTTTAAGTGCAGAAAACATACCGACAAACATGCAACTGACAAAGAGCCTGTAACAGGAATTTTTGTGGGGAACAGGTTTTTTGCCCAGAGCCATCCTCTTATTTCAGAGGATGGCAAATAGAAATTTTGATCCGTACTTAAACGTTGGTTTGTGGTTCTAGGGGCTCTGTCGTATCCAAACGATCCTTTAAATCGTGATTGACAATATTGGCAACAGTAGCGTCAGACCAGACATTTACACCGGTCTCCAGCATATCAATGACTGTATATACAGGTAGGATCACCCCCATCAGCAACACTGGCACCTGCATTGAAGAAAGAAGACTGATGGTAAGGAAGTAGCAGCCCATGGGAACACCTGCGTTACCGACAGCAGCAATGGTGGCGATGAAGATCCAGGTCACTACAGTCATAGTGCTGATTTCAATGCCTGCATTTTGCATCAGGTAGAGGGAAGTAATCAGGATGAATGCTGCACAGCCATTCATATTGATGGTGGTGCAAATAGGCAGCACAAAACGCGATATTTTGGGATTTACCCCCAGGTTATCCTCTGCTGAAGCCATGGTTACAGGAAGGGTACCAGCTGAGGATTTTGAAAAAATTGCAACTGCAATAGCGGGCATCATGCCTCGCGCTACCTTGAGCGGATTTAGGCCCCGTGCTAATTGCAGCAGGGGTAAGACAACAAACATTTGCAGTAAATTAGCCCCGATTACTACAGCAAAGTAAGTGGCCAGGCCGCCTAAGATTAAACCGCCTTCAAGTTCATGGATAAGTTTGGCAATAAAACCCATGATACCAATGGGTAAAATGGCGATAAGCCAGCGTATTAAGGTAAAGAGAACATCCTGTAAGCCGCCAAACAGATTTTCTACTGCGCTTTTCTTTTCAGAAGGAGGCATCAGCGCAAGAGCCAGACCTACAGCAGCAGCTATCAGCAATACAGACAGTACATTGCCTGACACAAAAGGTTGTAATAAGTTGTTAGGTATTACACTGATAATATGATCAAAATAGGTGGTGCTCTGCATGGCTGCAGGATCGGCCTTACCAACTACTTCTGAGGGTAAATTAGCAGGCTGCAGCAGGGTAAAGAGCAGGGCTGCTATCACGGCTGCAACTATGGTAGTGAGCAGTGTATAAAAAATGGTATGACCGAAAATAAGCCCGCTGCCTGAACCTTTACCAAGTTTGGCCAGAGTGGTGATAAGCGAAAGCGCAATAATCGGTACTGCGATGAAACTGAACAGACGGGTGAAGACGGTGGCAATAAAGTCCATCAGCTCTTTGATAAAGATACTGTCGCTTAAACCAAATAAAATGCCAAGGATAATGCCTGCAGCGTAAAAGAGCACGCTGCGCAGCCTTTTTTGCTTTGATACTGCGCTTAAGGTATTTTGTGCGCAGATATCAATTCTCTTGGATTGTGCCATGTGATACCTCAGATAAAGAAAAGCAGCGTCATTGTAACAAAGACACTGCTTATGGGGATTTTATGCACCATTGTGGTGCCTGATATGATTCAGGCGAACATCGCTGTAGATAGATAACGATCTCCGCTGTCAGGAATAATGACGACTATAAATTTATCTTGATACTCGTCGCGCTTTGCAAGCTCTATTCCTGCCCACAGCGCTGCTCCTGCAGAAATGCCGCAGAACAGTCCTTCGGTGCGGCAAGCTAAAGCCCCGGTGCGCAGGGCATCATCATCTGTTACCGCAACTATTTCATCAATGATCTCGCGGTTTAGCACAGCTGGGACAAAGCCAGCGCCTATGCCCTGGATCTGATGCGGGCCAGCCTTGCCACCTGAAAGCACAGCCGAGGCTGCAGGTTCCACCGCTATCATTTTTATGGATTTGTTCTTGCCTTTTAAATAACTGCCGATACCACTGATGGTGCCACCGCTACCTACAGCAGAGACCACAGCATCTACTTTTCCGTCTGTATCCTGCCAAATTTCAGGGCCGGTACCCAGCACATGAGCACGTGGATTGGCCTCGTTATCAAATTGGCTTGGTATAAAGGAATTATCAAGCTGTTTTGCAATTTCACGGGCCTTTGTAATGGCACCTGCCATGCCTTCAGCTGCGGGAGTGAGCACCAGTTCAGCTCCAAAGGCTTTGAGAATAGCGCGTCGTTCCACAGACATGCTCTCAGGCAGGGTCAGGATCAACCGCAGTTTGTAATGAGAGCAGGCCAGTGCCAGACCAATGCCGGTGTTGCCTGACGTCGGCTCAATGATCACTGTTTCCTGATTGATAAGGTTCAGGAGCAAGCCGTCCTTAATCATGGATAATGCTGCCCGATCCTTGATGGAAC
>CALXOT010000036.1 GCA_944390085.1 uncultured Succinivibrionaceae bacterium
AAGGGGCTATACGTTACAGAGAAAGCAGCCCGTGTTTTAGGTACGAAAGGCCTGCTGCTTTTAAATAAAGCTATGGTAGCTGCTGCTGTTGGGTTAAAAAAACTGACTGTGGCATCTTTAACTTACGCAGCTAAAGGCGTCAAAGCTGTAGCTGTAAGTATAGCCAGAGCCACAGCCGCGCTGTGGGCTCATGTGGCGGCGCAGTCTGCTGCGCGCGGAGGTTTTCTGCGTCTTCTGGCCGCTTCCGTGCTTTTTGCAGCGCAGGGGCTTAAGAATGTGATTGTATCCTTAGGCCGTTCTGCCGCAGCGTTAGTGTCATTCACGGCTGCCCAGGCAGCTGCTGCAGTGAAGGTCGGCATTGCATCCAAGGCCATGAAGGCTTTTAACCTGGTACTGCTGGCAAATCCTATCGGTGTTGTCATTGCTGCAATTGTAGGCCTGATTGCGGCCGGCGTGTGGCTGTACCGCAACTGGGATACCGTAAAGCAGAAGCTCAGCGAACTGTGGAGCGCGTTCAACGAGCGTTTCCCTGGTTTGGCCGCGATAGTAGAAACCGCATTTAATGCGATCCATTCTTATGTAGGTTGGATTAAGAGCATCTTTAGCGAACTCCTGGACTGGATTAGTCTGGTCTTCTCAGGTAAATGGGATGAAGCCTGGCAAAGAGTTAAGGATTTGTTTGCCAATGTCTTTAGTGGTTTGCTTGATTTTGCGCGCAAGCCGCTGGACTGGATCGCAAATAAAGTGTCGTCTATTGGTAAGGCCGCTGCCAGCCTTTTTGGGTTCGGTGATTCTGCCAATGCTGCGGCAGAAGCTACAGCTTCTGCACAACGGGCTGCTGTCTTTAATCCGGCTTTACAAGGCGCGGCTGCTGTCAGTTCTGTTCCCGTTACAGCGGTACCTGCTTTTGCTAATGGCGGCATTGTTACCTCACCCACCTTTGCCCAGATAGGTGAAGGAGGTGAGCCTGAGGCGGTGCTGCCTTTGTCCAGATTGCGGGAGTTTATCTCAGGCAAGTCCACTGCAGCGCCACAGCAGATCCCTGCAGCCATTACACTTAATTTTAATCCTACGATTAATGTCAGCGCTGGCGGCAGTACAGATCCTTATGCACAGGTTAAAACCGCCCTGTCTGAAGGATCTGCAGATCTGCGCAGGCAACTGGAGCGCTTGTTAAGAGATCAAAGCAGGCTATCTTATGAGTGAGTACCGTACCAAACAAGGTGACACCTGGGACATTATTGCAAAGAGGGAGCTGGGCAGTGAGCATCTGATGCCGCGGCTGATGGAGCTTAATTTTGCTCAGCGCCTGACTTCCGTTTTCCCTGAAGGTGTGATGTTGAAACTGCCTGAAATTACAACGCAGGAACGGCAAGAAGTGGAGCTCAACTTACCGCCATGGAAACGCTGAAAACTACGCTGTCAGTTATCTATGCTGACACGGACATTACCACGGAGATAAACGAGGATCTGCTGTCCTTCTCCTATACCGACTGTATCGATGACGAGGCGGACGAAGTCAGCATCACGTTAAAAGATCCTGATGGTAAGTGGGCTGGCGCCTGGTCACCTGAGCGAGGCGCCCGATTGAACGCTATGCTGTTCACCGAGGGACGCGGCGTGCTCGATACCGGGCTGATGTCGGTTGACAGGCTTTCTACATCAGGGAGTCCGCGCGTGTTTTCATTGCAGGCGGTATCCATACCGCTGAACAACACAATCCGCCGCACTATCAAGAGTCGTAACTTTGAGGGACTTACTCTTAAAGCTATCGCTGCCCAGATAGCGCAGGAGGCTGAACTAGAGCTGCTCTTTGATTCGCAGAACAACCCTGAATATGACCGGGTTGATCAAAGGCAGGAGAGCGATCTGGCTTTTGTGAAGCGTCTGGGCGATGAAGCAGGTGTGTCAGTAAAGGTATCGGACACTCAGCTTATCCTGTTTGATCAGGCAAGCTATGAGAACAAAGATCCGATCAAGCTCTATTATCTGAGCTTGTCTCCTATCCTCAGCTGGAGCTTTGAGATGCAGCAATCCGAGCGTTACCGTTCCTGCACGGTCAAATGGCGTGACATAAGGCAAAAAACAGCCAGTGCAGCAGCTCCGGCAAAAATACGGGCTGCTGCCACTTCAGAGCAAGAGCCTGCATCAAGTAACGTTGATATTTATGGTACTAACTTTGAGGACAAGGCTGGAACCAAGCCCAAAGGCGCGGTAAAACAAAAGGCTGAGTATATTGAGGCAACCTTTGTAGATGAAAGCGTGGATGAATCCGGACAGACCTATGTGCTTAAGAAACGCTGTTCTTCATTCGCTGAGGCTGAGCGACTGGCTAAAGCAAAGCTCAGGCAGTTAAACCTGAGGCAAACTACTGGCACGCTTAACGTGGTGGGAGATCCTGAAATGGTTGCAGGCTCTGTCATTGCCTTAGGAGGTTTTGGGGGTATGGATGGGAATTACATCATTGAGAGGGCTGTTCACTCAATGTCTGAACAGGGTTATCGCACTGAGCTTAATCTGCGCAAAGTCAATTTGTCCTATTAAAGTTCTTTTATTAATTTGCCCAGTAAAACAAAGAACGAGAAAATCCAACAGACAATGATTAAGCCATAAAACAATATGTTTTCGTACTCTGTGATAGCGTTGATCCAACTATCAGGGAGCAGCAGATGCATGAAGCACAAAAAAGCGAAAAAAAATCCAGTCCCAGCAATTGCACCTATAATCAAGCCGCCAAAGGCAGAGTAAGCGACTAAAAACAGGTGCCCCAGTAATTTAAAAAAATAAGAAATCATCTTAAAAGCTTCTGTTCAATCTTTAGTGATTTTAACTTATGCCGCAAATTTTAACCCGCACCTCGGTCACAGAACTAGCTAAGCTGCTACGCGATTACATTAAGGTTGGTGAAATATCCAGCATAGATCCGGCCAAACATACTGCCCGGGTGGTGTTTCCAGAAGATGATAACAGCACCTCCTACGACTTGCCTGTCTTATGCCGCAACAGCTTGGCCAATCATGATTACGCCATGCCTGACGTGGGGGAGGATGCTTTGTGCCTGTTTTTGCCAGGCGGCGCGGAATCAGGCTTTATCCTTGGCACCTTTTACGCAGGCGATGTGGAGCCGCCCACGGTAAATCCGGATCAGCGTGAAATCGTGTTTCAAGACGGGACGTTGATCCGCTACGACCGGGGAGAGTCTCACGCTCTTGATGTGGTCATAGGTGACACTACCATTCATGTAGACAGGCAAAGCATTACAGAACATGCCCCGCAGAGCATAACCACTGACGCAGGCGCTACAGTAACGGTAAGCGCTGGCACGTCAATCACGCTTAAAGCGCCGCAGATTGTACTGGATACACCAAGCACCATCATT
>CALXOT010000037.1 GCA_944390085.1 uncultured Succinivibrionaceae bacterium
ATCAGGTCGGAGCAAAAAAGCCCGTTCCTGAATTCTTAGAGAGTATTGTACATGATCAAAATGTGCGACACCCGCCGCTTTCATCCCCAGGCTCACGCAAGGGGAATTACGCGGCATTAGTTAAAACAATAAGGTCTGTAAAATGACTGCAGTGACACCCTGCCCCGAGCAAAATCCGCTAATGTCGCAATCGCCAGAATAATAGTTGATTTGCCAGAGGCATTAGGCCCGTACAGCGCCATACAAGGCATCAAACGCCCCCCGCCATCCTCAATAAAAGGGAGCTTATCTAACTCTTTCCAGCCTCTTGGTGCCTGCTTCAGATCATACGTAAATTGCATTTGCAGATTGAGGATACATCTGAAATTACGCACCCGCAGGGATGAAAGCATGTTGCCACCGCCATTTATCAAACGATTCAGTCAAACGAATCATAACAGCTTTTGCTGCCACTTATCTGATTTTCAGCGCTGTTTCGATTTTCAATCCTGCCGTACCATGTCATGGTTCACAGCAAGTCAATGCAGAAATTTCAGTTAAGGATCTTTAAGCTCTGCCTGATACAACAGCTGACTGCGCTGATCCTGCCAGAAATCCTCAGGGAACAGGTACCAGCCTGCAGAGCCCGGCACATTCAGATGATGAAAAACCAGTGGGCTTACATTCACAAAAGGAGCTAATGCCTGACGCAGCAAGGTGGCACAGTACAAACTTTCCTTGCGTCCATCGAGCACAAAAGGCTCACCGAGCTTGCTGTACAGAAATTTTGCGATCTCATCCTGAGCCTGTTCCGGAAGATCATAGCGCTTAATGGCAAATCGCTTAGCCTTATACACAAATTCACTTAAAGGACTTAGAATCACCTGATCCTGATGTCGGGGGTCGTCATCGGTAGTGGCATGGATCACCTGCACGTCTGGACTTACTGCAGCCACCATGCCCACATGTGAAAACCTGCTCTCAGACAGCTTGGCTATCACATAGCTGTCAACACTGAGCCCATAGCGCAGCAGTACGTCCCCCACCTTGAGAGCTGGCAGCCCCTGCAATTTTGCCAGATTGAGCCCTTCTGGCAAGGCCCGCAGATCCCGGGGCAGACTCAGCGCACACAAGGCACAGCACAGCAATACAAAAGTCCTGCGCCACCAGCGCAGGGAGACTATGACTTTCAGAGCAAAACCTTCCAGGCAGACCCCGATCTGATAAGCTTCACGCCAAGCTCCGGGGCAGAGCCATCTGCATAGTTAAGGCGCACCACAACCAGCACAACATCTTCGTAAGTGCCTACCCGGCCTATCTGCTTTACCTTAACCACGGAGCAATCCTCCAGGGTGTCCTTAGCCCCTGCCTGCAGTCGCGCAACAGCTGACACCTGCTTGAGTTTTTCTAAAATCAGCTCCCGGGTCTTGTCTGAGGCTTCAGCATCAGCAGTAACCTGCAACATGGCCGCAGCCTGTTCCTGCTTCCCCTGATACACCGCCTGTACAAAATCAAGCGCTGCAGCTTCAGCCCCTGCCTCATCACTGCCGCCGCAGGCTGTAAGCTCCAGCCCTAAACAGCCGCACAGCAGGGTAATTCCAAGCATCCTGATACATTTGCGCATTTATCTTCCTTTCCCTCAAGTTACAGTCACATCTTTCAGGATTCAGCACTAATCCTGACAAAAAGAGCCGATCCTCAGGATCAGCCCTTCGACAAAAACTCAGCTCCTACTAAATCCACACTTTCCAGGCGTCACCTACCGGGATCAGATCGACTTTCTCATTTTCAGTGGAACCATCCTTAAAGATAACCTGCACCCGGACAGTCTTGCCCGCCTCGTGCCTGGAGCTTGCAGCAAATTCTTCAGTCTTCACCACCTCTATCTTGTCAATGCCTCCCCTGTCCTGCGCCTTCTCCTGCCCCTGGATCACTGCTGCCTTAAGTTTACCGGTGATCATTTCCTTAGTGGCTGCATCCACTTCTTTACTGGACATGATCTGCAGCATGCCCACTGCCTCATCCCCCTTACCGGTATACAGATACTCCACAAAGGTGACAGCCGCATTTTCGGGCGTGGCGGCGCTTTTCTCCGAGCCACAGGATGCTGCGAACAAGGCCAGGCAGGACAGTACGGCAGTCAGTACAATGTGTCTAAAAAATCTCATAAAAAACACCTCATGTAAGTAAAAACGTTATGATAATTTTAGCGCTACTGCTGCAGGATACGGCGGCTGAACACGTGCTATAGCTCTCATTTTGCACAGAAAGCCTTAATTTGTTCTCCAAGCTCACTGACATTATGCTCCATGCGCTGGCAATAATCTGCAAAGGATTGCCCCTGCTGCACTACCGGCAGGGCAAACAGCTTTATTAGACCGCCCCAGCCATTGAGCTCACGTTCAAAACAGACCCTGTTCCCATCCTCCCGGTAAGGGAAAATCAAACCACCGTGCCCGGCTTTCAGGATATGCATATAAGCAATCAGCTGATACAGATCCTCGCGACTGATATTGGCAGGCTGCAGGCGCTTATATTTGGCATCTAGCACACAACCTTCCTGCCAGAAATCAGGGAAACGGGCATAACTGCCGTCAGCAAACAGGGAAAGCGGCTGACGGTGGCTGCGGTTTTGCGGATGGGTAAAGCCGGCTTTGTGCAGCAGAGCACGGTCTAAAAATTCTTCCCACAGATATGAAGCTCTGAGCAACAGACCTGCTGCCGGATCTGCAGCATTGGCATAGCTCAGAGCCTCCTGGCGCAGGATCTGCAGGCACAAAACCTGTAACGGCAAGTAAGCTGCAAAATAAGGATTGGTAAGCCCCCGCAAATTTGCCGCCATCACCTTTTGCCGGTTCTTTACATTGTAGGCAGGAGTTGCCTCTCGGATCTGCCTGACCGCATCCTGGATATCCGCATCAGCCTGCAGCAATTGTTCCCTGCCTCTTGCGGCAATGAACTCCACGGTATGCCGGATAAGCTCAGTCATTTCATTGTCAAATGAATATTCGCGCACCTGTGTGGCGATGCGCCCGGCAAAAGGCTGGTTTAACTTCAGCTGCCGCGCCACATCCAGCACCCCGCGCATCCTGCAGTCATTGCAGGCATGCCGTTCGTAACGCTTGTACAGCCCCTGCCGCAATGCCTGTTGCAGGAACAGCGGGAACAGATACAGTCTGAAGTCCAAAAGCGGAGCCTTACTACTGCCGGCTGGCAACTTAAACAGATTAAGCCCCATAATCCGCTGCAACAGATAATGCAGGAAAAAATCATCAGCATCAGCAGGGGCAAAACGCGAGCGGATATGCAGGCGCAACTGCTTCCAGCTGATAAAACCGACCACATCAGCGCAGCAAAAACCTTTGCCCGGTTCAAAGCTAAGCAGTCGCTCTTCCCCAAGCTTGTCAGCAGCCCGGCCTATACTGTCAGGATAAAGCAGGATCCCGGGATGCTTGTCACATAGTTCTGCCAGGTTGCAGGAGCAAAGTTCCAGCAAGGCCTGGTGATCTGCCTCAGAGCGCACCGCTGCTGTAGGCAGGCAGGCAAAATCAGTCAGCGCATAAAAGCTGTACTGTCCGCTCAAGTCTGTCATCTTCTGTATTCAGGAAGTTTATGGCTCTTGCCCTGCCTCAGGCTCCGGATCTAAAAAAGCCTGCCTGAAATCCTCAAGCAATTCACCGGCATCAGCCCGCCCGCGCAGGTACTCGCGCAACAGCGGCTGCAGGTGATACTGCCACAGTTTCTCCGGCACCTGTTCCTGATAATCAGCGCTATCCCAGTACAGCTGCGCCTTGAGCAAATAGGCAGGACCTACCTGCCAGGCAGTGCCAAGTTCCGGCTTGGAGGCAATCAGCGCATTGAGGCTTGACAACCTATGTGCAAGATCTCGGCAAAAACCATCCCTTTCCTCAGGCTCATAGCCTTCCCAGTCAGGATGGGAGGCTAAGGCTCTTTCCACCAGGCCCAACCTTTCTTCAGCCAGGATCTCACACCAGGCAAAACGACGGCGGAAGGCAAAATCCAGACTTTCCACACTGCGATCAATATCGTTCATGGTGCCAATAATGTAGACATTATCCGGCACGTACATGCCTTGGGCAAACACATCATCAGCTGACTCTTCATGCAAATTGCTGTACTGCGTCTGCACCCGCCCCACAGGGCCACGGTAATCTGGATCCAGGGCAAAAAACAGCTCGCCGAAAATCCGGGAAGCCTCACCACGGTTAATTTCATCGATAATGAAAACAAATTTATCTTCTGCCTCCGGATGCTGCAGCTGGTATTCAGCTGCCCTGCGGCAGAATTTCTTAAAAATACCTTCCTTGAGCTCAAAACCGATGTTGCCCTCTGCAGTGCGCACCGGCCGCAGACCTTCCACAAAATCCGTATAGTCGTAGGACGGATGGAACTGTACCCTTTCATAGCGCAGAGACTGAGGCTTATCCGTATCTTTTACGGCAGCATCAGAATCACACAAACAGCGGGCCAGCTTTCCGGCAAGCCAGGTCTTGCCGGTTCCCGGGGCGCCGGTCAGCACCAGATTATGGTTTGCAAGCAGCAATTGTTCCAAATCAAACAAATCAGCATGGTTTTCCATATATGACCTGTACAGCTCGTAATATTTGTCAAAGAAAGCGCACAGCCGCTGATTCGGTTGTCCTGGAGTGAACAAACCAAGTTCTTCAATAGTTGCCCGCTCAATGGCCGGAGCCTGTGCAAAGGCTGCAGTCGTCAAGTAAAGGGCAGTAAGATGCTTGTGCTGATTATGCTCTTCCCATTCAGGACGCACGTTAACCCAGGTACCCTGCCAATTAAGATAACATCTTCTGGAGGTGTAGGTTACCGTACCGTTTCTCAGCGGACTGGTACCGACGTTAATATTAATTTCTGTCCCACAATAGGAGCTCCAGGCTGCGATCCGCTGCTGAATGGCTTCTCCTTTGTACCCTACCCCGGTATAGATGAAATTATCAGCCTCAATCAGCGGCCGGATATAAACATCAAAGCCCGGTGTCTTATTGTTTCTGTTCTGACAATATTCAAGATGTACGGTGAAATACTCCAGCAGGTGTTTAAATTTTTCGTAATTATTCATCAGCCCCGAATCTCCTCAAACCAGTCTGTCGCTTCCATAACATCCTGTCATTTGCGGGCAGGTTTACTCAGAAAAGGTCTCTTCGGTGTCATTTTTAAGCAGCAGCGGCCTGCCGTTTAAACTTATCTCCTGATTATGAATGGTAAGCCTGGTGCTGTAACTGCTTCCATCAAAATCAACGAGCCCCTGTGTTGTCAGCTCATTTAAGGCCTCCTGATACTGCCCACCGGCAAAGGAGCGCACAAAGGTGCTGCCACCTGCAAGCTTGAAATCAGCCTGCACTGCGTTGAGCTTTAACCTGTCAAAATCAAAGTCTGCACTGCTGCTGCCTGAAGCCCTGATCTGCTGTCCCTGATGGACAAAGGAAAACTCATGGAGCTTAAATTCCTGATGCGGGCTGAAGGCTGTAAGCAGCTGCCTGAAGCCTTCAGGCTCGGACAGTGCGGACAAGGCCCTGAACACCCCTTTGGCATCCAACTTGCCCGCCTGCCCAGTGAGCTTTAACTTATCCAGGCGGTACAGGGGCTGCACCTTCCCTTGCCTGATATAGGGAAAGGCAAAGGCATAATTGCCGGAAGCTGCAAAATCAAGATAGGCCCGTCCGGCCTCATCCTTGTCCTTAAAGGCAAAGGAGGCGCTGATCGCATCAAAATTCAGCAGATCGCGCAGACTCACATCCTTGACCGGAGAATCCGGTTCAAAGCCAATGGCAAAGAGCGTGGAAACATCCACCAGCAGGCGCTCAAGGCTCAGGCTGATACTGTCAGCATAAAGCCTGCCTGCCGTACGGTCATAGCGCGGGGACAGCGTTAAGCGCAACCCCAGAAGTTGGGCGTTAAAGCTCTCCTTGCCAGCATAAATTTCACTGCCCCGGCATTTAAGGCCGGCTGCGTTTATCTCGGCATCTATGTCATCGGCCGAACTTGCCGCTATATAAACCGAGTTTTCCCCCACTTCACAGCTGCCGTAGGCAAAAGGCAGCGTAAAGGCAGAGCTCTTTACCGCCCCTTCAGCCCGGGGTGGCAGCAGGCTTAATTTAAGTGCCCCGCTGTAGCCGATGGGTTGCAGGTTAAGCCTTGCCAAAAACTCATCTAAGTTGCCGCTGCCCGGTATGTTGACAAAGGCTGCCCGGGCGCCGAGCAGGCCGAAATTTACGGAAAGGTCGGTGCTGCCGCTGATATAAGGCAGGCCCAGCGGATTTTGTGCTGGCAGCTGCAGCTGCCAGTCCAGGCGGCCGCTTCGTGAGGTGAGGGATGAGACCGTTTCCTGATAATCAAGCTTAAGCCCTGGCACCCGCTGCTCCAGCCTGATCAGGGCCGAGTCAATCTTGCTGTCAAATACAAAGCCTGCTCCCAGCATCAGTCCTACTGCTAGCAGGGCAAAGAGCGCTGCAACTATGCTTAAAATCAATAATACTTTGCGCAAGCGCCCCATCAGCTGCTCCTTTGATCCTGTACCCTGGCCAACAGCGCCCCGCTTTCGGTAAGAAATTTGCCGGCATATTCACCAAAATAGGCCCGTGCTTCATTAAAGCAACGCACAAACGCATCCTTGTCCTGCCTGAGCACCAGATCAAGCTGCGGCTTTAGACTGTCCATGTAGCGGGAAATAAGCTCCAGATTTCCCTGCGAAGACATGATGATGTCGGCATACAGGCGCGGATCCTGGGCAAACAGGCGTCCCACCATCAGTAGCTCCAGCCGGTAAATGGGCGAACTTAAATCCAGGATCTGCCTTAAATCCGGATGGATCTCACTTAAGAACATGCCGTAGCAATATGTAGTAAAGTGGCGCAGCGCCTGAATGATCCCCATGGCCTTGTCATGTTCTACGGCAGAACAGGTGCAAACCTTTGCTCCCCACAGTTCAAACTGCTGCAGGATAAAGCCTGACTTTTCCTCATCCCGGCCACCGACACTGACAATCACCTGCTTGACCATGGAACGGATATCCGGGCCGAACATCGGATGCAATCCCAGCACCGGTCCGGGATGAGCTTGCAACATCGCAGCAAGTGCCGGCGCCTTGACTGAGGTAAAGTCACACAGCACACAGTCAGCCGGGAGCAGGGGGGCGGCTCTGGCAATCACTGCAGCAGTGAGATCGATGGGCACGCTGATAAATACAGCCAGCGCCCGCCCCAGCACCTGAGGAGCCCTGTCCCAGTCATCGCGGTCAATGATCTCAAGCTGATAACCCGAGGCTTTGAAATATGAGGCAAAGAGCTGTCCCATCCCGCCCTTGCCACCGATTAGCACCAGCGGGCGCTCAGATTTTAATACGCAGGGGTAAGCAGACTTACCCCCTCCCTGATATGACTCGCGCAGCAAACGGCGCAGGATATCCTCAATCAGCCCCTCCGGCAGTCCGGCAGCCTGTGCCTGTTGCGCCCGGCTGCGCAGTAAAAAAGCTTCGCGCTCCTTGCTGTAGGCTGCGCTCTTCTGCTCCTTTTTCACTGCTGCTGCCTGCCTGACCAGGTTCAGGCGGCGGGACAGCAGATCGATTAACTGCCCGTCAAGCGCGTCTATCTGTGCGCGCAACTGTTGCAGGCTGTCACCCTTTTCCATGTTGTGGCCTGCCTAACCGTCAATTTCATCGAGGAAGGATTCGTCTATGTTCTCCTCAGCAGGTTCCTGAGCCGCTGCATCCGGATTGACCTTGCCTTCGGCATACATCAGGTAGATGTCGCGGGTCTGGCCGTAAGGATCAAGAGCATTGTCGACCACCCCCTCGCGATCGATCATCTGCGCGCGGTTGTGCACGCCATCTAGTGCCCACAGCCCCACATTGACATACCAGGGCAGGAACCACAGCGGAATATCGTCAATGGTATCGCCCTGCAGATCACGTCCGGTAGTCGGGCCGTAAACCGGCACCATCACATAAGGCCCCTGCTCCATGCCGGCCTTGCCCAGGACCGTCTGCATTTCCATGGTCTGCCGCTCCATGCCCATATAAGAGGCCACATCGATAAAGCCCAAAATGCCCACAGTGGTATTGATGACAAAACGTCCCAGGCTTACCACAGAAGCACCGGGCTCACCAATAAAGAGATTGTTCAGCACATTGTTGACTTCAGTCAGATTGTAATTGAAGTTACCGATGCCGGTCTGCACCGGCTGTGGCAGCGCTGCATAAGCATGAGCCACCGGGCGGAGCACATAATGATCGAAAATATCGTAATTCAAGGTCCAACCCACCACGCGGTTAGGGGTACCTAAAGTATCGACGGCAGAACCTGCCAAAATGGAATAGCCGTAGCTGTAATCCTGCATATAAGCCGTGCGTGACAGCTGGCGCGGGGCCATCGGGCTTAAGGATCCATGCTGTGCAAAAACGCTGCCTGACAGTACCAAGGCAGCTGTAGCAATACAGAAAGCGGCAAAACGCATGACTATTTCTCCACCGGGAAAAGCTGAAATAACAGAATTTGCCCTATTTTAAGCCTCAGATGACTCTTTTGCTAAGAGCTTTAGCAAAAAGCGCTGCAGCTTCCCCCCAAAAACAGTTGCGTGCACCTGAGTCTTTTCTGCTGCTTAGACGACTTAACCTACAGAAAAAGGCTTTGCTCATAACAAGTGGCACCCAATTTGCTAAAATCTGTCGGTATCAGGCCGACAAATAAATAAGTAAGAGCCTTCACTTGAGCAAACTGCAGGTTAGATGATGTTTTCCAATGATGTTGAAGTAGAGTTAAGCGCCAAACAGCGCAGCGCAGCGCCGGATGGAGCCTCCACGCACCATGGCAGCAGCGAAAAGAAAACGGCGCCGCTCAATTACAATGCCACTTCAGCCTATACCACCCTGCTTAAGGCCAGACAGGACGAGTTGCCTGAATCTATGGCTCGGACCTTGAACAGACTCAGCAGTGCCTTAAATGCCCCAGTGGAGACCATTTCTGACACGACAGCCAGCAACAGCCCCTATACCAAATTATCCCTGCAGCTGATTGGGCGTGATGACAAATTAAAGGAACAGATGGCGCAGAGCCTGTCCACCAGCCGCCATTTTGTACGCCAGCGTGATGCCGCAGCGGAGTTTGAAGCCAACACGAAAAATTTACCGCCGGCGCTGCAGGAGTCCTGCCGTGGCGGCAGCGAACTTGCCAAATTTATCTGTGAGGGGCTGGTCAGCCTGAGCGATCCCCAGAACATGGGGGCCGGGCTGGAGCGTGATCTGGCGGTGCGCGGGATCTACGTACCTGAGCAAAAGCTGACCCTCAGGGCACGTGCCGCTGCCAGTGAGGCTATTGCCGCATCAGTAGCCTATATCAAGAGCAATCAGCCTGAAATGCTGCAGGAGCTTGCAGACAAAAGTGCAGCCCAAAACCTGCAGCCTGCAGCCAACCCTGCTGACGCTGCAGCCACAGCAGCAACGGCAAATCCGGATGAGATCCCGCAGGATAAAACTTATCTTGATATCTTCAAGCAAAACCGGCAGCACGAACAGACAGATGAGCTGAGCGCGCAGATGTCCCAAAGGATCCGCGCTCTGATCACCAAGGCTGCCGACACCGCCAAAAAGGGCAATTTAATTCCGGCAAACGGTACGGAACAGCCGGCTGTTCCAGAACAAACATCCATAACTCCCCAGGCAGCTGCACGGCAGTTCCAGCCTGCTGTGCACGCTAAAGGAGCAGACACCCCCAGCGACGGCAGCAAGATAAGCCTAACTGAACTTGCAGCCAGAGCCTCCCGGCTGCAGCAGCAGTTCCGTGAGGAAAGGCAGAGGCTCGCTGCTGAAGGCAAGCTGCCTGATCCTGCCCCGTTGCCGGAAAACCCGGTCAATAGTGCCCAACAGGTGCTCAAAAATACGCTCTCGCCCCCCACCCCGGCCGAGCAGATTGATCGGGCTCAGCAAAAACTTAAATTGCAGCAAAACTTACAGCAAAACGTGCAAGCAGGTTCTGCCCCCCTTTCACCTGCAGCCCAGGAGAATCTTGAAAGTTCAGAACTTCTGACCGCACAGGCCTTAAGCCGGATCAAGAATCAGCTTGCATCACAGGCACAGCTGGAAGAGGAGCTGGCCAAATCCAAGGCAGAACTGTTGCGCACCCAGCAGGAGATCATCAAACTACAGACTGATGTGGCCAAAATGCAGGAGCAGACCCTGCTGGCGGCCAAGGAAACTGCTGCCGCACAATTAAAGCAACAGCAATTGCAGCTAGAGGCACAGCAGGCCTTAAACGCCCGCACCGCACAATTTATTGCCGCACAGCACCATTTGCAGCAAGACCCGGAGCCTGTAGCGGATGACAGTGTTAAGAGACCAGCAGCTCCAGCCGATTACGCCCTAAAGGAGCTTAATTTAAAGCAGCAGCCTCCGGCCGTCAGTACAAACCTGGCGCAGCCTGCAGCAGCCACTGCAAAAGAACCTCCCTTAAAATCCCAGCCGGTAAATGCCCAAAACCTGTATGCTGCGCTTGATAATGCAGATACAGATAAGGTGCCGCAAGCTCAGCCTACCAAGGATCCTGAGCCTGCAGCAGCGGCGACCTCAGGCAGGCAGGATACGCCTGAGACACTGCCTAATGCCGACCCTGAAGCAGAAAAATTAACGTCCCGAGAGTCCTTGAAGAACACCTACGATGCCATTGAGGCCATGTTACTTGATCAGACGGTGCCAGAGGATGAAGGCGTATCCACGAAAGCCGCTGAGCTCCGGCCGGCCCCTGCAGCGCAAAGGCCAGTCCCCGCAGAGCCAGGCTCCCAGGGCGGACGCGTCGAATCCAGGGCAGCTGCCCTATATGGAGCCATCAGCGCTACGGCAAAAGACCAGCAGCCTGGGCAAACATCCCCGCAGGATGAAGCTGCAGGCCATCTGCCAGCAGACGGCAATGAAAAAACCAGCAATAAGGCAGGCTCTGCAGCAGCTCTGATTCAGGATAAAGGTTCTCTACCAATTCAGGATGAAGGATCGATCCCGCCTCAGGATGAAAGCCAGGATCAAGCAGAACTTAAGCTGTTTTCAGCCAAGCCAGCTGGCAATAGCGCTGAAAGTGAAGCCAGTGCCAGCAGTGATGACAGCGCTATCAGCGCAGCCCCTGCCACAAATGCACCTGCCATTGCCCCCGCTGCTGCAGAACAAGACCAGGCAGCAGAGGACGGGCTTTCCCAGAGCGCTGCTGGCAGCAAGCCTGCCTACAATGTAGCTAACATACCCGCTGCAGATCATGAAAAAAGCCCTGATGCGGCAAGCAGACTCTATCAGGACAGCATGGCAAGCCTGAACAAAAATCAGGCAGCTCCCACAGCTGAGAGTAAAGACACTCCGGAACCTGCAAGTGACGGGGATGAAACTACGCCCCTGCCACCAAAGCAGCCCCATTCTTCAGCTCAGGCCGGAAACGGTGCTGACAGTGACAATTCAGCGGCCGGAGCTGAAAATAAGGCTGCCAGCACTCAGACACAGCCCCCGGCTGCAGAAGAGGATGGCAAAATCCAGCCGGATACTGATCGTACTGAAAGCGCTGACAG
The DNA here is from genome assembly GCA_944390085.1 of uncultured Succinivibrionaceae bacterium. Classification (GTDB taxonomy): domain Bacteria; phylum Pseudomonadota; class Gammaproteobacteria; order Enterobacterales; family Succinivibrionaceae; genus Avisuccinivibrio. The sequence goes on from CALXOT010000037.1 coordinate 11,554, forward strand.
CCCCAAGCCCCAGCCTGCTGCAGAAAAAACAGCCACGCCCCCGAACTCTACAGTCCCAGCAGATCCGAAGCCTGAAGACATAGCGCAGCCGCTCCCGGCAGAGCCTGAAAATACGGTGATTTCATCTGCCCCGCAAAATAGCGGCACAGATAGCAGCACAGACAGCAGTGCCGGCAATATCTCAGCTGATAATGCAAAGTCTGGAGCTGCCATCCCCCAGCCCCCGTTGCCCCCACCGGCAGCCCCCGCAACAGATCCCAACAGCAGTGTCGGCTCTTACCCGTCCCCGGACCTGGAACTGCAGGCTGAACTGTTAAAGAACACCGGGGAGAGTTCCAGCAATGCAGCAGCCTTCAGGCAACTCTATCAGGGCACCCTTAAAAGCCTGAACGCAGAGCCTGGCAAAATGCCTGCACCGGCCTTAAGCGATGAGTGGATCTCTGCTGGAGAGGAACTGCCTGCAGCTGCGGTTCCTCCCGCTGCCCTAAAGGAAAAAGTACCGGAAACGGCCACTCAAACTGCTGCCCCGGTGCAGGAGACGGTGCAGAATGATCCTGAGCTAACAGCTGCAGATGATGTAAAGGCAGGCCTGATGCGTACCTTGCTCAGTACAGTGCCTGGTGATGACTTTAAGGATGAAGGAACAACTGCAACAGCTGACAGCAAAACACTGGCATCAGCAGATGCTGAAGTTGTCCCCTTAAAGCCTGCCTTAAGCGCCCCCGGGGCAGCTGCGATCACCACCGGTGCCAGCGCCCCGCTGCCGGAACTTACGCAGGTTGCCGCTAAAACTGCCCGGGAAGGAGGGCTGTTACGCCGCATAGCCTCATTTTTCAGTGGCCGCAGTGCCAATAAGAGCCCAGTCAGTAGCAGCGATGATCTGCCGGCCTTAAGCTCCGGTGCCCTGCGCGGCGATCCACTGCAAAAGCTGTTCAGTGATTTAAGGCAAGTACTTGCCGATCCCTCCTTACCGGCTGAGGTAAAGGCACAGGCAGATGACTTTATCGGCAAACTTAATGCCCCGGTAGCCGATCTGACGGCGGTGAACAACTGGCTCAATTTTGTGACCGGCCCGCTCTCGCCCAGTTCGCCGCAGGCCCTGGCCTTGCATCAATGGGCTTTCTTACTGTTGTGTATCCGTTTTTCCCAGCTTAACAAGGACATCAGCCGCTTTGTCGATAAGTACAAGGACGAGGATCCAAAGCTTAGCGCCCGCATTGAAAAAGCTGTGGCCAAGGCCGGCAAGAACAGCGGCATCAGTGCCCTGATTGATGATACTTTCAGCCAGACCTTAAGACTGCAGCAATTATCTGATCCGCAAGGCGGGCTCAGTCAGTTTTTTGCAGGCTACGTTCCCCTGCCCCCCGCCTATGAAGGCGGCAGTGAGGGCGGCTTTAACTTAAAACGGGAGCAGGATGAAGATGGCCATGAGATCTGGCATCTGAACTTTTTCTTTGATCTAAAAGATCTGGGCCCGATACAGATTAAGGCTGAAGCCAGGCTGCCTGAGCTTTTCCTGCACATAGTCACCGATAGCCTTGAGGCTTTGACACAGGTGCAGCAGCTACTGCCACTACTGCGGGAAAAACTGCAGGATATCGGTATTACCACCAGGCAGAGCAATGCGCGCTTAGGGCACGTCTTCATGCCCACTGCCCCCTTACAGGCTGCGGGATCAGGCGCAAACAGGCGCGATGAAATGTCACAGCTGTCCCTTGATATATAGACCAGAGCTAAATCCGGCCAGGGAGAAAATAAGATGCAGGAAACACATGAACTTGAAGCGGCTGCACTGAGCTATGATGAGGGTAAGGATGCAGCCCCCACCCTGTCTGCCAAAGGCAGCGGACAGCGCGCGCAGGACATTGTAAAAATGGCTCAGGAGCTTGGGATCTACGTCCATCAGGATCAAACCCTGCTCAATGAATTAAAGCGCCTGCAGGAAGGCGAAGAAGTGCCGCCACAACTATTTGGCATCATCGCCACCATTCTCTCCTTCAGCTATCTGCTGCAAGGCAAGACCCCGGAAAACTGGACCCGCCCGGACGGCAGCCGTGCCATCAACACCAAGGCCTGATGAAGCTGGGAAACTATCAGATTTAGATTAAGCCCTTTCAGGCCACAGTCCCAGCTAAAGCCGCCCAGATCCCCAGCTGTTACTGTTGCTTATGCCTAAAGTCCCAGCAGGAAACGCTCAAAGGCGTTAAGCTCATCTTTTTTCTGCTCAGGCTGTGGAGCCTGCCTTGCATTGTTCCCAGGCTGCGCCGGAGCCGGAGCTACTGCCGGCTCATAGATCTGTACTTCAGGTGCCCCGGTATTGGCACCAGGGCCCAAGCGGCACGGCCGTACAAACTGAATCATATCCTCGCGCGCAGGCATCAGGGTAAGCCCGGGCTCCTTGCAGCCATCCGCCACTACCTGTCCGGATTTATCAAAATTAACAAACTTGATGCCCTCCGGGCGCTTTAATTCCAGCGAGTTGACCCCGCGTTCCTTCAGGTAAGCGGCATACACCCGCAGCGCACCTGACGATCCGTACAGCGTGGTACGCTTATTGTCATCAAACCCCACCCAGGTGGTCACCAGCTCTTCAGAATCAATGCCGGTAGACCAGGTGTCACGCTGATCATTGGTCGTGCCGGTCTTGGAGGCAATGTTCACCTCAGGGAACAAGCGGTGCAGCCTGCGGCCGGTACCAGAGCGAGTGGCTTCAGTCATGCCATACAAGGTAAGGTAGGTATCCCGGGGATCAAGGGTGCGCCCGCTACGCTCCTGCTGCCTGGTATAGAAGATTTCGCCATCCTTTACCACAGTGCGCAAAGTCGTCAGGTTCTGATAGACGCCGTCCGTGGCCATGCTGGCGTACATGGCATTGAGCTCATAGGGAGTAAGCGACATGGCTCCAAGCAGCATCGACGGATAAAGCGGCAGATCCTGCTTGACTCCGACCTTACGGAAAGTATCGCGCACATTGGTAAGCCCTGCGGCCATGCCGATGCGTACCGTAGGTATATTGATGGAACTTGCCAGCGCCCGCAATACCGTCACCGGGCCGCGGAAACGGTTGTCATCATTCTTGGGCGACCACAACTTGCCGTCAGAGAGCCTGACGGTCAGTGCGCTGTCATTGACCACCGAGCCCAGATGATAGCCGCGCCCGAAAGCTGTCAGATAGACAAAGGGCTTGGCCAGTGAACCTACCTGCCGTCTGCCCTCAATCACCCGGTTAAAGCCGTCATACTTGGGGGTACGGCTGCCCACCACCGCACTGACCTCTGCAGTACGCCAGGAGCTGACTAACATCGCAGCTTCCAGTCCCTGTTGCTTGGTATCCTTTTCAATTTGAGCAAGCTCCCCGGCCACCGCCTTCTCAGCTGCCGCCTGGGCCTGGGGATCGAGCGAGGTGAAGATGCGGATCCCGTTGCCTGACAAAAATTCCGGGCCAAAACGGGTGGAAATTTCATGTTTGAGCAGTCCCATGAAGGCCGGGGTGCGCGAATAATTCATGGATCCACGCGGGATCACACGCAAAGGCAGGGCCATGTACTGTTCGCATTGCGCCTGCGTCAGATGTCCGCGGTTACGCAGCACCGCCAGCACGGTATTGCGCCGCTCCAGTGCATTTTCAGGATGCCGCCACGGGTCGTAATAGGAAGGGCCCTTGATGAGTCCGACCAAGAGGGCCATCTGATCAAGCGTCAGCTCAGACACCGGCACCCCAAAATAGAAATAGGAAGCCAGGCCAAAGCCGTAAATGCCGGCATTGCCGTTTTGTCCAAGATAAATCTCATTCATATAGGCCTCAAGGATCTGCTCTTTGCTATAGCGGTGATCCATGATCAGAGCCATGATGATCTCTTTGAACTTACGGCTGTAACTTTTCTCATTGGTCAGGAAGTAGTTTTTCACCAACTGCTGCGTAATAGTGCTGCCGCCTTCTACCACCCGCCCTGCCAGCAGGTTCTTAACAAAGGCCCGGGCAATGGCAAAGAAATTGACCCCCAGGTGTGAGTAAAAGGAGCGGTCCTCGATTTCAAGCAAGGTAGTGATGAGCTCTGCAGGCACCTCATCCAGGGTGATGAAAATGCGGTCTTCCTTGGGATCAATACGGTTAATCCGGTCAAGCAACACTGGATCCATGCGCACATAGGCCAGATCCTGCTTTAAGTCTGCGTTCATGATGCGTGTCACCCGCTGGCCGTCAAAGGCCACCAGCAGTGACATCCGATCCTCATTGCCCTCAGGAAAGGCAAAGGGGCGCTTGATCACGATAAGTTTCTGCGTATCGTGATTTACTGCATACTCTCCCTCACGCTGCGGATTGTCGGTCTTTCGGTACTTTAAAAGCTCCAGTTCATATTCCATCTGCTTTAAGGACAGACGCTGATCCGGATAGAGCTCCAGCGGGCGCGAATAGACTACAGCCGGCAGCACCCATTTGTCGTCCACTTCAAATTTGGACAGTACCACCGAGTCAAAATAGATAAAAAGCAGAATCAGAACCCCAGCGCCAATCAGTCCCACCTTTAAGGAAAAAAGACTTAAGGCCCGTGCCGCACGCCTTCGGTTTTCACCGCCTTTGCCTGCTCTGCCTCCT
>CALXOT010000038.1 GCA_944390085.1 uncultured Succinivibrionaceae bacterium
GATGAGTAAACCGTCATCGGGCAGATAATCAAACAGGCAGGGAGGGGGTTCTCCGGGCTTCCTGCCAGTTAAATAGCGTGAATAGTTCTCAATACCTGAACAGTAGCCTATCTCATTTATCATTTCTATATCGTAGGCCGTGCGCTCACGCAAGCGCTGTTCTTCGAGCAGTTTATGTTCCTTTAAGAAATAGTCACAGCGATCTTTCAGTTCAAGCTTAATTTCTTCCACTGCATTGAGCAGAATCTCACGCGGCGTGACGTAATGGGTCTTAGGAAAGATGGTGACACGCGGCAGTACCTGCAGCACCTGCCCGGTTAAAGGATCGAAATAGGACAAACTTTCCACTTCATCGTCAAATAGCTCAATACGCACCGCATAACCGTCAGATTCTGCAGGGAATACATCAATCACGTCCCCGCGCACCCTAAAAGTTGAACGCTCAAAGGCCACATCATTACGGGTATATTGCAGCAAAGCCAGGCGCTCCACTATATCGCGCTGTGAAATCAGCTCCCCGCGCGTCAAGTGCAGCATCATCTTCAGATAGGTCTCAGGCTCACCTAGACCATAAATAGCCGAAACAGAGCACACTATAACCACATCGCGCCGCTCCATTAAGGCCTTGGTAGCACTCAGACGCATTTGATCTATATGCTCGTTTACCTTAGCATCCTTCTCGATATAGGTATCCGTGGCAGCAATATAGGCCTCAGGCTGATAGTAATCGTAATAGGACACAAAGTACTCAACTGCATTTTTCGGGAAAAACTCACGCATCTCACCATACAGTTGAGCAGCTAATGTCTTGTTATGAGACAAAATCATGGTAGGCCGGTTGAGCCTTGCAATCACATTGGCCATGGTAAAGGTCTTGCCCGAGCCGGTAACGCCCAGCAGGGTCTGTGCCTTCTGACCGGCCTTGATGCCGGCTACCAGTTGATCAATAGCCTGCCCCTGATCTCCGGCTGGGCCAAAGGGAGATACCAGCTCAAAACCATTCCTGACCGCCATATTAATAACCTACCTGCCTTTTACAAGGGCTTCGTGGACAAGCCCGTGGGGATACAGTGCAGCCTGCAGATTACTGCTAAAAGCAGGGATACAACCCTGCTAAACCTCGCACCTAAGTGCGCAGGTGTTTTATGACTTTACTGAATTTACTGCAATTGCTGCCCCTTGCAGGCTAATTTGCCAGTTTTTGCAGGGTATCTCTGGTTACGCGCAAAGTTACCCAATCTTCCAGAGTCTGTGCGCCCCAGGCCTGATAAAAGCGCAGCGCATTGCTGTTCCATTTAAGGCAGGACCATTCCAGCCGGCCGCAGCCACGTTCTGCGCAGATGTGGGCCAGACTTCTTAACAGCAAGGTGCCGTAGCCCTGCTTGCGGTATTCAGGCAACACAAATAAATCTTCAAGATAGATCCCGGCACGGCCCAGGAAGGTAGAAAAATTATGGAAAAAAAGGGCCATGCCGACTTCCTTGCCTTCATCAGTCAGGGCAAAGATCACCTCAGCCTTTTTCTTCTCAAACAACCACTCCCGTAATAATTCCGGTGTAGCCACCACTTCATGTTCAAGATGTTCAAAAACAGCAAGCTGCCTGATAAAACTTAAAATAAGCTCTACATCCTCAATGCCGGCCTGACGGATCTGTGCCATGTAAATCTCCTTTTATCAGATTTCTGTAAAATAACCGCTGTATCTTAGCACTGTTTTAGCAGCTTACGCTCAAAAGCATCCTAGCCCCTGTTACTGATAGCCTGTTCCCCTGCCTCAGGGCTCAGTCGTACCCATTCTGAAAAAAGTTTCGCCAAGGTGTTGACAGTAAAAAGCTCCGTCTTTAAAATACGCTCCGTTTTCAGCAAAGCTGAAAACAATTTCTGAGTTCCTCCTTAGTTCAGTCGGTAGAACGGCGGACTGTTAATCCGTATGTCGCTGGTTCAAGTCCAGTAGGAGGAGCCAGAAACAAAGACCGGCCTGTTGCCGGTTTTTTTGTTTTTATAGCCCATCTTTTCTTTTTCCCCTGCCATCTTCTCCCTGCACCCACTGGAAAACAAACAATAAAGTTACTCCTAGCTGTAGCTAATACCTGAAGATACTTTTGTAATTTTTGTAAAAGATAAAACCAGGATAACAGTGCAGGGCAGGCCTAGCTTTATCTAAAGATAGAGACTAGAACATACCTGCCAGATAAGATTAAGGCAACTCACTGAGTTGCCTTATTCACTGAAAAATAAATTAAAAATGTAGCTTAACCTGCTCTCCTTTCAGAGCCCATCAGTCAACGGCAGGAGCTTTCACTATGGATTTGTGTACCATGCCGATGATAAAACCAGCAACAGCAAAGGGGATCCATCCCAGACCATAGCGGTGCAGAGGCACCCAATTAGCCAGCAGTGCCTCCAGGCCTTCAACTGCAATCTGAGCGGTCTGCAGCCCGTTATACAAGGCCATTACAAAGGTAAAGGCAATCGTCCAGGCGTAAACGCAACGGCGGCCACCGATAACCTTATGCATCAGCACCAGGAATACCAGTGCCACACATATCGGGTAGATAAACATCAGCACCGGAATGGTGGAGACGATGATGGTCTTAAGGCCAAACAGTCCGATAAGGTAAGAGATCACCGTGAAGATAATCACCAGACCGACATAGGGGATTTTCTTGGTGAACTCGCGCACGAAAGAGGCACAGCAGCTAATTAGGCCAATGCAGGTGGTAAGACAGGCCAACAGTACCATCAGGGATAACAGCAACGCACCGATATCGCCAAACAGGATCTTGGCACTTTCAGCCAGGATCGGGGCTCCTGTTTCCTGTACGCCAATGGCAGATACACTCTCCGCACCAATCTTTGCGATAAAAATATAGATGATGGCCAGAAGCGGAGCGGCAATCAGGCTTGACTTGCTGACCTCAAGAGCCACCTGATTCTTTTCCGTAATCCCGCTGAAATGCACGGCTTTAATCACCAATGAGGCGAAAATCAGGGCAGCAATTGCGTCCAGAGTGTTGTAGCCATCCAAAATACCCTGCACTATGGCCTTGCCCGGGCTGGCATAGGCCGGTGCCGGAGCCTGCGGCTCCCCCAAGGGGGTGATAAATGACTTGATAATAAAGATCACTAAAGTCAAAACCAGTGCCGGGGTCAGCAGCTTGCCAATACGGGCTACCAGTTTAGTGGGATTAGCAGCAAGCCAGCCTGAAACAATAAAAAATACTGCCAGGAACACCGGCAATGAATATTCAAGCATGTCCTGCGGCAGGAAAGGACGGATCGCAATTTCATAAGAAACCGTACCGGTGCGCGGTACCGCAAAACACGGGCCAATCGACATGTAACAGATGATGCTATAGAACATCGCAAAAGCTGGATGAATACGCGAAGCTACCTGCTGCAGTGACAGATGCCCCGAATAGCCGATGCACATCACAGCAAGCAGCGGCAAGCCCACACCGGTAATGCAAAAGCCCAGCAAAGCCCACCATACATTCTGCCCAGCAGCCTGTCCCATGGAGCCCGGGAAAATCAGGTTACCGGCACCAAAGAACAGTGCAAAAAGCATTAAGCCTATCGGAATAAAGCTGTTTTTGTTATTAGCCTGCATAATTAAATATCCGTTTTTTAAAATCTTATTCAGCAATAGTCCCTTGTGGGACGGCTGATAAAATTTGATTTTACCCGCATGGGGCAGGTTTTGCACCGTCTGCAGGCCAAACGCTCTGTTGTGGTGCAAAGCTGCAAAATTGACTACTTCGTGAATGAGCGCTACTCACTGTTTACAGATAATAACTGCAGCAGTATTAAAACTAAGGATCACCCTACCTGCAGCATCCACTGCCTTTTGCTCCAAAGCCCGCCACACCTCTCGTGTCTTGACGGGACTTAAAACCTTACTGCCCACCCCGTTTACCCCGGTATTCTGCAAGTGGCGCAAGGCCTCACGGGCACTGTCAAAGCTTAAGACTTCATGCTGAAAGGTAAGCTGATGCCAAAGTCCAAGGCTCCTTACCTTTTCAGAAAGTTCCCCGCTGCTCAGGTACTGCAGGGAAGGCGCCCCAGCCTGCTGCAACTCCTCCAAAGTGCCGGCTGTAAAGGTACTGAAAGCCAAAACGCCATCAGCTGCTAGCTGAGAAATCAAGCTTTTAAGTAAGCCCTGAAGATCACTTGCCCATTGAAATACGGCATTGGCGACAATCATGGTCAGGCGTTCCTCACTTCTCAGGCTTTCCATGTTCCCAGGACAGAGCCTGATCTTAAGATCAGGACGCAGTGTGGCAAGTTGAGCTGCTGTATGCTCACACAAGGAGGCACTGAGATCATTTAAATACAAGGTGCCAAGCGGCTGCTTGATAAGCTCCCGGCTAAAGAGCCCGCTGCCACAGCCAAGCTCCAACACTTTGTCAAAGCATATATGCTTATCTGCAAGCAAGCTCAGCAAACTATCTGCCATGGTGCGCTGTACCCTGGCTTCATTAAGGTAAGTATGACGCGAAGCGTAAAAACGCCTGGCAATACGAGCATGATCAGGCAAGGCACACCTCACGCTGATTGGTAAAAGCGTCCAGCACCTGCGTGAACACTGCTGAAGCATAGTGATCGGGCATTCCTTGCAACAATCTGTATGGCACCTGCTCCTCCAGCCAGGCCCGGCACTGAGCCTGCGGAGGGAAAATTAGATCCGTGCTTCCAATCAGTGCCTGCTGCCAAATAAAGGCCACAGGCGAGATCTCTGCCTTGCGGATAGCGGTAAGCTCATTTTTCAGGTGCTCTATCTCATTTAGGGGAGCAAGGTGCATAAAAAAAGACTCTTCCCTGCCTCCGGTCATATCAAGATAAAGTTTATGCGCCCGGGCAGGATTTAAAAAACGCTCTAAAAAACAATAGCCACGCTCTGGCAGACCCTTAGTATCCGAAATGCCGTGTACCGTGCCGTTATAAGCTACCGCCCGGCTTACCTTATTCTGTAAACCGTAAAGAATCAGCGGGGCAAGCTTCACGCCCAGGGACCATGCCAACACCCTGATTTCAGGAACCGTCTCCAGCAAATTCCAGTCACCGCCACGCTCCTGCAACTGCCGGTAATCATAAACCAACGCTGTTTGCGCGCTGCCTGCAAACATTTTTCTGAAGATCAGCCCGTTCTGCCCGAAGCCTAAAATTATAAGATTAAGCGCCCGTGCCGGATTAAAGTTCTTTTTATCCAAAAACTCACAGATCATGCGCTGCTTGTTGCTCCTTGCCACCCCAAAAGTCAGTTATGGCCAACGCCAAAATTCTTAGCTCTGTTTCATTAATCCTGGCGTTTAATGCCACGCGTACCCGTGCTTTGCCTTTAGGAACTGTAGGATAACGGATAGGACGCGCCTGAAATCCAAATCCTGACAGCCAGGAACTTAATGCTTGTGCCCGCTCATTGCTGCCTGTCACTAAGGATAAAATCTGAGAATCCACCTCAATACCACAGTCTGCAAGCGGTAACAGCTGAGCCTTGAGCTTTGAAATTAAGGTAAACAGATACTCACGTCTGCTGCAGAAGAGATCATTATGTACCAACACATGCCGATCCCATGCCCACAGTACCGGCGGCAGTGCTGTGGAAAAAATATAAGGACGCAAGGTATTGATAAAATATTCCTTCCATAAAGCCTGGCAACAGACAAAGGCTCCAGTGCCTCCAAAAGCCTTACCCAGGGTACAGAGCAAAAAATCTACATCAGGCAGCAGCTGAAGTTCATGGCAGAGCCCCCTGCCCTTGCCATAGATGAAAAAACTGTGTGCCTCATCCACGTAAAGCATCACTTTATCCTGATGAGTATGCTTGAAATCTACCAGGCCGGTCAGCGGAGCTCGATCTCCGTCCATGCTGAACACTGCCTCCGTCACAATGAGCACAGCTTTAAACTGAGCGCTGTAACGCTGATACAGCGCCTTTAAATGCTCCAAATCATTGTGTGCAAAACGCAGACATTTGGCATCTGCCAAAGCCATGCCATCGAGCAACGAGGCATGACAGAGTTTGTCTGCCAGAATCAGGGTATGCTTATCCCCCAAAGCCTGCATCAGTCCGGCATTGGCATCAAAGCCAGAATTTAACAGAAGGCAGGACCTTCCCATGAAAGATTCCAACTCGCGTTCCAACAGTTCAGCCTGTTTGCTAAAACCACTTAAAAGAGGGGAACCGGTGGAAGCAAAAGGAGGCAAATTCCATTGTTGATCCTGAATAAATCCTTGACGCAGGGTAAGATCTGCCCCTATACCAAGATAATCATTAGATGACAGATCAGTAAGCGACAACGGACTGACACTGCGCTGCCGTAAACGCCCCTCCTGACGCAAAAACTCAAGATAAGCTTTAATCTCCGTTATCTGCATCTTTGTTTCCCTGTTCAGAGCAAATTTCCAAGTGACGCACCATCCGTCAGACTGACGGATCCTTTCAGACTAATGGCAGCAACCATCGCCGTCAACTGTAAGCGTAATTTGGTTAACCATCAAAAAACAGCACCTAGCAAAACCGTCAAATCCGACAAAAATAATTTATCAAAATCAATAAATAAACATCAAAATCGTTTCCATTTAGGAAACTCCTGCAAAAAATTTATAAAAATTTGTTGACAGTATTAAGCCGCGTTCATATAATGGGCCCCGTTCTCAGCAACGCTGAAAACAACAATTTTTGTGGAGTTCCTCCTTAGTTCAGTCGGTAGAACGGCGGACTGTTAATCCGTATGTCGCTGGTTCAAGTCCAGTAGGAGGAGCCACACAAACCCAATAAGAGATCAGCCTAGTGCTGATTTTTTTTTATTTCATAAGCCTAAAAATCCCGCGTCCCCGAGCAACCTGCGTTTTACCCTAATTTTCTACTAGTGAAATGCGGCATGGTTTATGCTTTTATGCCGTCACCGTGCGGTTTTCGCGCGTAGCGCACCATGTTGGGCATGGCCTGCTCAGCACTGTATCCTGCCACGGGTGCCTTTATCCCAAACAGCTTAAGGCTCTCTTCCTGCTTTTTGGATAATGCCGGAATATCTACATAGCCATCTTCAAAGTAAATCGCCTTGATCCCTTTTAGATCACTCAATAACGTCGGTATGCTGTGATGCGGCAGCTTGACTGCACGCTCTTCAGCTTTGTTCATAATTTCGCTGATGCGTAAGTACAGGCTGAGTGCGATAAACTCCACAAAGCATTTGCCGGTCAGGCTTTTATCTGAGCTGACCAAAAAACGGCTGCAGTTGAGTTTCTTTTTTAAGTCCCTGAATCCATCTTCGATCACTTGACGATTTTTATAGGCCAGAAAGGCAGTATGACCGCTGTGCACTACATCAGATACCAAAACAAAGATGCCGGCACGATTGCAGGCTTCCTGAAAGGCTTGGTTATTGAGTTTAATATTGCCATCTGCGTCTTGGATCAGAAAGGTATCAGCAAACTTCTGATTATCAGCATCCAGCTCAAGATGCTCATTTAATTGTTTGGTAACAAGGGCCAGACGGCGCTGAATGGCTTTAGTCTGCGCACCGGCGCGCTCTTGGTCATAGAACACATGCACATAGAGCTTGAGGTTTTGTTCTTTACCAGCTGCTTTGACTTTGACGGTCTGCTCGGTGGTGAACACATTCTGGTCAATGCACGCATTGAAATTAGCGCCAGTTAAGAAGGCCTGATTAGCTTTAAGGATGCTTTGCTCATACAGCTTCACTTTATCGCTGGGTACACAGACTAAAAAATGGAAGCCCCGGCTGATAATGCCCTCGAGGTTGTACAGCGAATAAAAGCCGCGGTCCATGACAGTCACAAATGATTTAGCGCCCAAATGCAGCAGCTCATTAAAGGTGGAGATGGTCTTTTTTACATCCGGAATACTCCCGTCAAAAGCTTCATAAAAAAGCGGACGGCCGGACTGCTGGTCCGTCAGCAGCATAACGTTGACCTGAGGCAGAGTTTCTTCCTGCTTGTTCTTACCGAAAGCCACATCAGTCAGTTTGCTGTAGATGCTGATGGAGGTGGAGTCCAAGGCCCAAAAGCGCCGGTGGCTTAGCTGAGCAGCGGTATACAGCTCTTGAGTGTAATCTGCCAAGAAACTGCGTACCTGTGCTTCGCTGACACTTTGAAACAGAGTGGTCAGGACTTTAGGGCTCAGCGGCTGCTGATAGGGAAGCTTAGTGTCAGTACTGTAGCGTTCATAATGCAGTGCAATACAGCCGT
>CALXOT010000039.1 GCA_944390085.1 uncultured Succinivibrionaceae bacterium
CCTTATTGTACTGTCAATGCGCATGAGTTGTATTGTACACCAAAGAATATAATGAGCAACGGTCATGTAAGCCATTCATCTCCACCTTACAGAAGGTGGAGACTTCTGGCTATCTATTGTTAAAACCGACGTACTGTTTGCACGGTACGCCGGTTTGCGGTAATGGTGCCTGCAAGACTGCAGCTATCGCTGTGGTCTGCAGACAGGAGGGACGTTAACTGCTTTTGATTACAACAGCTTTTCTACCAGGGCCTTTACTGCCTCACAGGCTTCCTTTTCATCGGCGCCCTTGAAGGTAAAGTCCATTTCATCACCGGTCTTGAGTCCAAGACCCATCATGGAGAAAATGCCGCCTTTCAGGGAAATGGTCTGGCCATTGGCAAAGAGCTCGCAGGAACACTGGAACTCAGCTGCCTTCTTCATGATTTCACCGGCCGGGCGTGCGTGCACGCCTTCCTTGTTTTTGATGATGTAGCTAAAACGGATCATGGCTTGACTCCTTCTGGAATTAAAGTACAAACAAGGACGCGATCCAGGTGAAGATGAAGCCGGCCACGCCGGTCACCGAGGTGATCACCGTCCAGGTCTTGATACCATCACCCACACTTATACCCAAATAACGGGTCAGAATCCAGAAGAAGGAGTCATTGATGTGGGAGAAGCCCAGGCCACCAAAGCCGATGGAAATAGTCAGCATCACGCGGAAAGTGTCAGAGTAGCCGGCTGCGGCGTCTGAGAGCAGGCCAGCTGCAGTCAGGATGGCCACAGTGGCAGAACCCTGGGCAGCACGCAGGGCAGCTGCGATCACCCAACCTGCAAACATGATGGGCAGACCCAGGGAGCTTAAAGTATCAGCCAGGGCAGTACCGACGCCGGATTCAGACAACACCTTGCCGAACACACCGCCACCGCCGGTGACCAGGATCACCACAGCTGCAGTAGGCAGGGCAGAATCCATCACGTTACCAATCTTACCTAAGGACCAGCCGCGCTTGATGCCCAGGAAGTAGAAGGCAATGGCCAGGGCTACCATCAGGGCAGTGCCCGGGGCACCTAAGAACTGCGATACCGGCAGGAAGGCAGAATCCTTGTCCAGGGAAGTATTGCAGACCGTACCGAGCATAATAAGGCCAATCGGGATGATGACCAGGCTGACGATGAGCCAGACATTAGGGGCAGCACCCTCGTGCTCAGGCGGTATCGGCTGCGGATCATCTGCAGCTTCCATTAAGATTTCGCTGTCAGCAGACGGCTTGTCACCGACCGTGGCCAGATGGCGCTTCACCACAAACTTGGCGGTAAAGAAGCCGACCAGACCGGTGGGGATGCACAGCAACAGGCCGATTAAGGTCAGCATGCCGACATCTGCAGTCAGGATATTGGCAGCAGCCACCGGACCCGGATGCGGCGGTACCACTACGTGTACCGCCAACATGCACACGGCAACCGGCAGGCCGTAGACGATGGGGTTGGACTTGGAGATCTTGGCAAAGCCCAGTACGATAGGTGCCAAAATGATGAAGCCTACGTCCACGAAAATAGGGATACCGAGGATGAAGCCGGCAATGGCCACCGCAGCCACGGTACGCTTGACACCCAGGATCTTGCTGAAGTAATTGGCCAGCGCCTCAGCACCGCCTGATACTTCAATCATGCGGCCTAAGATAGCACCCAGACCGACGATAATGGTAATAGAACCGAGGGTTGAACCCATGCCGGCGATCAAGGTCGGCATGACCTTATCAATAGGAATGCCCGCAATAATAGCGGTGATCATGGAAACTAAGAGCAGAGCCACGAAAGCGGACATCTTCATCTTGATCACCATGAACAAGAGCAGCGCAATTGCTACTACAGCAATCAGCAGTAATGCAGTTGTTGACATAGAATATACACCTGTACCATGTGTGAGGGGTCAGGAGGCGCAAACTCCTGGCCTCTTTTTTATGCACCGCAGGTTTACAACCCTGTTAGGATCAGCCCGTCCCGCGGCTGATCCTGAAACAAGCCGGTGCCCCTGCAGTGCGCCTTATGGGGCTTTCTTAGCTCTGTGAAGCCTTGTAGGGCTCAAACCAGCCTAAACCTGCCTTGGTATCACCACGCGGGTTATACTCGCAGCCGATATAGCCGGTATAGCCGACCTCATCAAAGAGCTTGAAGATATAGCCGTAATCTATTTCACCCTCATCAGGCTCATGGCGGCCAGGAGCAGAGGCAATCTGCACATGACCGTACTTGCCTGCAAAATCACGGATTAAATGGGTGAGGTTGCCATCCACCATCTGGGCATGGAAGGTATCTAGCTGGGTAAAGACATTGTCACGGCCGATCTCTTCACGCAAAGCCATGGTTTCATACTGGCTGTGATAGAGATAACGCGGCTTAATGTCCGGGCACAGTGCCTCCATGGTGAGGTTCTTGCCATGCTTGGCAAAGAGATCAGCGGCCATGCGCATGTTCTTGACAAAGACATTGCGGCAGATCTCCTTTTCCGGAGGATAAGGTACCACGGCAGACATCACGTGCACGGTCTTGCAGTCAAGGGCGATGGCATAATCAAGGGCCTCCTCAATTTCAGCCTTGAAATCAGCCTCGCGGCCGGCTAAGGCTGCATGTCCCCACTCCCCGCCAGCGGTATCACCGGCGGTGGTGTTGAACAGGGCAATCTTAAGTCCGGTTTCCTTTAAGATTTGAGCCAGCTCTTCTTTCTTGTAGGCATAAGGCCACAGGAACTCCACAGCCTTGAAGCCGCAGGAAGCTGCCTGCTCGAAACGATCAAGGAAGTCCACTTCCTTGAACATCATGGTTAGGTTTGCAGCAAATTTAGGCATCGATATCCCCCTATCTCAGTTCTTCAATCTCGGCATCAGTCAGGTAACGGATCCTATCTTCCATGCCACGCAGCAGGAAGAAGGTCTGGCAGGCCGCCTCCAGCTCCTCGGCATTGTTCACCGCCTCGGTCATGTTCTTGCCGCAGGTGATCATGCCGTGATTGGCCATTAAAAAGGCCTTGTGGCCGGCTGCCACCTTAGCAATGTCCTCAGCTAAGTGAATGGAACCTGGCTTGTAATAAGGAATGAGTGGCACGTCCCCCATGCGCATTACCACATAGGGAGTGACGGGCTTTAACACGCTGTCAGGATTGAGATCCTTGAGGCAGGCATAAGCGGTGCAATAGCAGCAATGCAGGTGCACCACCGACTGAACCTCAGGATTGTTCTTGTAGATGGCAAGGTGAAACTTCACTTCCTTGGTGGCCTTGCGCCCGGAGAGCAAATTGCCCTCCATATCCACGATGGACAGCTCATCGGCCACTAAGGAGCCCAGGCACGATCCGGTAGGAGTTGCCAGCACCGTGCCGTCTGGCAGCACCTGCGACATATTACCGGCTGCACCTGAGGCATACCCTCTGTCATAGAGGGTCTTGCCGGCACAGATAAATTGTGCAATCAGTTCTTCCTTGGTACTCATACCGGGAAATCCTTCTGTGCTTTTAAGAAGAAATCTTCCTTGCCGAAGTTGCCGGACTTCAGGGTAAGGCTGATGTCATTATTGACTGAACGTACCCAAGGCACACCCGGAGCAATGGCAGGACCGATATAGAAACCGGCCACGTTCAGGCTCTTGGTGACGATGGATGAAGTCTCGCCACCGGCAATGATGAAGCGCCTAACTCCGGCTGCATACAGCTGTGAGGACAACTCAGCAAAGAAATCCTCCACGGCATGGCTGGACTTATCCACGCCATACTGCTGCTGGATACGGGACAGATCATCGGGATTGGCAGTAGCGTAAATGAGCGGAGCATTGGCGTCCTGAGCATGTTCCTGATAGAACTTGACATAATCTGCCACAAAGCCCTTCAGATCAGTGCTTGCCATGAGCTTGTCCACATCAACGCACTTCACTGCAGCCTGCTCTTTATAGAAAGCCACCTGCTTGTTGGTCATCACTGAGCAGGAGCCGGAGAATACCACTGCCTGCTTGCCCTGCGGGTAACCGAGGCTCTGGGCCTTGGTGCTGTCAGAGTCCGGCTCACAGACCTTACGGGCAAGGCCAATGGCAAGACCTGAACCGCCGGTGACCAGGCGCATATCAGCAAGAGCCTCGC
Organism: uncultured Succinivibrionaceae bacterium; assembly: GCA_944390085.1. Taxonomy (GTDB): domain Bacteria; phylum Pseudomonadota; class Gammaproteobacteria; order Enterobacterales; family Succinivibrionaceae; genus Avisuccinivibrio. The sequence continues at coordinate 4,112 of CALXOT010000039.1, forward strand.
CCTGCACGATAAGATCGCTCTCATCCACGGCATCCATCACTGCATAGGAATAGCCCTGAGCCTTTAAGTCCTCAATCTTAGCCTTGACCGCAGCAGCGCCCTTGCGGATGGTATCAAGATCCACCACCCCGCACTTGCCCTTGGACTGCATTTCCACCAGGCGCACTAAGGAGCTGTCAGTCATCGGGGTAATGGGATGATTGCGCATGCCTGATTCCTCAAGCAGCACGTCACCGACAAACAGATAGCCCTTGTATACGGTACGGCCGTTTACCGGCAGTGCCGGGGAGAAAATGGTGAACTTCTCGCCCAAAGTCTCCATCAGGGCATCCGCCACCGGGCCGATATTGCCCTTCTTGGAGCTGTCAAAGGTGGAGCAGTACTTGAAGTAGATCTGCCTGCAGTCATGGGCAAGCAGCCACTTCAATGAAGCCTGGGTCTCAGCAATGGCATCCTCCACCGGGCAGGAACGGGATTTGTGGGAGATCACCACCGCCTCGGCATCCGGGGCAGGCAGATCCGGGGTAACGCCGCACAGCTGCACGGTCTTCAGGCCGTTTAAGACCAGGAAGCTTGCAATGTCGGTAGCCCCGGTAAAATCGTCAGCGATTACGCCGATTTTCATAACCATCAGTCAACCCCCCGTCATTAGTGCTTGTTGACCGGCAGATCCAGGCCGCTGAAGTTCATGATCACCGCGCTGTCATCGTAACGGCCGAAGCCGGCATTGGAGGCGTTGGTAAACATCTGATAAGCAGTTGAAGCCAGCGGGATCGGGAAGTGCAGGGCCTTTGCAGTATCGGTGACCAGGCCTAAATCCTTAACGAAGATATCCACGGCAGAAAGCGGGGTGTAGTCGCCGGCCAGCACGTGAGCCATGCGGTTTTCAAACATCCAGGAATTACCGGCAGCATGGGTGACCACGTCATACATGATGTCAAGCGGAATACCAGCCTTCTTGGCCATGGCCATGGCTTCAGCGGCCACGGCGATATGCACGCCAGCCAGCAGCTGATGGACAATCTTGACGGAAGAGCCTAAGCCAAACTCGGTACCGATGTTGTAAACCTTGGTGGCAATAGCGTCAAAGACCGGCTTTAAAGCCTCAAAGGTCTCAGGGGCACCAGAGGCCATCACGGTCATCTCACCGGCATTAGCCTTGATACCGCCACCGGATACCGGGGCATCGAGCATCGGCAGGCCGTATTCGGCGAGCTTAGCTGCAATGTCCTTGGCATCAGCTGCAGCCATGGTGGAGGAAACCATGACCGGAGTGCCCTTCTTTAAGGAAGAGGCCAGGCAGTCTTTCGGATCGTCACCAAAGAGCACGGATCTTACCTGAGCGGCATTCACTACCAGCACGATCACAGCGTCAAGCTCGGCACCAAATTCCTTGGGGGTCTTTGAGACCTTGACGGCACCTGCATCCTTTAATACCTGCAGAGCCTTGTCACTGATGTCGCCGCCGTAGGTATTAAGCCCGCCCCTGATGCAAGATTTAGCTGCACCCATACCCATGGTGCCCAGACCTACCACGCATACATTCTTAACTGCCATTTGACTATCTCCTCAAAACAACAACAATGTGAAAGATTGTGAATGATTATACGGATAAGATTGTGAAAAAGTGTGAATCAGATCTCCTATTCACATAATACTGGGGACAAATGTTAAAAACGTGATATTTACCAGCAAAATTACGTGCTATGTAGCGGTATTCTGGAACAACGATCAGCCCAAAAACGATCGTCAAAGCGCTTCACTTCGCCATTGCAGCTAAATTTGTTAATATTTGTTGCAAAGCTTTAAAGTTTGTTAGCTTTTGTGTTGGCCCTAAAACTGTTAAATTTTGTGAAATATGGCGCTTTTTGGATTATCTGCTGTAGATTAACCTGCTTTTTACCCTATAATCACTGTGAAATGGTTGTGAAAATGCCATTAATCCAATTGCAAACATTAGTAAAGATATACGAATATCAAGGACAAACATCAAGGAAGGAAGCGCATGAGCAGGACGCATTCGCATGACAACATGATCCCGGCCGAGCGCAGACAGCAGATCCTTAATTTGCTGCAACAGCGCGAAATTGTTTCCATTGCTGATCTGACGGCAGAGCTACAGGTATCCCATATGACAGTGCGCCGTGATCTGCAGAAAATGGAAGAAGATGGTCTGCTGACCTTAGTGACGGGTGGGGCTCAGATCTCAAAGCGCATTTTGTCAGAACCCTCGCACCTGCAAAAAGAAACCCTGCACGCAGAGGAAAAGGATGCTATCGGCAGGCAGGCAGCCCAGCTCATTCCGCCTGATAGCTGCATCTATCTTGATGCTGGCACCACCTCACTGGCGCTGTGCCGCTATATCTGCGATCGAGAAGATCTCACCATTGTCAGCAATGACTTTGAAGTAATCAATTATCTGATGGACAAAAGCCCGGGCAGCCTCATTCACACCGGCGGGCTGGTGCAAAAACAAAACCGCTCCTGCATCGGGCATCTGGCAGCTCAGACCCTATCGGCGCTGTCCATCGACATTGGATTTATCTCAGCCTCCTCCTGGGATTTGCGCGGGATCACTACCCCTGATATCGGCAAGGTGCCGGTCAAGCAGGCCGTTGTCCGGGCCAGCAAGCAGCGTATCCTCATATGTGACTCGTCAAAATATGCCCAAACTGCCACCTACATGGCAGTGCCGCTTTCCGATCTCAATGGCATTATTTCAGATCAGGGTTTGTCCGATCATGCCCAGAAAATGCTGACCAAGCTTGATCTCAAGCTAATGTTGGTGTGAGCGCAGGACAGGCGGCACCCTGTCCTTAGAGTCCCCAGATCCCCGCCCGATCCCCGGCAGGATGATCACCGCCGGGGGTAAAACTTCGGCATCAGTGGCAGAGTTGATTTAGTACAGTAAGGTATACAGCTTGCGGCGGTACTTGCCTTGCAGCGGATCGCCTGCCATGGTGCTTAAAATATCAAGGAAGGTCTTCTTAACTTCAGACTGAGCGCTGTCCTGCTGCAACAGGGCAAAGAGCAGATCAAGGGCCTCGCCCTTTTTACCGGCCTCCACTAAGGCAGCAGAATATTTTAAGGCCAGATCGACGCTGGGATTTTTGGCATACTCCTCAGATAGCTGATGTAACTGCGGGCTGTCCTGTGCCTTTTCAGCCAAATCAAGGGCTGACAACAGATCCTGGTATTCAGAGCTCTCACGCTCCTCCCGTCCCGGGTTTTCTAACAGCGTGCGTGCCAGCTCCAGGTTCTTGGCACTGATAAGCAGCCTGGCATAAATATGCTTGGCCTGCAGGCTGTTTTGATCGGCTTTATAAGCTGCAGCAGCCTTCTGCAAGGCCAGCGGCAGATCGCCTGCAGCCTCGGCGCTTAAGGCCTCTCGCAGAGCCAGATCGGTCTCTGATGGCATGTATTTGTTCATGGTGGCCTGCAGGTTGGCGGCAATGTCATCGCCCTGCAGCATCTCCACCGGACGACCTTCCTTAAACACCACCAGGGTCGGCACACTCTGCAGCCCAAGCTGCATGGCAACTGCCTGTGCCACCTGTTCCTGAATATTGGCGGTCACCAGGGAAATATACTCATTGCCATCGCTGATGGCCGCATTCAGGGCCTGCGTGGCGGTGGCGCACTCCGGGGCATCCATATAAAAATACAGGAATACTGCTTTTTGCATGGAGGCGTCAATAATGGCTTCCTTTACATTATGTTCATTCAGCTGCATGTCTCAATCCTTTTAGCAAAACTCTGCTCTTTACAACTTAACAACATGGGGACGGCCTTCCATTTTTTACAGGATCATGGCCGAAAATCCCGGCCATGCCTGAACGCCTTTGCTAAACGGCCGTAAGTTTATCTTTAATTGTAAAGGGTTTATTCCTGGAAACGGTTAAGCTCCCGCATGGCCGAGATCAGGGAGGCTAAGTTGGCGTGTTCAGCACTGCTGCCTGAAGCCCGCTCAATCAAAGCCTGACCGTCATCAAGATAGATAGTGGTCTGCGTCCTGCCTATCAGCATGATGTCATTACTGTCTGAGACGATAAAATCACGCTGCGGCAGAGCACTTAAATCATAACCTATCGCATAGGTGCTGGGCGCAGAGGAAATGCCCACCGCCTGGGCACCTAAGGTCGGGGCTATATCAAAAGGTGAGCTTAAGGCACTGATGCTCTGCGGGCCGCTGCCTGGCAGCCATAACAGCAAGGGCACACGCTGGCGCGCCCGATCATAATGCAGGGCGTTGCCTGCAGCAGCTTGCTGCCGTCCGGCCATGGCAGTCACCATGATCACGGTATCCTGCATCCTGCCACTTGCCCTGAGGGCATCAATAAGTGCCCCTACTGCAGCATCAGTGCGCTTTAAGGCTGAGGCAAAAGCCCCTGCCCCCTGCTGCTTTTGCAGATCATTGAGCAGCAAGGTCAGGCTGAAACGTTGCCCGGGCTCCAGGGTGTCCAGCAGCTCCACCGCACCGGAACAGGCTGCGGCATTGTCAGCAAAATCTGAAAAGTGAACCGGATTAAGGCCGGTACTGCCATCAGGCTGCGGGAGCTGTTCTGCTTTAGGGCAGTTACTTTGCAATACCCGGATCAGGTAATCCTGCCTGAACATCTCAGTGAGCACCACCGGCAGCACCCGATTTGCCTGCACTGCCTGCCGATATTGCCGGGGCAGGCCATAGCTTGCAGCAAAGAGATTATCTTCAAGGGCAGTATATGGCAGGTAATTATTGTCAAAGGAAATGGCCTGTCCCTTCAGGGCAAAAAGCTGCGGGCAGTCTGCAGCATTTAAGTCCTGCTGTGAAATGCCGTTTATCAGCACCGTCACCGTATTCATCAGACGCGGATTTTCCACCGTTTCCACCGGCTCCAACGGATAGACGAATGAAAAGTTACTGACATGGCGGCCTTTGCGCTCAGTCAGCCATCCATGGCTTTCCAGGAAATTCTTGGCGGTCATCGGATAATGTGCCGGGAAAGCTGACTTGAGCACCGTGACCTGCTGGTAGCGCACTGCATCAGCCCAGATATGGATGCAGTGGGAGCTGATGAAGCAAATTGTCAGCAAGGCGATCAGTGCCCGGATAAAGATCAGCTTAACGCCTTTGTAAGAATAGACATAAGCAGTTGAGATCTTGGCAAAGCACAGCTCAAAGACAAGCAACAGCGGCACTGCAATGAAGAGGAAGTTGTAATTAAGCCCGGTATTAAAATCAAGCTGGGTGAAAATTAGGCGCAACACCCCAAGTCCCAGATGCACCTTGACGTATAAATAGAGCTTTACATCAACTAAAAGCAGGGTAAAAAGCAAAACTGCCAGCACCACCGAGATAATGCGGTAGACGCGGAAATTGCCGATAAAGGACAAGGGGAAGAAAGCAATCAGGTAGATCACACAGCAAATAAAGCTCATGTGCCCGCACAGGGTCAGGATGAGGTAGGCAAAAGCGAGGAAGCCTTCGCTTTGCGGGGCTGCGTATACATAGGCTGTACCCACAAAAATTGCCAGCAGGATATTTAATAACAGGAAATGGTGTCCCCAGGTCAGGGAGCGCGCAGTCTGCTCCTTATAGGTATAGCTGCGCGAAAAATTAAAAGGATCAGTCATCTTTACAAAACCCTGCTGTAAGTGTCTGCTTATTCTAACAAATGGCGGCTGTTATGTTCATCCCTGCTGCCTTGTCAGATCCTACCGGCAGGAAAAACTGCAACTCGTGGCAATACAGGCTAAAAATAACATTCAGGCTAAGGAAAAGTGCTCAGTTAACCAGGCAAACGACGGTCTGTAGATTTGACCAATTTAACTAACATACTGATTTTCAATCATAAAATATTTTGTGATCAACATCAAATTTTAACTTTAATGAGATGAAGCTAAATAGCAGCCTCAAATCAGCATAAAATTCTACACTTGTCTTTATCTAAGAATACTTTCACCTCATTTAAGCCGCAATCAAGATCACGTATTTTGAAAACAGATAAATTTATTATTTTTAATTAATAATTAATTTTATATTAATTTCTGTTTAAAACTAGAATAACTTTAGTTTTAAAACCATTGTTAAACTGTTTTTCTATTTTTAAGGCAATTTTTCAGATCCATCTTACGATTTTGATCACGTTTTTCTGACAGACAGAATCAATATGATTGATAACGCAAATTAGGAGCCCTGTTTTAATGCATACAGGTCAATTAATAGGCATAGGACACTTTTGTGTAATTTGCATGATTGTTTTTTAAACGATTTTTGCAATACACCATGTTCCTAAAATAAAAAGAGGCTGCACAGATTTTGCGTCTGCGGGCTTAACAGAGCTGCAAAAACCAACGCATAAATCTGTGTAACTTCACAATTATTAAGAGGGACAACAACAATGGAAAAGATCAAAGTAGCAGTCATCGGTGCCGGTGGCAAAATGGGTACCCGTACCTCCCGCAATTTGGCCAAAATGACCGACAAGTACGATCTGATGCTCGTTGAAAATGCTCCTAAGGGCATTGAGAGCATTCACGAGCGTGGCCTGGAAGTCACCCCGATTGAGGATGCCCTGGCCCGTGCCGAGGT
>CALXOT010000040.1 GCA_944390085.1 uncultured Succinivibrionaceae bacterium
GTATAAATGCTGTTGGAAAATCAGCACTTTGTCCAGACGGTGTTACTGGAAAAACATTTGGTGGTTTTTGCAAAATCATTAGAACCAGAGGTAATTTAACATCTTATTATCTATCGACTTTTTTATCAGACTGTTCAACATTAAATGTCTTAAAAAAACGACTTTGTGGGTCAAATATTTTAAATATAAAAAAAGAACATATAGACTCCTTACAAATACCGATTTTAGATCTTAATCATCAAAATGAATTGTTAAATTTTTTAAAGCAACTCGACAAATTAAAATTTGATAAGTAGTAGTAATACATTCTCGAATGTAAATCGCCATAATAAGATTTGAGGAATTAGTTATTAGGAATTACAGAAGAACAAAAAAGTATTTTTACTGAGTAATCAGATTAAAAAACAATTCAGGCCGCCTAGTAGGCAGCCTGAATCCTGGGAAATGAGCTAATGCTGATGGTTATTCAGCTTTTTTGCCACCAGCCGCTCTGAAAGCGCGTACGCGCTCCATCTCAGAGAGGTTCTTCTTGCGCAGGCGGATGCTCTTGGGAGTTACCTCCACCAGCTCATCTTCGTTGATGAACTCAAGGGCCTGCTCTAAGGACATGTGCACGGCCGGGGTCAGGATGATGTTGTCATCAGAACCGGCAGCACGCACATTGGTCAGTTTTTTGGTCTTAAGCGGGTTCACCGTCAGATCGTTGGTGCGCACATGCAGGCCGATGATCTGACCCTCGTAGATGTCCTCACCGGCATCCACGAACAGACGGCCGCGCTCCTGCAGGAACCACAGGGCGTAGGGTACGGTCTTACCGGTATCGTTGGAGATCAGCACGCCGTTCTGCCTTTCACCGATGGAACCACCGACGTAGACGTCGTAGCTGTCAAAGGTGTGGTACATGAGGCCGGTGCCGGAGGTTAAGGTCAGATAGAGGGACTGGAAGCCGATCAGGCCACGGGCCGGGATACGGTAATCCAGGCGCACGCGTCCTTTGCCATCCGGAGTCATGTTCTTAAGCTCGCCCTTGCGCCTGCCAAGCTCTTCCATTACCGGTCCCTGGTTTTCCTCAGGCAGATCGAGGGTCAGCACTTCGTAAGGCTCTAAGGTCTTGCCATTTTCGTCCTTGTGCAGGATCACTTCCGGACGGGAAACACCCAGCTCGTAGCCTTCACGGCGCATCTGCTCAATCAGTACGGACAGGTGCAGCTCGCCACGGCCGGAGACACGGAAGCGGTCAGGCTCATCGGTGTTCTCGACGCGCAGTGCCACATTGTGCACCAGCTCCTCACGCAGACGTTCCTCGATATTGCGGGAGGTCACGAACTTGCCTTCACGGCCGGCAAAGGGAGAAGTGTTGACGCAGAAATTCATGGATACAGTAGGCTCATCCACGCTCAGGGCAGGCAGAGCCTCTACCTTGGCAGGAGAGCAGATGGTATCGGAAATCTTGAGCTCACCAAGGCCAGTCAAGGCAATGATGTCACCTGCCTCAGCCTCAGGCACTTCGGAGCGGTGCAGGCCGAGATAGCCCAGAACCTGTCCGATCTTGCCCTGGCGGACGGAACCGTCAGCAGAGACGATGGTGACTGGCTGATTGGTCTTGGCCTTGCCACGGGTAACCCTGCCCACGCCGATGACACCAACGTAGGAGGTGTAATCGAGCGAGGAGATCTGCATCTGGAAGGGGCCATCCAGATCTGCAGGAGGCGGGCTGACCCGTTCAATGATGGTATTGAACAGCGGATCCATGTTGTCGCCGTGCTGATCCGGATCTAGAGATGCCCAGCCGGACAAGGCTGAGGCGTAAACAATCGGGAAGTCCAGCTGTTCGTCAGTAGCACCTAAGTTATCAAATAAGTCAAATACCTGATCGATCACCCAGTCCGGGCGGGCGCCGTCACGGTCACATTTATTGATGACCACGATGGGCTTGAGGCCACGGGCAAAGGCCTTCTGGGTGACGAAGCGGGTCTGTGGCATCGGGCCGTCCACAGCGTCCACTAACAGCAGCACGGAATCCACCATGCTCATGACGCGCTCCACTTCACCGCCAAAGTCTGCGTGACCCGGGGTGTCCACGATATTGATGCGGTAGCCGTTCCAGTTGATGGCCGTATTCTTGGACAGGATGGTAATGCCGCGTTCCTTTTCAATGGCATTGGAATCCATGACTCGCTCCTGACCAAGCTCGCTGCGATCCAGAGTGCCAGATTGGCGCAGCAGCTTGTCGACGAGGGTGGTCTTGCCGTGATCGACGTGCGCAATAATCGCGATGTTGCGGATCTTCTGAACGTCCATTGTGTTACCTGTAATGAGAATAAGGGGGTCTAAAAAGATTTGCGCTATTGTACTCTAAAATTCAGGTGCAGCCTTGATTTTTGCGCGTCAGCTCACAGAAAAAAGCTGTTTTTATGGCTAAAGGCTATTGCAGCAGTACCTGATTTCTGGTGGTAGCAGCTGAAAACTTGTAGCCGGTGCAGCAGGCACAGCTGCGCTAACTCCTAGACTATGCTGAACTGCTGCTTCAGACAATTGTTTATTTACTCGACTTTCCGAGTTGATAGTTGAGTTTAACATATTGTAAAAACGGGGTTTACATCGGTTTTGCTCTTTAAAAATCAACATTGACATCAACTGGCATTTGTTCGCGGATTTGCTGCGTAAATCTCTCCGGAAATCTTTTGATAAAGCGACTTATGCGCTCAAAATTTTAATTTGTTAAAAATTACTCTTTTGCCGTCTGCTACAAATATTATCAGGAATTAAGTGAGGTCGGGGCAAAAGGCAGGGGCGCCTGATAAAGAATTACCCATCGGTTATGATGATTTTGCAACAGTCATCCATGAAAGGCTTTACTATATCGATAAAACTGATTTTATTGCACTGCTTTTAAAAAGCAGGGTTGCCGCCTGCCTTATTACCCGTCCCCGGTGTTTTGGTAAGAGCCTGAACTTGTCCATGCTCAGTTATTTTTTCGATATCAGGACAGCTGAGCAGAACCGAAGCTTATTTACTGATTTTTCTATTGCCAAAAGTCCGTATTTTGCCCAACAGGGACAATATCCGGTACTGTTTGTTTCATTTAAGGGTAATAGCGCATTTTCGCAGCATGATTTTTTGGAGCAGATGCGCGAAAAGCTAGGCTTACTGTATGAGGGCTTTTCCTACTTACGCCCTGCTCTGAATGAAGCACAGCAGCATTACTTTGATGACATGCTGTTCAGACGTGCTAACAAGGTACAACTAATGAACAGTCTGCTTTATCTTGGTAATTATTTGGCTGAGTATTGGAAGAAACAGGTTGTTTTTCTGATAGATGAATATGATGTTCCTCTGATTGATGCTCATGGTAAGGATTACTACCTGCTGGCTCAGGTCTTCATGAAAGTGTTGTACGGAAACGCAGTCAAGGGCAATAACAAACTCAGGCTTGCGGTTATGACCGGTGTGATCAGGACTGCACGTGCCGGAATATTTTCTGAACTTAATAACCTGGTGGAATATTCTGTTTTATCAAAAAGTTATGCAGAGTATTTCGGCTTGACAGAACGCGAAACTGCAAAGGCACTTGCAGATTTTGGCTTATCTGACCGGGAGGCTGAAGTTTCGCACTGGTATGACGGTTACTCATTTGGAGGCATAAAAGTATACAACCCTTGGAGCGTGCTTTGTTTCCTCAAAGAAGGCTTGCTCAGACCTTTCTGGATTGACACTTCCGGCAATCAGTTGATTAAGGAGCTGTTAGGCAGACTTAATGCTAAAGCCCTAGGGCAAATGCAGGCTCTGCTGCAGGGAGAGAGCATTACCGTAAAAGTTACGCGCAGCGTGATTCTGGAACAAAATTTGACCGCTTCCCAGTTTTTCAAGGCAGGACAAAGTGTCTGATGCCAACTAACGCAGTCAGGACAGCGTGGGGAAAATGCCCCGTTTAGGGGCAAAAATAACGTAAAAAACATGAAGAGCCTAGGGCGTTTTGTTAAAATATTCTAATTTAGTTATCTTTCGTTTAGGCAGCCCGAAACTGTAGGAGATAAGTATGAATGTTGCTGAGGTGATGGAGCTCATCGCCGATAAAAAGGTGAGATTTGCGGATCTGCGCTTTACCGATACCAAGGGTAAGGAGCATCACGTCTCCATTCCTGCCAAGATGGTGAATGAGGATTTCTTCACGGAAGGCAAAATGTTTGACGGCTCTTCCATGGCCGGCTGGAAGGGGATCGACAAATCAGACATGGTGCTGATGCCCGATGTGGAAAGTGTGCACCTTGATCCGTTCTACGAAATGCCTACCATCATCGTGCGCTGTGATGTGCTCGATGCTGCCACCATGACCGGTTATGACCGCGATCCGCGCTCAGTGGCCAAGCGCGCTGAGAATTATCTGCGTTCCACCGGCCTTGGTGATGAGTGTATCGTTGGGCCTGAGCCTGAGTTCTTCTTATTTGATGACGTGCGCTTTGACGTTTCCATGGGCGGCTCCATGTATAAGGTGGATGACTATGAGGCTGCCTGGAACTCCAAGACTGATTACGAGGGCGGCAACTTAGGTCACCGCCCGATGGTCAAGGGCGGCTATTTCCCGGTGCCGCCGGTAGATCCGTCCCAGGACATCCGCTCTGAAATGTGTGCGGTGATGGAAGATCTGGGCCTTATCATTGAGGCACATCATCATGAAGTTGCCACCTGCGGTCAGAATGAAATTGCCACCCGTTTCAATACCCTTACCAAGAAAGCAGATGAGGTGATGATCTACAAGTACGTGGTGCAGAATGTGGCTGATAAATGGGGCAAGACTGCTACCTTTATGCCAAAGCCAATTCTGGGTGACAATGGCTCCGGCATGCACTGCCACTTCTCCTTCATCAAGGATGGGCAGAATACTTTTGCCGGTTCCATGTACGGCGGCCTGTCACAGGATGCGCTGTGGTTTATCGGCGGTATCATCCATCACGCTAAGGCGGTAAATGCCTTTACCAATCCGTCCACCAATTCCTATAAGCGCTTGGTGCCGGGCTTTGAGGCTCCGGTGATGCTGGCTTATTCTGCCTCAAACCGCTCCGCATCCATCCGCATTCCGCACTCGCCCAATCCGAAGAATGCCCACCTTGAGGTGCGCTTCCCGGACTGCATGGCCAATCCGTATTTAGCCTTTGCTGCTCTGCTGATGGCCGGTATTGACGGTATCCAGAACCGCATCGATCCGGGTGATCCGATGGACAAGAACCTGTACGATTTGCCGCCTGAAGAAGCAGCATCCATTCCGCAGGTCTGTGCCTCCTTAGATGAGGCCTTAAGTGCACTGGAGAGCGATCATGACTTCCTCACCGAAGGCGGAGTCTTTACTGAGGACATGATCAAGGCTTACATCGAGTTAAAGCGTTCTGAGGTTTCACGCCTGAACATGGCACCGCATCCGGTTGAGTTTGAGATGTACTACAGCCTCTAAGAACACTGTAGCTTAAGGCCTGCAGGTAAGAAAAGCTGCAGGCAGGGCGCATGGCAGCCTCTGCCAAAGCCTGGCAGGGCGCTGCTCTGGGAAAAAGATTCCGCTTTTACTACAATAAAGGTGGAATCTTTTTTTATGCTGAAAGCGGGATCGGGAATTTTCAAGCGTGCGCGATTTTATATCCTTCCTAGTGCGCCGGGTAAAGCGCGATGAGCTGTTTCTGGAAGCAGCAGCGCTGTCCTTTACCACCATTCTGGCCCTTATACCGGCACTGACGGTCATTGTCTCCATCTTTACCATGGCTCCGGCCTTTGAGCCTTTAAAGGAGTCTCTTCTGACCTTTGCCCGCGATAACTTCATGCCGGTCTTTACCGATGCGGTGACTGAGAATGTCGGGCAATTTGTGGAACATGCAGGTTCCATGACAGCTACAGGATCCATTGTGCTGATTGTGGTGTCATTGCTGTTGGTGCGGGCAGTAGACAAGACCTTAAACCGGATCTGGCGCGGTGGAAAAAGGCGCTTTGCCATGACTGTGGCCATTTACTGGACCATGCTTACCATGGGCCCCCTGGCGGTGTCGGTCTTGCTGTGGCTGACCTCACGCATCATCACCCTGTCTATTTTTGGCACGGATCTGAACTTTGCCCAGCAATTTTTATACTTCATCATGCCGGTGCTGATTGAAATCGGGGTGGTGACGGTGCTGTTCCTGGCAGTCCCGGTGGCCAGCGTCAAGATGCGCGATGCGCTGCTGGGCGCCTTTTTAGTGACCTTGCTCTTTGAACTGGCCAAGCGTATCTTTGCGGCCTTCATCCTTAATTTCAGTGATTATCAGGCCATTTACGGGGCGCTGGCAGCGCTGCCGGTGCTGATGATCTGGATCAACATCAATTGGTTCATCATCTTGCTGGGGGCTGAGTTCACCGCACTGCTCGGTACCGTGCGCTCAGGTGCAGGCGGGGTGCCACTTTTGTTTGTGCGCCTGGCAGAGTTGACCGGATCTACTTTTGGCAGTGATCATATAAAACAGGTAAGACCGAAGATCCGCATCAAGGTGAGTAACAAACCTTATGAGGTGCAGGAACCTGATCCTGTCCCCACCCCGGGCCGTGGCAGTCAGGCAAGATCGGGCAGCACTTCCGTACCGCCAGGTTCCTCGCTCTTCAGGGAAAGGAGTTAGCAGCAGTTTTAAGCTGCAGCCTTAAACGGCAACCAAGGCAGCAGAAAGTGGCTCTAGCCAGCGCCAGCTTCCGTCAGGTGGTTGGCGGCAGGAGCATCTGCAGGACCGGCCTGCTGCTTAAGTACGGGCAGCAAGGTAAGCTACAGGGGGACCATTAATCAGTCACCCCCCTTCCCCTGAGTGCATGCTGTAGCAGGCAGAGATATTTCAGATTGCAGTATCCGTATCTGCATCTACATCTACATCTTCATCTACATCTTCATCTACATCTTCATCTACATCTTCATCTTCATCTTCATCCCCATTTGCTCCGGAGCTGAAGGTCATGAGATCGGAAAGCTCAGCATCGGAGAGATCGCCCAGCCACTTTTCATTGGCCGTTACGGTAAGCTCATTGAGCTCCTGCTTGGATCTTATCTTCTCATCAATTTTTTCTTCCACCGTACCATCGACGATCAGGCGGTAAACCTGTACGTCGTTTACCTGGCCGATGCGGAAGGCGCGATCCGTGGCCTGGTTTTCCACAGCAGGGTTCCACCACAGATCGACATGGATCACCACCGAAGCGGCGGTAAGGTTGATGCCGGCGCCGCCGGCCTTGAGGGACAGGATGAGTGCCTTTTTGTCTGGATCGGTCTGAAAGGCTTCGATCATGGTCTGTCTTTCAGGCACTGAGCTTGAGCCGTTAAGAAAATCAGGGCGGAAGCCAAAGGCGTTTTCGAGATATTCCTGTAGCAGCTTGCCCATGCGGATGAATTGCGTGAAGATGATGACCTTGCGCTGCTGTTCAAAGACATTGGACAGCAGATCAAGCAGCACTGCTATCTTGCCGGAGTCCTCAGGCCGGTCGTGGCCGGAGTGCGGATCGTATACTGCCGGGCTGTCGCAGATCTGTTTTAACGAGGTGATGGAGCGGAACACTGCAATAAAGCGCTGTCCCGGGTTCTGGCTGCCGGCAATATGCTGCAGGGCCTCCTGGCAGCGAGCTTCGTAGAGCGCACTTTGCAGCGGGGTCAAGGAGCAGTACTGATTGGCAGAAAGCTTTTCCGGCAAATCCTGGATGATGTTGCGATCTGTCTTGAGACGGCGCAGCACGAAGGGAGTGACGGCGCGGCGCAGGATGCCGGCGGCGCGGGTATCGCGTTCCTTTTCAATCGGCCCCACGTATTCTGACTTGAAGGTCTCAAGCTTGCCCAAAAGTCCTGGATTTACCAGATCCATGATGGCCCAGTAATCAGTCAAATGGTTTTCCACCGGGGTGCCGGTCATGGCAATGGCGCAGTCCCGCTCAATGGCACGCAAGGCCTTTGAGGCCTGGGTCTGCGGGTTCTTGATGTTCTGCGCCTCATCGGCAATCAGCACGCTGTAGTGGCGGCTGAAGCGTTCCGGGTGACGGGTTAGATAGGTATAGGTGGTAAGGTGCAGATCCATCTTGCCACGGGTTCTTTCAGCTCCGCTATAAATGACGCGGTAGCTAAGTCCCGGGGCAAAGGCTCTGATCTCATGCTGCCAGTTAAAGAGCAGCGAGGCCGGCATTACGATCAGGGCCGGATCCTTGAGGGACTTTTCCTCTTTCAGGCGCAGCAGTGCTGACAAAACCTGTACGGTTTTGCCAAGCCCCATGTCATCGGCGATGATGGAACCTAAGCCGGCATGCAGGTTGTGCATCAGCCAGACATAGCCGCGCTCCTGATAGGGTCGCAGGGTGGCCTGCAGCTTTTGGGGCAGGGGCAGCTGTTCTTCCTGCCGTAGCTTTTGTACCAGCTCCCGGATGCGCGGGGCAAAGGAATAATGGATCCCGTCATCTTCATCCATGCTATTCCTGCCGTCTGCCTGACTGTCTTCACCTGATCCCAGCATGGCGGCGATGACTTGAGGCATGGATAGGGATGGCCGCTTCTTGCCGATCAGTACCTGGCGCATCAGCTCCAGATCCTTTTCATCGACGTAGACCAGATGTTCCCTGAACTGTACTATCATGCCGGCATTTTTCTTCAGCTCCTCGTAGTCGGCGGCGGTTAGTTCATAGTCACCTAAGCTGATTTTGGCATCGTAATCAAGGTAACTTAGCATTGAGCTGAATCCCTTACCGGAACCCATGGCCTCATCGAGCCTGAACTGCAGGGTCTGGCGCGGGCGCAGTACTGCGTTCAGTCCTTTGGACATGATGCTCTCAAAGCCAAAGCTCTGCAGGGTGGGCATCAGGTCAAAGAATTGCCGTACGGCTTTTTTGCCTTTCAGGATGACTCGCCCCTCGGGGGAGTCCAGTACATCCTTGAGCCAGGGTACCTGTGTCCTGAGGGTGGAGAGCTGGGTCAGGCTTGCTGCATAACGTGCGGCACCGATGATGTTTTTAAGATCATGCAGGGAGCTGAAGGCCTGGGTGCTGAGTTTGGTTTTGTTTTTCTGTGCCGTAGCTTCAGTTTGTGGATCTGTAGCTGCAGCCGCGTTGCCCTTGAGCCTGAAGATAAGCTGCAAATTGAGCTCTGCCTTGCCGGCACTGTCCAAAGCCAGCACCGGAACAAATTCCTGTTGTAGCTGGTTTAAGGCCAGCAGCGGAGCAAAATATTCCGGCAGGCTGTCGCGCCCGGCCAGGACTTTTTCGGTGCGGGCTTTTGTGCTCTCGGTAAGAACGTAAGCGGGCCCGGAGTAATTATCGCGTCGCAGCTGATACATGCTTTTCAAGTAGAAGACGTAATTATTACTATAAAAGTTTCCCCACAGAAACACCTCCAGCTCCCTTTCCAGATGGTCAGTCAGGAACATGGATAGGTAAGCACAGCCTAATTCCATATTATCTGCGTCCAGCAGATAGGTAGTACGGCCATACTGATCCTTGATGCGGTGCAGATTAAGTCCCCGTAAACAGGCACCTACCTTTGCGGTAAGCTCGCGCACCGGGGTTAAGTTGATAGCAGGGATCCAGCGCATGCCGTTAACAGTTCGGGTCAGGCTGCGCCCGCGCGCAGAGCTGTCAAGATCTTCGCCGGCGGCCGGTTTGTGCAGCTGGCACAGCTCAAAGTACTGCGGGATAAAGGCTCCTTTTTGCAACAGTTTCAAGGCAATCTCGCGCAAATAGTAGCGCACCCGTTCTTTTTCGCTCAGGCGGGGCAGTAACGCCGGATCCTTAAGGCCAAAAACCTGCATGAAACCGCAGACAGGCAAGGGGTTTTCTTTCCACCTCCTGCTGCCAAGGGTATTGTATTTTGCTTTGTAAATTATTGAAGGCGAGGCATTGAAGTATGTAGGGTTATACTGCCAGTAGTAGTTCATGAAGTCAGTGTGCGTGCTATCGCAAGGTTGCTGATCCGGGGTGGGCAGTTTCCAGCTTCTTACCGGTTGGTAGGCTGAGGTAACACCATAGCTGGTCCCGGCCTTGATGGGGATTAACCTGCCGGCAAAGAATAATTGTCTTTCATTTTCGTACAGACTGTTGGGATCGTCGTCTGCACCGACTTCAGTCTCTATTTCCGTAAACAGCGGCGGCAGCATCACATAACCGCCGTCAGTCAGATAAAAGTCAGAGGGGCTGTCTGCTTCGGTTTGTGTAATTTCGGGTTCGCCTGCAGGATTATCTTTGCTGCGGGGTCTTGGAGTGTAAACGTTTTGCAGCTCCTTGAAGGGCATGGCCGGTCTGAGCGCTACGCGTTGCAGCTCAAGTGCAGGCAGGGATGCCCCGTTTCTTATTGAAAAGTAAAACTCGGTGAAGATGGTCTTGAGCTGTCTGCGGCTCGGTGCCTCCTTGGGATCTTCATTTGGCAGAAATGACAACACTTGTAAGGTGACATCAGGCAAGCTGTCAAAGGGCAGCAGGGCCAGCTCGTCCAAAGGCAGGGTGGCACAGGGTACAACAGGTTCCTGATAGGGCTCAGGATTACAAAGCAGGCGCTGGGGCGTTGCAGAGCTGTCAGCGGTTTCAACTGCCTGTTTCAGCCTTTCATAGCCTGAGAGGCTGGTGAAGGCACTGTGCCGTACTGCATTCAGTATTTCGGCGCTGGCAGTATTGGTTTTGCTGAGGTTGAGTCCCAGAAATGTCAGGAAGTGATCCGGATGCTGGATAAAATCAGTGATGAGTTCCTTCACCGCAGCACAGTAACAGACACTGTAATCTTCGTAGCTTTGGCAATTAAGTTCGCCAAAATGTGATTCCTTGACTGAAAAGTCTGCATAAGAGCAAAGGTTTAGGGCAGCAAAATAAGCGGCAAATCCCGGGATTTCACTGAATTTAAGCTGGTTGCTCCCCAGTTTGGAAATAAGCTGGGCATCATCCTGCAGGGATTTTAATATCGCTTTTTTAAGCGCAGTCTTGGGTTTGTGCTTAAGCGAGATGGCGATGTTTATGATCCGGTAGCCGGCACTGTAGTAGAAAAATTTACTGCTGCGTTTGGAATTGGCTGCGGCCCTGAATTTGGCTATGCCGCTTGCGCTGATCTCAAGAGAGGTGCAGCATTGTGGCAGTTTGGATGAGTTGACAATATAGTGCAGGTAACTGTCAAGGCCATCTGTCCGCTCTTCGTTATCCGCCTCGTCATCGGCGCGCAGGCGTGGGGAGTGACTGTAAGGATCCTTCGGGCCATTGCTAAGTGCCAGTGCCGTCATCAGGATGTAGGGATCTATTTTGTGCGGTTCAATTAAGCTTGCCATTGCTGCTGCCTGTAGGAGCTGTGGTCAGAACCGGATAAAGCCAGGGGTTGCAGGTAAAGCTGCGGCCAGGTTTTTACCAGCTATGATGCTTCTTTATTTTTTTTAACTAATGCCGCGTAATTCCCCTTGCGTGAGCCTGGGGATGAAAGCGGCTGGTGTCGCACATTTTGATCATGTGCAATACTCTCTAAGAATTCAGGAACGGGCTTTTTTGCTCCGACCTGATGGGGGCATTGTGGACATGCCCGTAAGTGCCCGGTAATGGGTGCTTACTAAAAGTGAGGCACCGTCTTCACGAAACCTCGCACGTAAGTGCGTAGGTAGTTCATACGAAACCATAACGTTTTCCTTAAGTTATGAGGAGGATCTACTGAGATCGGCCTCGCATTCAGGCTTCAGGACCGCTCCTGAAGTTCACGCTTCCTAAATTACTGACGAGGATTCCGTACCGCGTAAT